>CAZOES010000023.1:13688-40659 GCA_964578865.1 uncultured Gemmatimonadaceae bacterium | reverse complement strand
CCACTAGCCCACTAGCCCACTAGCCCACTAGCCCACTAGCCCACTAGCCCACTAGAAACTCACTCTCCCTATCAGCCGAGTCCTGGCCGGCGTCCACTCCAGCTCCGGCTGGAAGGGAATGTTCTTCGGCAGCGACTTCGGCCGGCTCAGTTCCCAGACGAACAGCCCCACCGCGCCTAACAGAGTGACTTCGCCGCCCAGCAGCCATCCCCGTGCGTGCCGGTCCTTGCTCAACGAGCTCTGGTAGTACCCTTCCGCGACCGGATCGACATACTTGCCTCCGGGACCCTTGAGACATCCCTGGGCCTGACCATCGCAGTAGGCGGTCAGCCGGTCGAAGGCCCGGTCGGCAGCGTCATGATCGCTTGCGGCCTTCATGCCCATCCCGATCGCCGCGGCAACCAGGGCCCATTTGCCGTACTTCACGGCGAAGGGGCTGCTCCTTCTCATCAACGAATCGCTCTGGGCGCTTAACGGGCTCGCCAAAACCAGCAACGTCCACAGCACTGCCAAGCATTTCGGAGTACCGAGTACCGAGTACCGAGTTCCCCGAATGACTGCAGTAAGTACGCGGTACTCGGTACTCGGTACTCTCATCTTGTTATCCGATGCAAGTCCCCTCGCCCGCCGACCGCCAGGAAGCTCCCATCGTACAAGAGATAGACCGGCAATTCGAAGGGACGTCCCAGCACGACTTTCCAGGCCTCCACTCCATTCTCCCGATCGAACCCGTACAGCGCTCCGTCAGCTCCACCAACCAGGACCCAGGGTCCGACCAGTGTCGGAGTTCCGGTCGCCGGCCAGCCCGGTGAGTGGATCTGATTGACCACCGGTTCGGGCCCCGGTTCGACCCGGTAAATCGAGCCGACCCGGGTGACGCAGTAGATGGTATCGCCTTGAGTTGCGGGGGAGACGAGCAGAGGGGCATCCAGATGCACGCGCCAAGTCTCCCGGAGGCTGTCAGGAGATACCGCGACCAGGGTGGAATCGCCGGTTCCGGCCACCAGCAGCCCTCCCATCGTGATCCAGGGAGAGGCTACCACGCCGGGAGCCTTTCTCCGGAGCTCTACCTGGCCGTCCTTTATTCGAATCCGGTAAAGACTGTCATATGAAGTCACCATCACGATGCCGGAGTCGAGCACCACCGGCGCGACCCGATTGGAGGGGATCCGTTTCTTCCAGGCCAGCCGGCCATTGGAGATCTGGATCGCCATCATCTGGCCCTTGCGGTTGACGACCGCCAGATGGCCATCGGTCAGCGCCATCGGGGTGTCGACGTAGCCGGTGTTGGTTGCCCACTCCTGCCGGCCGCTCTCCTTCCGCAGGGCGTAGACTTTCCCGCCCGGCTGATCGGTGGCGGCGTAGATCACGTCGCCGTTCTCGATCACTCCTCCTACCAGCGGTCCTGGGACCCGTACGGCCCAGCGGGTCTTTCCGCTGGAGAGATCGACCGCCACCACCCGGCGGTCGCTGCCGCCCAGATAGGCGTTGGTTGAATCGGACGCGACCGGAGCGCTGGGTCCTCGGACCGGGCGGCTCCGCCAGAGCCGGGTGAGGGGCGTCCCCTCGAGGGCGTGGGGCTTCTGCAGGTCGCCCGGATCGAACTCGGGGACCGGTCGATAGCCCGCGCCGCACGCGTTGACGGTCAACAGGAGCGCCGCTAGACTCCACGCCCTCCTGTGGCCTGGCCGTTTCCTTTCGAATCCATCATGCCAACCGTCCGCATCGAAGCGCTTTCCGCACACACCGACCAGACCGTCACGGTCCTGGGCTGGGTGAGTCATTCCCGTTCCAGCGGCAAGATCGCGTTCGTGGTCCTGCGCGACGGTACCGGTCTGCTCCAGGGAGTGGTCAGCAAGAAGGAAGTTCCCGCCGAGGTGTGGGAGCGGCTCCCCTCGCTCACCCAGGAAACCTCGGTCGCTCTCACCGGGGTGGTCCGGACCGAGCCACGGGCCCCTGGCGGGTACGAGATGCATGTCAGTGATCTCAAGGTCATTGGCGAGAGTCCCGATTTCCCCATTCAGCCCAAGGAACACGGGACCCAGTATCTGTTCGAGCATCGCCACCTCTGGCTCCGCAGCAAGCTCCAGGTCGCGATTGCCAAGGTCCGCAATGAGGTGATCAAAGCGATCCGGGACTTCTTCTACGAGCGCAACTTCATTCTGGTTGATACCCCGATCCTGACCGGATCGATCGGGGAGCAGGCGGGGGAGCTCTTCGCCACCGAGTACTTCGACCTGGGCAAGGCCTATCTGGCCCAGACTGGCCAGCTCTACGTCGAGGCCGCTGCCGCTGCCCTTGGGAAAGTCTACTGCTTCGGCCCGACCTTCCGGGCCGAGAAATCCAAGACTCGACGTCATCTGACCGAATTCTGGATGGTGGAGCCGGAGGTAGCCTTTAACGATTCGAACGACAACATGCGGCTCCAGGAAGAATTTGTGAGCTACATCGTCGGCCGGACTATCGAGAGCCGGCGGGAAGAACTCAAGGAACTGGAGCGCGACATCGCTCCACTCGAACGGGTAAAGACGCCGTTCCACCGGATCTCTTACACGGATGCCGTGGCCCGGCTCAATCAGCTCGGCTCCGACCTCAAGTGGGGCAGTGACCTCGGCGGCGACGACGAAACCCTGCTGGCCCAGCAGTACGACCGCCCGGTCTTTGTGTTCAACTACCCGAAGGGCGTCAAGGCGTTCTACATGAAGGAGAACCCGGACGATCCTCGAACGGTGCTCAACAACGACTGTCTTGCCCCCGAAGGCTACGGGGAAATCATCGGCGGGTCACAGCGGGAAGACAGCTACGATCGACTGCTGGCCCGGATCAAGGAACAGGACCTCGACCCCGAGGCCTACCGGTGGTACCTCGACCTCCGACGCTACGGGACTTTCGTGCATTCCGGATTCGGTCTCGGGGTGGAACGCACGGTGGCCTGGATCTGCGGCCTCCCACACATCAGGGAGACGATTGCCTTCCCCCGACAGATACACCGTCTCTATCCATAAGGCGTGAAAGGTGAAACGTGAAATGTGAAAAGGGGGCACTTTTCACTTTTTGCTTTTCACTTTTCACGCTGTTTCTCTTCGTCCCAAAGTCGATCTAAGACCTCCAGCCCCGCCGTCGCCACGTCGATCCCCCGCGCGGCGGCCAGCTTCTCGATTCCTTCGAATCGGCGCCGGAATTTCTGGTTGGCACGATCCAGCGCCGTAGTCGGCTGAACTCTGGCTTTCCGCGCCAGGTTCACGACGGCGAAGAGTAGATCGCCGATCTCGTCGACCAGCCTCTCGTCAGCCGGGGGATGGACCGGTTCACCGGTCTGTCCGTCTGTCCGTCCGTCCGTCTTTTCCGCCCCTTCCGCTCTTCCGCCTTTCCGCCCTTCCGCCAACTCTGCCTCCACCTCCGCCAGCTCCTCGTAGACCTTCGCCAGCGGCCCCTCAGTATCAGGCCAGTCGAATCCCACTCCCGCCGCCCGTTCCTGCAGCCGATACGCCATCAGCAGGCTCGGCAACGCCGGTGGCAACCCGTCCAGTACCCCCTGTCGTTTCTCTTTGCGTTTGAGGTTGGCCCACTTTTCGGCTGGGCCGAGCTCAAAGAGGTGGGGGTGGCGGCGTCGCATCTTTCGTTCGAGATCCTCGGCCACCAAATCGGCGGTGAACTCCTTCCGTTCCTCACCCAGCACCAGCTGCCAGCCCAGGTGGAGCAGCAGGTCCGCCACTTCCTCCCGGATCGCCGCGGGGTCGCCCTGGGAGATGGCGTGATCCAGTTCGAACACCTCTTCGATCAGGTAGGGGCGAATGGTTTCCCGGGTCTGGACCCGGTCCCAGGGACACCGCATTCGCAGGTCTCTGACCATCGCCTGAGCACGTCCAAGCGCTGAATTGTCTTGCATTTATCCTCCTCGGCCGGTATCATACCCGCCGCTTGCGCATGACGTCAATTCCGCATGAAACGGCGCGGGTCTGGGGCGATGTGGACCTGGGCGCACTGGTCCAGAATGCCCGAACCGTCGCCCGGATCTCGGGCGCCCGGCTCCTCCCAATGGTCAAGGCCAACGGGTATGGACTGGGCGCCCTTCCTGTCGCCCGGGCCCTCGAAGTGCTCGATCCGTGGGGCTTCGGTGTGGCCACAGTGGAAGAGGGCGCAGAGCTCCGCGCTGGCGGTGTCACCCGGCCCATCGTGGTCTTCTCGCCGCTTGATCCCTCGCTGATTCCGCGCTATCGCGCCCACGCCCTGCGACCGGCCATCGGCGATATGGAGGCGCTCAAGGCGTGGCTTCGCGAATCCGGTGCTCCGCCGTTTCAGGTCGAGATCGATACCGGGATGGCGCGCTGCGGGTTCCGCTGGAACGGTGACTCAGCCTGGCGCGAGCAACTGCAGCAGGCCGGTGGGTGGGAGGGAATCTTCACCCACTTTCACTCGGCCGAGAGCGATCCCGCATCGGTGCACCGGCAGTGGCGCCGGTTTCAGCAAGTGCTGGATGTCCTGCCGAGACGTCCCCATCTGGTGCACGCGGCGAACAGTGCGGCCGCGCTGGCCGGCCCGACGTACGCCGGAGACCTGGTCCGTCCGGGGATTTTTCTCTACGGCGGCATGGCGGGAGTTTCTACCACTCCCCAGACGGTACTGCGGCTCAAAGCGCGGGTTGCTGCGATTCGTACAGTTCGAGCCGGCGATACCGTCAGTTATGGCGCCACCTGGACCGCGCCGCGGGACACCACCGTGGCAACGATTGCGGCCGGTTATGCTGACGGGATCCCCCGTTCGCTGGGAAACCAGGGATCGGTGGAGCTGAACGGCAAGGTGGTCCCGATCGTCGGCCGAGTCACCATGGACTTTCTCATGGTGGCGGTGGAGGAGCCGGTGGCCCTGGGTGATGTGGCCACCATCTACGGTGGGCTGGTTTCCCTGGACGATCAGGCCCGTTACGCCGGTACCATCACCTACGAGTTGCTCACCGGACTCGGCAATCGAGTCCCCCGGCGATACGATCGATCTTCCTGAATCATCGAGCCGATTTCATGGATCAGCATCTGGCTTCGCTTATCGTGGGTCTCGCGGCTCAGGCCGATCAGGCCCTCAACGGCAATCTCCCCGCCGGCATACCCGGCGGGATGTCGGCCCGTGATGTAGCTCGGGGTCTCATCGATACGCTGGGGATGCTGGAGCAGAAGACCCGCGGCAATCTCACTGCCGATGAGCAACAGCTTCTCACCCAGGCGTTGACTCAGCTCCGGTTCCGCTTCGTCTCCACCGAGAAACCGGCGGGGCCGGTGCAGTGACCATCGCGATGGACCGCCGAGCTGCGCTCATTGTTCTCGACGGGGTCGGTATTGGGCCAGCGCCCGACAGCGACCAGTACGGTGATGCGGGCAGCGACACCCTGGGCAATGTGGCCCGTGCGGTCGGGGGGCTGAATCTCCCCAATCTTGAACGGATGGGACTGGGCTGTTGCGCTCCGTTGGCGGGCGTCAAGGCGGTAAACCAGCCGAGCGCAGCGTACGGTGTTGCCCTGCCGGCCGGGGCGGGGAAGGACAGCACCACCGGACACTGGGAATTGTGCGGCCTCACACTCAACCGGCCGTTCAAGACCTATCCCAGTGGATTCCCCCAGTCTTTCGTCTCGGCGCTGACCGAAGCAACCGGCCGGGGGATCCTGGGCAATAAGCCGGCTTCCGGCACCGCGATCCTGGATGAGCTGGGCCAGGAGCATCTGGCCACCGGCAAATGGATCCTCTACACCTCGGCCGACAGCGTCTGTCAGTTGGCGGCCCACGAGTCGCTGATTCCGGTTGAGGAACTGTACCGGGCCTGCCAGACCGCCCGGGGGCTTCTGACGGGGCCTGACGGTGTGTCTCGAGTTATCGCTCGGCCGTTCTCAGGTAGTGTGGGTGCATGGAAGCGGACAGAACGGCGCAAAGACTACAGTCTGCCGCCTCCCGGTGACACTCTGCTGGACCGAATGGCGCAGGCCCACATTCCCCGGGTGGGGGTGGGGAAAGTAGACGACCTTTTTGCGGGCCGAGGCATCACCAGTATTCACACGGCGACGAACGGCGAGGCCTACAGCCTGATCAGGGCCGCCCTCAGGACCATGTCTCGGGGCTTCCTGTTCGCCAATGTGATCGAGTTCGATCAGACCTGGGGCCATCGGAACGACGTTCCAGGTTTTCACCGTGGGCTGCTGGGACTGGACGCCGCGTTGCCGGCTTTGCTGGAGCCGGTTCGGGAGCAGGATCTGGTTATAATTACCGCCGACCACGGCAACGACCCGACCACCCCCTCCACCGACCATTCGAGAGAGCGGGTGCCGATCCTTGCCCTGGGACCCCGGGTTGGTGCCCGCCCCATCGGCGTCCGAGACACCTTTGCGGACGTCGGCCAGACGCTGGCGGAGTTCTTCGGCCTCGCGCCGCTCCCTGCCGGCCGATCCTTCCTGGCGGAGATCTGGGATGGCTGATGAGCTGCGCGTGGCTGCGGAAGCGGCGCGGGCGCAGGCCTACTGCCCCTATTCCGGATTCGCAGTGGGTGCGGCCCTGGAGGCAGAGGATGGACGGATCTTCTCCGGCTGCAACGTGGAGAATGCATCCTACGGGGTGACCCTCTGCGCCGAACGGGCTGCGCTGACCGCCGCGATCGCCGGAGGGGCACGACGGTTTCGCCGGCTCGCCATCGTGGCCGGATCGGATCCGGCGGTGTCTCCCTGCGGCGCCTGCCGTCAGGCCCTGGCCGAGTTCGGGCTGGGTCTGATGGTGGAAGGATTCGGACCCAAGGGATCCCGGCGCTGGACCCTGGCAGAGCTGCTGCCGGAAGCCTTTGGCCCGGAGTCGCTGGGCAAATAGTTAGGGATGGCAGGAGTCAGGGATCACCGATCGATCCCTGGTCCCTGATCCCGGTTCTTCAACTCATACTACGTTCGCTCGAGATACGACTTGCCGCGTTCCCGATCGCTGATTCGCATTGCCGCTCTGCTGCTGATGGCCGCCTGCCAGGAGAAACTGGCGGCGCCGGCGGAATGCCCCGAGCTCTGCCCCGGAGAGTACGATATCCGGGAAGACACCTTGTTCGCTCTGCCCGATGGAGACAGCGCCTTTGTCGGCTACTTCAAGGCCGGTCAGGGGACTTCTCTCCTGGTTTCGCACAATTTCCCGGTGGGGGAGTATCGCGCGGCCTACCGCTTTGCCAAGCGGACCGACTCGCTGACGCTGAACGGAACCAGCCGGGGCTACACCTTCGACTCGCTGGCGCTCGAGCTCACCCTGGGCTACCGCGACACCACGGTGCACGGTCTCAAGCTCTATCTGTACCGTCTGCCCGCCACCATCGACTCCACCACCACATTTGCCGCGATCGACGGGGCCTTCATCCCGGGCAACATCGTCGACAGCTTCGCGGTGGACGATTCGGTGGTGACCAAGCGGCTCCGGGTGGTCTACAGCGGCGCCGATACCAGCAAGCTGAGCATCCCCGCGGGAGACAGCGCAATCCTGGCGTTGGGGGTCCAGATCCGAGCCGATCAGGGAACCGGCGTGAGGATCGGCGGGGTCTCGGCCGGGAGCTCCGGACCTTCCTTCATCAACTACGTCACCTTGGTCACCGGCGACACGACCAAGCCGGCCCGAGTGATCACGCCGGGTGTGCTGTTCAACACCTACGTCTCGCCCACTCCTGCGACGGTCGATCCTGATCTGCTGACCGTGGGCGGAGCGCCTAGCGCCCGCAGCATCGTCCGGTTCCCCTGGCCGGCACTGCTCAAGGATTCGGCCACTCTGATTCGGGCGACGCTCCAGTTGATCCCTCCCGCGCCTATCGAAGGCCTGGGGGAGGACACCGCGTTCATCTCGGTTCGGCCGGTGCTGGCCGACTTTGGGGGCAAGAGCCCCACGCTGGATAACTTGGGCTTCGTGACCACCGAGCCGGTACTCCCGGGCGTTACCGATACGATCGGGGTGGAAGTGCGCCAGCAACTCACCAGCTGGCAAGGGGCCCAGCCGATTCCACCGGTGCTGCATCTCTCGCTGATTCCCGAGACCAGTTCGTTCAGCCGGATCATAGTCGGCTCTTCCCGAACCCCGGGAGCAGTGCCCAGGATCATTGTGACTTACGCTCTCAAGTTCCCCTTCGGACAGCCCTGACGTGCAACCACTTCGATTGATGGCAGCGGTGGTGCTCGTCGGGCTGGCGATGAGCGAACCGGTAGAACTGGCAGCCCAATCTTCAATGTTCGGTGTTCGGGGGCTGGGCCTGCCGGGCCGGCCGCTGACCCCCAGAACCCGGGCGACCGGCGGATCCTTCGCCTTGTTCGATCCGGAGAGCGATTTCAACCCCGCCTCACTCGCCACCCAGACTGCGGTGACCGCGGGTTTCGTACTGGCGCCCAGCCGGCGCCGGTGGGAAACCCCCGGCGGCAATGCTTCGCTCCGCGAGACCCGCTTCCCGCTGATGTACGTGGGCGGGCCGATTCCGGGCACCCGGGTCGGGGTCAATATCTCGATCGGCAGCTACGCCGACCGCGACTTCCGGCTGGCGTCCACCGGGATCGAGCATATCAGGGGCAACGACGTCGAAGTCACCGATACCCTGAGTTCGCTGGGTGGCATGAGCGAGATCCGGCTGGCCACCGGCTTTCTGCTGGGGAGCAAGACCGGAATCGGCGCCGGATTCCATTTCATCACCGGGTCGAGCCGAATGGACGCCCGGCGTCATTTCGCGGACAGCAGCTTCATCGCCATCCGGCAGACCGCCGAGATGTCGTATCACGGGATCGGCTTTTCGCTGGGCATCACCCATCAGCTGACTCCCGGCGTGAAGCTGGCGGCGATGGTCCGGGCCGATACCAAGGCCAAAGTGGACCTCGACTCGACTCACATCTTCAACGTGGACCTGCCGTATACCTTCAGCGGAGGAGCCCAGGTCCGGGCTTCCCGCCGGCTGACCTTCGCCCTGTCGGGGACCTACCGGACCTGGTCGGGCGCCAACAGCGATCTGCTGGCTCAGGGCGGGGTCGGCTCGCGGAATACCCTCGAGCTCAATGCCGGTGGCGAGATAACTCGCAATCTTCGCCGTCCCACCAAGCTCCCGCTCCGGCTGGGAGTTCGCTACGCCGAGCTGCCCTTCCCGGTTCTGGCTGGTGCCAAGCCCAAGGAATGGACTATTTCGGCCGGGACCGGGACTCGGTTTGCCCAGGAGCGCGGCGGGGTGGACCTTACGCTGGAGCAAGCCTTCCGTACCGAGAACGACGGCTACAAAGAGAAAGCCTTCACCCTGCTGCTCGGGCTCTCGATCCGGCCGTATGGAGAAGCTCGACGCTGAAAAGCTCGAGACGGTCAAAACGGGCGAGACGGTCAAGTAATCGCAGCCCAAGGAACGTCGGCTGATTGAGTGGACCGTCCCGACCGTCTCGACCGTCTTGTCCTATCCCATTTTATGGTCCATCCTTAAGAGCATGAAGCGCCTCTACATCGAGACTTACGGCTGCCAGATGAACGTCGCCGATACCGAGCTGATGCTCGGCGCGCTGGAGCGCGAAGGCTACGTCCAGGTGGAGTCGCCCGAGGGCGCCGATGTAATGTTGGTGAACACCTGCGCGGTACGGGACAACGCCGAGCAGCGGGTCATTGGCCGGCTGGGAGAGCTGCAGCATTACAAGCGGCCGGGCGGTGTGCTCGGTGTGGTCGGATGTATGGCCCAGCGTCTGGGTCCCAAGCTGCTGGAGCGGGTCCCCAAGGTGGACCTGGTGGCCGGCCCTGACGCCTACCGGAACCTTGGCAGTCTGGTGGCCCAGGCCAGCAGCGGCGACCGGACCGCCGATACCGAATTCAGGTCGTGGGAGCATTACGAGGATGTGCCGGCCCGCCGGGAAAACGGGGCCAGTGCCTTCGTCACGGTCCAGCGGGGCTGCGATTACAAGTGCACCTTCTGCATCGTTCCGTATACCCGCGGGCCGGAGCGGAGCCGTAAGTTGGCCGATGTGGTGGCGGAAGTCGGCAAACTGACTCGAAGCGGGACCTCCGAGGTCACCCTGCTGGGGCAGACGGTCAACAGCTATCACGACGGCAGTCATGACTTCGCCGATCTGCTTCGGGCAGCCGGGGCGGTGGAAGGGCTCAAGCGGCTCCGCTTCACCAGCCCCTATCCCACCGACTTCACCGATCGGGTCATCGAAGCGATGGCCGAGGTGCCGGCCGTCTGTGAGCACGTGCACCTGCCGGTGCAGAGCGGTTCGAATGTGGTGCTGAAGCGGATGCTGCGGAGGTACACCCGGGAGCAGTATCTCGAGGTAGTGGCCCGGCTCCGGGATGCTATTCCAGGGATCACCTTCTCGACCGACATCATCGTCGGATTCCCCGGCGAGACTGAGGAGCAGTTCGAGGAGACACTGAGCCTGGTAGAGGCGGCCGCTTTCGACGATGCCTATACCTTCCGATACTCGGTTCGAGATGGCACCCCGGCGGTTCGGCTCAAGGATCATGTCGACGAGGCGGTCGCCGCCGACCGGCTGGAGCGGCTGATTGAACTGGTTCGGGCCCAGGCTCGGCGTAAGAATCTGGCACGGGTGGGCCGCACTGAAGAGGTGCTGGTGGAGCGTCCGGCCCGCCGGGGCGACCTGATGCTGGCCCGGACCCGGACCAACCTCATGGTGCTGGTCGATCTCCCGCCTTCGGCTGCGGGTGAGTACCATCAAGTACAGTTGAGCGGCACGACCGGTTCGACATTCACTGGTACTGTGATTCGACCCCAGCTGGCGGTGCTGGCATGAATACCACTGGACTCCGCAATCTGATCGAGGATCACGCCTCAGAGGCTTACGATCATATCGTCGGCCACTATCCCGATTTCTGCGGCTGCGAGACCTGCCGGCTGGATGTGCTGGTCTACGCTCTGAACCGCTTGCCGCCGAGATATGTGGTCGGGCTGGAAGGGACCATCGTGACCGGGATCAACCTGGAAAAGGATCAGGCCCGGGCGTCGATCGATGTGGCCATTCTCGAAGGACTTCGCAAGGTGAACCTGGCGCCCCGATGCGAGCGCAGTAAACGGGGCGGGTGACGCCGCGACCGTCATACCTGCTGCTCTTCGGCTACGGGGCCGGTCTCGCGACCGGCCTCTCGCATTTCTGGGACTATCGTCTCGTCCTTTTGGTCCTTGTCACCGTTGCCGTCCTCGATCGAAAAGGGCTGGCGGGGTTTGTTGCCGCTGTGGCCTTGCCGGGACTGTTGAGCGGCAGCCTGGCTCTGCAATCGGACCGGCACCGCTGTGCCGCCGGCATCGACCCGGGGTCAGTTCGACTGGAGCTGTCGCTGGTTGAACCAGTGCTGCCGGATGCGAGACTGGCCCGGGCCAAGCCGCTCCTCCGCAATTGCACCGGAGATCTGGCGGCGAAATGGCCGGCCGGGGCGACGCTGGAGGCAGGGGCGGTGCTCAACGTTGAAGGCCGGTGGTTGCCGAGAGAGGAGAGCACCAGACCCGACGGGATCCTGTTGGTCAGCCAGTATCAGCTGCGGGGGAATGATGGGAGTGTCGTCGCCCGGGTCCGGACCTGGCTGGCGGTCACTATGCGGCGGTTGTACGGCGATCGGGCCGGGACGGTGGATGCACTGGTGGTGAATCGTCGCGGGGCGATGACGCCGGAGCTCAAGAATCGTTACGCCCGTGCCGGGCTGGTTCACATTCTCTCGATCTCGGGATTTCACGTTGGGGTGATCGTCGGGTGGATTGTGCTCCTGGCCCGGGCGCTGGGATTGAATGCCCCCCGGGCCGCGATCGTTGCCGCGGCAGTCGCCGGTCTCTACGTACTCTTCCTCGACTGGCCGCCGCCGGCCGCCAGGGCGGCACTGCTGGCGGCGCTGGCTGCCTTGTTTCATCTGCGACAGCGCCACGTCCTGTCGCTGTCGCTCCTGGCGGCCACCTGCTTCCTGGTGCTGCTCTTCGATCCGTGGGCGGTGTTCGATGCGGGAGCCTGGCTCTCTGCCGGGGCCCTCACCGGGGCGCTGCTCGCGACTCGATGGAGTGACCGGGCTCTGGGTACCGGGTGGTTCTGGAGAACCCTCTCCGGGAGCGTCGGGGCCACCCTGGCCACGGCACCGATCACGGCGGCGATGTTCGGCACGGTCTCCCTCGCCGGGCTGGGTCTCAACTTCCTCGCGATCCCTCTCGCCGCGGTAGCAGTCCCGGGGATTCTGCTGAGTCTCCTCGCCGCAGCGATTCTTCCCCCGCTGGCGCCTCCCCTTGCCGCCGCGTCCGGTGCGTTGCTCGGTCTGCTCGATCAAGTTGCCTGGTGGGGTGGGGCTTGGGCCGGCGCGGCGATCGCCACGCCGGCCGAGCCGCGCTCCGCACTTCCGTGGTTCGCGGTAATCGCGGTGACGGGCTGGGGAATCTCGGGGCATAACAGCCGCTGGGAGGCGGTGCGGCGTTGGGCCCTGGCGCTCGCGGCGGCCTCGTGGATCCTGCTTCTTGCCGATGGAATCCGCGGCGCTGACGTCGATACCGGGCTCACGTTACATTTTCTCGACGTAGGACAGGGCGACGCGGCGGTGCTGCATACACCGGGCGGGCACTGGGTTCTGATCGATGGTGGACCGGTGGGCGACGGGTGGGATGCCGGCCGTCGCGTCGTGGTCCCATTTCTCGAGCGCCACCGTGCCAGTACGGTGGATCTCGTCCTGCTTTCCCATGCGCACGCCGATCACCTCGGTGGACTGCCGGCGGTCATCGACCGCTATCCCACCGGCCAGGTGCTGGAACCGGCCGATCTGGTCGCCGACCCGCTGTATTCCGGATGGCTCGGTGAGCTGGAAGCCCACGAGGTGCCTTGGCGCGCGGCCCGGGCGGGACAGTCCTTCGAGCTCGACCGGGTGCGCTTCACCGTGATGCACCCGGACTCGACCTGGCCCGGATGGCAGGAGGATCTCAACGAAGACAGCGCGGTGATTCTGGTCGAGTATCAGGGATTCCGGGCCCTCTTCCCGGGTGACGCCGGATTGCCGGCCGAACGATGGATAGCGGGGAAGATCGGCAAGATCGATCTGCTGAAGGTGGGGCACCACGGCTCCCGATCGGCCACCGGAGAGCCCTGGCTGAAAGAACTGCGGCCCGAGGTCGCGGTGATCAGCAGCGGCAAGGGTAACAAGTACGGTCACCCCCATCGGGAAGTAGTCGACCGGATTCAAGCTGACGGGATTTCACTCTGGCGAACCGACGAAGATGGAAATGTCGAGGTTGCCATCGACAGTCTGGGATTCACTGTCAGGGCTCGCAATCGAAGCTCTAGATTCGTGAGACGTTAGACCTGAGACGGAATTCAGTGATCGGCAAACAACGTCTCACGTCTTAGGTCTCACGAAAAAACTGAATCAACTCTACGAGGCTCTCTTGCTGCCTGCTACCATGGTTACCACCATCGAACGCTTCATCCTGGACCAGGAGGAGAAATACCCCGAGGCCACGGGGGAACTCTCCAACCTGCTCTACGACATCGCGCTCGGGGCCAAGATCATTGCCGCCAGCATCCGGCGGGCCGGGCTGGTCAACATCCTCGGCAGCGCCGGGGCCACCAACGTTCAGGGCGAGGAACAGCAGAAGCTGGATATCTTCGCCAACAATACCCTCACCAACGCCCTCAACCACACCGGCCGGGTGTGTGTGATGGCGTCGGAAGAAGATGAGACGCTGATTCCGGTGCCGGATAACTACCCGGTGGGCAAATACGTGGTACTGTACGATCCGCTCGATGGCTCATCCAACATCGACACCAACGGCGCGGTCGGCACCATCTTCAGCATCTATCGCCGGGTGAGCATGGAAGGGCGGGGCAGCCTGGCAGACGTGCTGCAGGCGGGGTGCAAGCAGGTGGCTGCAGGGTACATCATCTACGGTTCCAGCACGATGATGATCTACACCACCGGCCAAGGCGTCGCGGGGTTCACTCTGGATCCCTCGATCGGCGAGTTTCTCCTCTCCCACCCCAGGATCACCACTCCCCGAGTCGGACGATACTACAGCGTCAACGAGAGCAACTTCGCCCGCTGGAGCAAGGGGATTCAATGGGCAGTCCGCGGACTTCACGGCGATCGCCCTGACGAGATCAAGGGCAAGAACAGCCGCTACATCGGTTCTCTGGTCGCCGATTTCCACCGCAATCTGCTGGCCGGCGGAATCTTCATGTACCCGGCCGATACCAAGAACACCAATGGCAAGCTGCGCCTGCTCTATGAGTGCAGCCCAATGGCGTTCATCGCCGAGCAGGCGTCCGGCAGTGCGACCGACGGTACCAGACGGATTCTCGACATCCAGCCCACCGAGCTGCATCAGCGGACTCCGCTGGTGATCGGGTCGCGGGAAGACGTGGGCTATGTGGCGGATACGCTGCGGAAGCTGGGGGAAGGATGATGAGTACCGAGTACCGGGTACCGAGTTACTCCATGAGTCGATTTTCGTCTCCCCCGTCCACTCGGTACTCGGTACTCGGTCCCTATGTCTGATAAAGTTTTCTATGGGCCCCAGGACTGGAAAGGCGAGCTGAGCCCGCCTGGGGTCTTCCCGTTTGTCAGAGGCGTCTACCCCGCCATGTACACCGGCCGGCTCTGGACCATGCGCCAGTATGCCGGCTTCGGTACCGCCGAAGAGACTAACCAGCGGTTCCGCCACCTGCTGGCTGCCGGCCAGAGCGGCCTGAGTACCGCCTTCGATCTCCCCACTCAAATGGGTTACGACTCCGATCACGCCATGGCGGAGGGAGAGGTCGGCCGAGTCGGAGTCGCGGTAGATACGGTGGAGGATCTGCACGACCTCTTCCGTCAGATTCCGCTGGACCAGGTCTCCACTTCGATGACCATCAACGCCACCGCCGCGATCCTGCTGGCGATGTACGTGGTGGTGGGAGAGGAGCAGGGGGTCGATCGAAAGAAGCTGCAGGGCACGGTGCAGAACGACGTACTCAAGGAGTACATCGCCCGGGGGACCTACATCTTTCCCGCGGCACCCTCACTCCGATTGGCGGTTGAACTGTTCCGCTTTGTGGCCGACGAGGGGATGAACTTCAATCCCATTTCGATCAGCGGCTACCACATGCGGGAAGCGGGTGCCACCGCAGGCCAGGAAGTCGGATTCACCCTGGCCAACGCCATCGAGTACGTGACCCGTGCGGTGGCGGCCGGTCTCGAGGTGAATCGCTTCGGCCCTCGGCTCTCGTTCTTCTTCGCCTCTCATAACGATCTCTTCGAGGAGGCGGCCAAGTTCCGGGCGGCTCGCCGGCTGTGGGCCCGGCTGGCCCGGGAACGCTTCAACGCCGATGATCAGACCTGCCGGCTCCGGTTCCACACCCAGACCGGTGGGGTCACTCTTCAGGCCCAGCAGCCACTCAACAACGTGGTGCGGGTCACGGTGCAGGCCTTGGCCGCTGCCCTGGGCGGTACCCAGTCGCTGCACACCAATGGATACGATGAAGCCCTGGCGCTTCCCAGCGCCGAAGCGGCAACCCTGGCGCTTCGGACTCAGCAGATTCTGGGTTACGAGAGCGGTCTGGGGAATACCGTGGATCCTCTGGCCGGCAGCTGGTATGTCGAATCGCTGACCGACCGAATCGAAGCGGAAGCACTCGAAATCGTGAAGCAGGTGGATCAACTGGGCGGTGCGGCCCAGGCCATTGAGCGGGGCTGGTTCCAGGATGCGATTGCCCAGAGTGCCTATCGCCAGCAGAAGGCCCAGGAGGACGGGACTCAGGTGGTGGTGGGAGTCAATCGATTCACCGACGATTCGCCCCCTCCTGTCATTGCCCGGCCCGACTTTTCTGCACTGGCGAAGCGGCAGAAGGACAGATTGTCCGAGGTAAGGAGGAAGCGAGACGCTTCCAGGGCGGCCGCTGCGCTGGCGACGGTAAAATCCGCGGCCGGCGGGAGCGCTCCGTTGATGCCCCCGATCATCGAAGCTGTACGCGCCCGTGCCACGCTTGGTGAAATCTCCGATGCTTTGAGGGATACCTGGGGCGTGTTCAGGCCCGGTTCGTCGGGTTGAGTTCGTATTAACCGCAGAGGCGCAAAGGCGCAGAGGGCCGCAGAGGCTACAAGTTGTTTGCAACTCGTTTTACGCCACGCCAAAGCGCCGGAACGTTGAAATTGATGAGAAGCCCAAGGTGACGGTTGGTCAATCGAAGATAGGTCAACAACTGAGCGGTATGAACCTCCTGGAATGCTTCAACGGCCTTGAGTTCAACTAGCACAGAGTTTTCTACCTCAAAATCCACTCTAAAGGCCAGACCGAGTTCGACGCCTTTGTATTTGGACCCAATGCCCGCTTGGCGCCGGTACCGCAACTCCCTAAGTTTGAATTCGTGGGCCAGGCACTCTTCATAAACAGATTCCAGCAATCCGGGACCGAGAAACCGGTGCACTTCTATGGCCGCACCAATAACTCGCTCAGATATGAAGTTCGCATCGCCCTCTGCGGCCCTCTGCGCCATTGCGCCTCTGCGGTTAATACGGTCTGTAACCTTCGCCGGCTGCATCAACCCAGCGACAACTCAGTGACTGGTCGTTTTTCCAGGGATCTAAACCAACCGGAGACCACCAGCATCACAGCAGCATGAACATCCTCCGGCTGTTCCGCCGAGCTCCGGGCTACGCCCTCGCCCTCTTCGGGATGATGGCCCTGGGTTCCGCCTTTCTGGTAACCACCTTCAGTCAGGTAGACGCCACCCTATTCCGGTCTCCGCCGTTCCCTGCACCTGACCGGTTGGTGATGCTCTATACCCTTCACTCCAATCCCCGGGAGGTGGAGACCCGCCGCAGGTGGCCTTATCCGAAGATCCAGCTGCTCCGCGAGCTCAGCGCCGACATCGCCTCGGTGGCCAGCTACTCGGCCACTCTGCTGACCCTGACAGCCGACGGTTCGGCCGAAGCGGTTCCCGGTGAGATCGCTTCACCCGAGTATTTCTCACTGCTGGGGGCAAAGCCCATTCTCGGTCGGACCTTCACGGCGGAGGAGAACAGGGTTCCCGGCGGCGGTCCGGTGGTGATCCTGGGACACGGACTCTGGCTCCGCCGGTTTGGGGCCGACTCCGCAGTGCTCAATCGATCAGTTCGGATCAACGGTCAGAGCCTTACAGTCATTGGCGTGATTGGTGCGGGGTTCAAAGGCCTGACCAATCAAGCCGAGCTCTGGATCCCGCCGGTGATGGCGCCGGTGCTGACCTATCCCGAGTATCTGACCACGCCGCAGTACTTCATCAGCGCCGTGGCTCGACTGAACCCGGGCGTTACCCCGGCACTGGCAAACGAAAGGGTTCGCCTGGTTTACGAGCGGATCGGGCGGGAGCTTCCCGATCCGGAAGCCGAGCCGGGTGAATCGGTCAGCGCGGCCGCAGTGCCGCTCAACGATGCCCGGGTGAACCCGGTTACCCGCCGATCCCTGACCCTGCTCCTCGCCGGCTCGGTGCTGCTCCACCTGCTGGCGACCGCCAACGTGATCAACCTGATGTTGGGCCGGGCGGTAGCGCGCCGGCGGGAGGCCGCAATTCTGCTCGCCATGGGCGGGTCAACCTGGCGCAGGGCCTTTCACCTGGCGGCCGATAGCGCGTTGCTGGTGCTGAGTGGATGCCTGGCCGGTACCGCCCTGGCCTGGTTGTTGGCTCCGTTGCTTCAGTTGCCTCCGGATGCCTGGGGGCCGCGCAGCATGTACGGCAGTCTGTCGCCGTTCAGCGAACCGGGATTTGGGCCTCGAGTGCTCTGGTTCGGAGTCGTCGTCGCACTGCTGACAACTCTGCTCGCCTGCTGGGCTCCCCTCCTGACCCTGATTCGTCCCGCCGTCCTCGGCTTCCTTCGGGATGGGGCCGGAGCCTCCCGAGTGGCGGCCAGCCTCCGCCGGCCTTCGCTGCGGGGGATGATCGTTGCCGCTGAAGCTGGGCTGGCTGTGATGCTGCTGGTCGCCGGAGGGCTTCTGGTGGACAGCTTCCGGCGGATGATGACCACCGATCTGGGCGTCAAGGCCGACCGGGTGCTGACTTTCTGGCTGCGGCCTTCGGAGGCCCGGGTTCCAGCGGAACAAGCCCCTGCCTTTCTGAGCCGGATCCTCGCCGCCATCTCCGCGGTGCCCGGGGTTGAAGCTGTCAGCGTGGATGGCGGGGCGCCGGTGAGCGGTTCGGCTCGGAGCACACTGATCATTGCCAGCCATCCCCCTGCAACCCCCCAGGATGCTCCATCCATTCTGCGGCACTACATCGGACCGGACCATTTCCAGGTTCTGGGTGTGCCGCTGCTTCGAGGCCGGCTCTTCAATGACGGCGACCGGGACGGAAGTCCCCGTGTTGCCATCATCAGCCAGACTGCGGCTCGCCGCTTCTGGCCCGATCGCGATCCGATTGGAGAACGGATCTGGTTCGGCGGCGGGAGCAGCTTCGACTCCCGCGAGAACAGCGCCGAGATCGTCGGGATTGTGGGCGACGTGGTATACGAACCGCTGGATGTGCGGGACAACCGCTCCAGCTTCTACACGCCCTATCAGCAGTTCACCTACTCGTCACGAGTAGTGCTGGTGAAGACCGAGGGGAATCCGCTCGAGGTAGTCGGCGGGATTCGGCAAGCCGTGGCCGGGGTCGATCGGGACCTGCCGCTGGTCGAGCTCCAGACCCTGAAAGATCAGATCGGCGGCTCGTGGAGACGGCAGCGCTTCGATGCCGCGGTGTTCGGGGGATTGGCCCTGCTCGCGCTGGTGTTGGCCGCGGCCGGGGTCTACTCGGTAGTGTCGTTTGCAGTCGGTCAGCGGACCCGAGAAATGGGGATCAGGCTGGCGCTTGGGGCCGAGCCGGGAGCGATTCTGCGGTTGGTAATCGGCGAGGGCATGGTCTTCCCGATATTGGGTCTCTTGTTTGGCGTCGCCGGGTCAGTCGCCGTGGTGCGTTTGCTACGTGGTTCATTATACGGGATCGCTCCGGGAGACCCGAAGGTTCCTCTGATCGCGATCGCCGTCTTGCTGGTAGTCGCGGTCGCGGCCTGCTATTTCCCGGCTCGGTTGGCCACCAGAGTCGATCCGGCGCGGACGCTCCGATCTGAATAGGGGATTTCTGCGGTAAAATTTCGTCTCTGGCTGGAGCCGACGCATGGGGGTATGTTCAACTGAGTAACTGATGTCCCCGGGGTGCAGTCGCACTCCCTGTCCCATGGACGGGACGAAACACTTCAGGGTTCCGTTCATGCTGCCCGATCGCGATCACGTCCGGCTGCCACCGGCGAGGTCCCGACGGCTCTCCCCGGCCGTTCTCCTCGTCCTGCTCTGCAGCACAACTTCGGTTCTTTCCGCCCAGGGCGCGCGGGCTCAGCCCTTTACCCGCGGTCGTCCACTCTCCGAGTGGGTGACTCAATCCGAGCATTACATCCCCGAGCTTCGCCGGGAAGCAATCAAGGCGATCGCCGCGCTGGGCCCTGGTGCGGTCAGCGCCGTGCCGGTGCTGATTCGCGCGACCCGCGACGAAAACGCCGAAGTGCGTTACTGGGCTGTGGAAGGGCTCCGCAAGATTGGCCCGCCGGCCCGGGAGGCCAGTGCGGCGCTCACGGTAGTGCTGGCCGACGATATCCGGACCAATCAGGAAGCCGCCCGGCGGGCTATTGAAACCATCGGTCCTGCCGGCTTGCCGGTGGTGATGCCGTTGCTCAAGTCCCCTGATCCCTGGGTCCGAGGCAACGCGGCCGAAGTCGTGGGGGCGATCGGGGCCGGGAAGAGCGAGTCGGTGAAAGGGCTGATTGATCTGCTGGACGACGATTCGCTCTGGGTCCGCGCCTCGGCGGCCTGGGCGATCGGCCGGATCGGGCCCGACGCCAAAGCGGCGGCCAAGCCCATGATGCGGGCGCTGAGCCAGGAGCTTCGGCGGGATCCGACTCTGTCCGACAAGGGTCAGCGGCTTCGGGTGGTGAACCTGGTGTATGGACTGGGCCGGTTGAAGAGCGCCGCGAACGATGCGGTGCCACTGGTAGTGTCGGTCTTCTACGATGGGAACGATTCGCTGCGCGGTGCAGCAGCGGAAGCGCTTGCCGGGATTGGATCGAAGGCGGCTCAGCCGATGGCCAAGGCGGTCCGCTCAGCCACGGCAATGCCGGTGCGGCTCGAAGCGGCTCGGTCACTCCGCTTGATGGGCCCGGATGGGAAGCAGGCCGTGGGTGACCTGACGAAAGTGCTGGAGAGTACCGATGAGCTCGAGGGAGGCCGTGAGCTCGTCATCGCCACGGCGGACGCCCTCGGTGCGATGGGGAAATCGGCCAAAGGCGCGGTGAAAGTACTGGAGAAGCAGCGAAAGCGGAGTGCCAATCCGGATGTGATCGGGGCGCTGGACCGGGCGATCCGGAAGATCCGGTTAGGCGCCTGAGCGATTCACCGAGGAGTCAGGCGTCTAGTGAACGATCGGTAGTTCTCTGTGACTCTGAGTCTCCGTGGTAAAATCCGTCCTTCGTGCCCTCTCCCGCTTGAATCGCCGGGCCGAGTCCGCTAAGATATTGCGCCCGTTTCTCTTAGGACTCCGCCGACCGATGCCGACGTACGAGTACCGCTGTCCCGAAGGTCACACCTTCGACCTGTTCCAGAAGATCTCCGACAAGCCTCGCGCCAAGTGCCCTCAATGCGGCAAGATGGCGACGCGGCTGATCTCGGGAGGTGCCGGCCTGGTTTTCAAAGGCTCGGGCTTCTACATCACCGATTACGGCAAGGACGGGAAGGGGCCGAGGAAGGAATCGGCCTCTTCCAGCGGCGATTCGTCCTCCCCCAGCAGCGAGAAGTCTTCCAGCGAGAGCTCCTCTTCGTCCGAGAAGCCCGCCAAGCCGGCTGCATCGGAGAAGCCGGCCGAGAAACCCGCCAAGCCCAAGAGCTCCTCCAAGAAGGCCAAGGAGTGAGCGAAGCGATTATCCGGGCCGAGCTGGCACGGGTCGCCACCGCACTCGGTGCGGAGGTGCCCGCCTTCGTGCTGGAACGGCCTCGGGACCCGGGGCACGGCGATCTCTCCACCAACCTGGCGATGGTGCTGGCCAAGCAGCTCAAGAGCAATCCTCGAGCCCTGGCCCAGCAGGCCATCGGCATGCTCAATATCCCGGCCGACGTGGTCTCCAGGACCGAGATCGCCGGACCGGGGTTCATCAACTTCTGGCTGGCTCAGGACGCCCTGGCCTCGCTGCTCAGCACCATCATCGCGGCGGGCCAGAACTACGGCCGCCTGACCTTTGGCGCCGGCCAGAAGGTCAACGTGGAGTTCGTGTCGGCCAATCCCACCGGGCCGCTGCACGTAGGCCACGGCCGCGGGGCGGTGATGGGTGATGGGATCGCGGCGTTACTGGAGTGGACCGGTCACGCCGTCACCCGGGAGTTTTACATCAACGACGCCGGCGTCCAGATCGACAAGGTTCGGCAGAGTCTCTGGGAGCGGGTGCGTGAAGCTGCCGGGGTACCGTTTCACATTCCCGAGAACGGCTATCACGGTGAATACCTGACCGAGCTGGCCCAGCGTTTCCTGAGCGAGAAGCCCCAGCTGAAAGCGCTGGCAGTGACGTCAGCCGGCACCGGCCCCGACGCCGCAGCGGCCTATCAGCAGGGCCTGGCGCTGTGCGTCACCGCGCCGTTGCATCTCCGCCAGGAGCAGGAAGAGTTGCTCCGCTCCATGCGGGTAGTCTTCGATCTCTGGTCTTCGGAGCAGGCCGTGCGCGATGCCGGGAAGGTTGATGCGGCGATGAAACTGCTGGCATCGCGGGGGCTCACCGAGGAGAAAGACGGTGCCCTCTTCCTCAAGACCAGCGGCTACGGCGACGACAAGGACCGGGTGCTCCGGAAGAGCGACGGCTCCCTGACCTATTTCGTCCCTGATATCGCCTATCACATCGACAAGCACGATCGGGGCTTTGCCCGGGTGATCGATGTGTGGGGCGCGGATCATCATGGCTATATCCCCCGGATGCGGGCCGCCCTGCGAGCGCTTGGCTATGGCGAAGAGTTCTTCGAGGTGGCCCTGGTCCAGCTGGTGAAGGTCCTGAAGGGCGGGGAAGAGGTCCGGATGTCCAAGCGGGCCGGCGACTACGTCACCCTGCAGGACCTGGTCGAGTGGGTCGGGGTCGACGCCACCCGCTACTTCTTCATGATGCGGCCGGGTCAGTCTCCCTTCACCTTCGACGTGGATCTGGCCCGCAAGCAGACCGACGAGAATCCGATCTTCTACGTCCAGATGGCGCACGCCCGGATGAGCGGGATCTTCCGGGTGGCCAACCGGTCGCCCGAGTCGGCCGGCGGCGAAGTTTCCCTCGAGGCCCTGGTGGCCCCGGAAGACCTCGAGCTGCTCAAGAAGCTGGCGGTATTCCCCGAGGTAGTCGCCAAGGCCGCCCGGGTCCGCGAGCCGCATCGGGTCACCGATTATCTGGAAGACCTCGCGCGGGTGGCCCACGGCTGGTACCACAAGTGCCGAGTGCTGGGCGAGCCCCCCGCAACCGAAGCAGCCCGACTCGCGCTGGCCCGGGCTGCCCGTATCGTGCTTGCCAACGGCCTCGGCCTCCTGGGTCTCTCAGCCCCCGACCGGATGTGATCGCATGAAATTGCTCGTGGTGGGCAGTGTTGCTCTCGATTCGATCATTACGCCTTTCGGGGAAGTCACCGACGCGCTGGGTGGGTCGGCGGTCTATTTCAGCACCGCGGCGTCGCTGCTCACGCCGGTCCAGGTGGTCGGCGTGGTGGGCGACGACTACCCGATGGCCGAGCTCAAGCAGCTGGCCGGCCGGGGAGTCGATATCAGCGGGATCGAGACGGCCAAGGGCGAGAGTTTCCGCTGGAAGGGGAAGTATTCGTTCGATCTTGCCAGCCGGGAGACTCTGGAGACCCGGCTGGGCGTCTTCGCCGACTTCAATCCCAAAATTCCGGCTTCCTTCGCCGACGCCCCATTCGTTCTGCTGGGGAACATTCATCCTGAGTTGCAGCTCAGCGTGCTGAATCAGATGAAGTCGCCCAAGCTGGTGGCCTGCGATACCATGAATTACTGGATCGACAGCGCCAGGGCCAGGCTGATGGATGTGCTCCAGCGGGTGAACCTGCTGATCATCAACGACGAAGAGATCCGCCAGCTTTCAGGCGACTGGAACGTGCACCGGGCGGCCAAATGGGTGCTGGGGCAGGGTCCCCAGCGGGTGGTGGTGAAGCGGGGCGAACATGGAGCACTGCTGGTGGAACCGGATCGTTCCTTTTATTGCCCGGCTTATCCGCTGGAGGAAGTCTTCGACCCCACCGGGGCGGGGGATTCTTTCGCCGGCGGCTTCCTGGGGTACATCGCCCGCACCGGTGATACCAGCAATAATGGGCTGCGCCGGGCCATGGTCTACGGCGCCGCGATGGGATCGTTCGCGGTCTCAAAATTCGGGGTCGGTGGATTCGAGGGAGTTACCCCTGCGGTGCTTCAGGATCGGGTCAATCGCTTCAAGGACCTGACCCACTTCGATGTGGCGGAGGCGTTGGCATGACCGAACGGCAATACGCCGCGGCCGGCGTCGATCTCGAGAGCGCCGAAGCGGCCAAGGAGCGAATCGGGAAACTGGTGGCCGGGACCCGGACTGCTTTCTCGGTTGGGCACGTCGGTGCGTTCGGCGGAATGGTTCGAGTACCGGCCGGCATGAAGAAGCCGGTACTGGTGATGAGCACCGATGGGGTGGGTACCAAGGTCCTCATCGCGTTGCAGGCGCAACGATTCGATACCGTTGGCGAAGACCTGGTCAATCACAGTGTGAATGACATCCTGGTCCACGGGGCCCGGCCGCTGGCCTTCATGGATTACGTGGCCGGCGCGGCCCTCACGGTCCAGCAGATCGCGGGCATCGTCGAGGGAGTGGCCCGGGGGTGCCGGGCGCACGAGATGGCCCTGGCAGGCGGGGAAACTGCCTCGATGCCGGGACTATACCAGCCCGGCAATTTCGACTTGGCCGGAACAATTATCGGGGTAGTGGAGGAAGAGGATGCCTTGCACGGCGACAAAGTCCAGCCAGGCGACGTGCTGCTGGCCTATGGAGCCACCGGCCTGCACACCAATGGTTACACCCTGGCACGGCGGATTGTCTTCGACGGGCTGAAGCTGCAACTCACTGATACACTTGGAGATACGGGCCGCACCGTGGCCGACGCCATGCTGGCGGTCCACCAGAGTTACAGCAAGGCCGTGATGCCCGTCATCTCCAAGCTGCATGGCATCGCCCATATCACAGGTGGCGGCATACCGGGCAACTTGGTGCGCATCTTGCCTGATCAGTGTGAGGCACTGGTGGAGACCAACAGCTGGAAGTGGCCTCCACTGTTCCGTCTGCTGCAGGAAGCGGGGAAGGTATCGCTGGAAGAAATGCGCGATGTCTTCAACCTCGGAGTGGGACTGATCGCAGTATTGCCGAAGACTGCGGTTGCCGAGGCTCAGAGCGCCGCCCGCAACGCTGGCGTACCAACATGGGTGCTGGGCGAAGTCCGCCGTGGCCCGAAGGGGGTGCGCTTCACCACCTAATCTTTTCGCAGGAGTACCGATGCGTCGTTCGCACCTCGCCCTGGTCGCATTCCTCGCGGCTCCGGCCGCCTTGTCGGCTCAGACGCCGTATCCTGAGTGCAACAAGCCGCTCATCATCGTCGACCAGCAGAACGTCAACATCTGTAATGCCGCGGTAGACGGCGCCGACATCTTCCATC
Source organism: uncultured Gemmatimonadaceae bacterium (assembly GCA_964578865.1). Classification (GTDB taxonomy): domain Bacteria; phylum Gemmatimonadota; class Gemmatimonadetes; order Gemmatimonadales; family GWC2-71-9; genus JADJOM01. The sequence continues at coordinate 15,996 of CAZOES010000023.1, read as the reverse complement.
CGGTGGCCGGACTCCTGGTCAGCGGCGGCAACCCCGTATTAGGCAGCTTCAAGGGTCTCGGCGGGTTCGGGCACTTCTCGATTACTGCCCGGGTCAACGCCACCAGAGTCCGGTCTCCCGATCTGAATTTCGACGGCAGCACCACCACCGTGGGTCAGGACACCAAGATCATCGCGCCGGCTCCGCTGGTCGAAGCGGCCCTGGGAGTTTTCAAGGGGATGAATGGGTTGCTCTCGATCGATCTGCTCGGTTCGGCGCAGCTTATTCCGGCCGACAAGATCGACAACTTCTCGGTAGACAAAGACGCCCGGAAGATCGGCGACGTGGCGCTGGGTCTGGGCTATGGTGCCCGGATCGGCGTGCTCCCCGGCCGGGCGATCATTCCGTCGGTGGTGGTCTCGGTAACTCGGCGGGATATTCCTCAGCTGACCTACGGCAACACCACCGGCGGCGACACCTACTCGTTCGGGGTGGACCTCCACTCCACCAACCTCCGCGCGGTGGCCGGCTACGATCTCGGCCTGTTCAACGTGGGCGCGGGTCTGGGCTGGGACAAATACACCGGCGATGCCCGGATCACCTTCGAGAACCAGAACGTCCCCGGCACCATCACGGTCAACACCGACCTCGATAACACCCGCACGATGGCATTTGTGAACGCGGCGCTGGATTTCTCGTTCCTGAAGATCGGGGCCGAGGCAGGCTATCAGTTCGGCAAGGACAAGACCTACAAGACCACCTTCACCGGCAACGATCCGACTGAGAGCCGGCTGTTTGGTGGGGCGGGCCTGACGTTTTCGTTCTAGGAGCCGCTAGGCTTTAGTCATTAGACACTAGTAACTGCAATCCAGTTCAGGCCCTCTTCGCTTCGGCGGAGAGGGCCGTTTTCGTTGAGGTCACTAACGGCTAATGGCTAACGGCCGTTGGCCGATACTAACGTGATGAAGAAGCTTCAGTTAGCTACGATACTTCCGCTGCTCCTGGCGCCGATAACACTCGAGGCCCAGACTCCCGGCTGCCCCACCGATTCCGCTCAGGTGCAGGCTGGCAAGATCTGCCAGGCCGGTGCCGATGCCATCACGCTCTTTCTCCCGGTTGAAGCTGCGCTGGTGGGCGGCGGCAACCCGGTGCCGGGAACCGCGAAGGCATTGGGGCAATTTGGACGCTTCCGGCTGTCCGGCCGGCTGGGTCTGGTCCGGGCGACCATACCGGAGGCGAGCTACGACGGAACCAGCGACACCGTGAAGATGGACAAGCGGCTGCTGATTCCGATGCCGCGGCTGGATATCGATGTCGGTGTGTTCAGCAAGAAGCTCACGATGGGAACGGCCTCGGTGGACCTGATCGGTTCGGCGGTGATCGTCCCGATGGGGAAATCGAGCCGCTACCGGCTGGACGAGAATGCCCGCCGGATCAGTGATCTCGCCATCGGACTCGGCTTCGGCTTGCGAGCCGCTTTCGCGATGGCGGGGAACAAGCCGGTCATCTCGCTCAACGTCATGAAGCGGGACATGCCGGCAATCATCTTCGGCGATCTCAGCCAGGGTGACCAGCTCCAGGCCTCGACCACATACTCCGCTATCAATGCCCGGCTCCTGGTGGGCGGCTACCTCGGCCCCTTCGAGATGACCGGTGGCGGCGGCATCGACATGATCAAGGGGAAAGGGAAGGTCGCCTTCCGTGATCCGGTCACCTCGGCCGATTCCACGGTGGCACTCGACATCAGCACCTCGCGCATCAACGTGCTGCTCAATGCGGCGCTCAACCTCAAGCCGCTCAAGCTCTGGGGCGAGGGGGGATTCCTGGTAGGCAAGGACGAGGGGACCCTGACGCACTTCGAGCGGATCGATCCGGCGGGCGGGCAGTTCTATGGAGCACTGGGGGCCGCGATCGGGTTCTAGGGCTGGTCGGGTGCATGCGGCAGGATTCTCATGCGGAATAGGTTCGTAAATTGGATGGCTCGTACCGGTCCCTCCGCGGCCCTTATTCGCCCCTCTCCAGATTTGATCTAGGATGGATTCTCGAGAGGGGCGAACCAACGCCGCTGCGGGACCGGCACGAGCCATCGATCTTCGAATCCAGCGATGCACTTCGGCGAGCGAGTGGGGTGGTTCCGTAGCGGCGTTGGTTCGCCCGTGTTCGGAGAGTCGTGCTGACACCGCAACGGCGCACGGGCGAATAAGGGCCGCGGAGGAACCATCCCACCGCGAGCAAATCACCCGTTTGACTGCTCAGCTTCGCTTCTTGGCCGTCTCCACTCGCTCGAACACCACCCCGTCCACTGCCCGATGCACTTCTCTATAATGAC
>CAZOES010000023.1:10351-13588 GCA_964578865.1 uncultured Gemmatimonadaceae bacterium | reverse complement strand
TCCACTCGCTCGAACACCACCCCGTCCACTGCCCGATGCACTTCTCTATAATGACGAGCCAGGTAATCCCGCAGGAACGGATACTTGGCGATCGGGTAGGTCGGAGGCTGGAGCAAACCATCGGTGTCGATCACATACCGAGGCGGGTGGCGCTCGAAGTCGACCTGGAGACTATCCCACGCGCCGGGAACGATACGGTGGGAGGTATCCAGCCGCGGATTCCAGATCCCGAAGATGTGGCCGGTCAGGGGATAGCTCGCGATGTAGCGCGCGGCCGGTCTCAGGCCGGAGTCGAGGTAGAACCCGGTGAACCGGTCCCCCTGGCCCCAGACGAACAGCCGATCACTCGGCTCCGAGTGGTCCCGCACGTAGACCGCGGCCGAACCCGGTTCGTCGTGGTTGGCAACGCCCAGTGAATTGACCACTAGAAATACAATCGAGGAAAGCACCAGCCAGGTCAGCAGCACCGGCCGGGACGGCAGCAGCCAGCGGCGGGACCAGGTGGACCGACCGGCCTCGGCGAACACCGGCGCGGCCAGCAAGACCAGCGGTGGGAGCAGTTGCAGGAAATAGTGATAGAGAAACTGTCCGCTGGCCGAAACACCTACCAGAGACACCAGGAGAAGAAGCAGTAACCCTGTCAGCTCCGCTTCCCGCCCTCTCCAGAGACGGCGCCCCCGCAGCCGGGGATGTACTGCCTCGAGTCCCCCGATCATCAGCGGAAGCGTGGAGAGCGTAAAGAAGGCTCCCCGCTCCAGTGCTCCCCGCCAGAAAATTCCGGTGGTTGGTCCGGTCTCCACCCCATGGTCCAATACGGTCCAGTAGATCGCCGGGGAAAGAATGCCGGCTTTCCAGAGAAGCCAGGCGGTAACACTGAAAACGCCAAGAAAGCCGACGGTGAGAAGCCCTCCGTGCAACAGCGAGTGACTCCACTCCAGGTTGCGTTGGGCCCGATAGGCCGGCAGCAGCAGGTAGAGACCCAGCGCCAGGGCCACGATGCCGGACGGTTGCTTGAGCAGGAAGGCGATCGCCACCAGGGCGCCCGCCAGAATAAGCTCCGGCCGGACTCTCGAGCTGCCCCGGTGCAGCGCGATGGCCACCGCCGCGGTGGCCGGCAGGTTCATGAGCAGCTCACCATTGAGCGCCAGGCTCCGGTAGTCGGCCCAGGCAGCGAAAAGAGCGTAGAGCATCGCGGCCCAGTATCCTGTCGCCCGGTCGAACAGCCGGCTGGCGATGAAGTACAGCACTACCATGGTCGCCAGGGTCCACAGGACCATGACCAGATGCAGACCGAACCAGTTCCCGGTGCCGGAGACCCTGAGGATCTGTTCGTAGAGGAAGAACAAGAGCGGAGGCTTCCGTTCCACCGCGTCGAGGTAGGGCCGGCCTCCGTGCAGCATCTCGGTCGCGACCACCGCGTAAACCTGCTCGTCGTCCAGCGCCTTGGGGGAAAGCAGCGCCGGCGCGCGGGTGATCGCGACGAACAGAAACAGTCCAAAGATCACGCCGACACAGGAGCGCGTTGCAGCGGGAATCCCGGCCCAAATGGCCCGGCGAGAAACTCTGGCTTCCCTTTCGAGGGACATTGTTGCCTCTCCCGGGGAAATTTCTTGGTGACCTAGGTGCCCCTGTGTAAATTCCGATCCGTGAATCACTTCGAAGCCATGGGCCGGGCCCTCGATTTGGCCTGGCGGGGATGGGGCCGAGTGCCTCCCAACCCGCTGGTCGGTGCTGTTTTGTTGCAGGGCGAGAAGATTGTCGGCGAAGGATGGCACGCCGAGTACGGCTCGTTGCACGCAGAGGCTGCTGCGTTAGCCAATGCGGGTCCATCCAGTCGCGGCTCAACCGTCGTCGTCACTCTCGAGCCTTGCAACCACCGCGCCAAACAGCCGCCTTGTTCGGAGGCGTTGATCGCGGCCGGCGTGAAGGAAGTGGTGGCGGCGGTGGCAGACCCCAATCCGCTTGCAGCTGGCGGGACGGAGAGACTCAGAGCGGCGGGGATCACGGTGACGCTGGGACTGCGAGAGGAAGAGGCCAGGATTCAGAATGCCACCTTCTTTCACCGGTTCCGTCACCCCGACCGGCCGTTCGTCGCACTCAAACTGGCAACCACCCTGGATGGGCGAATTGCCGATCAGGGTGGCCGTTCCCGCTGGATTTCAGGAAATGAAGCCCGCGACTACGTCCATTGGCTCCGGGCCGGATTCGATGCGATTGGAGTGGGAGGGCACACCGCCACGGTGGACGACGCCTCGCTGACCGTGCGCGGCTCGGTGGAGCCGCGAAAGCCACCGGTGAGAGTGGTCTTTACTCGGCAGGGGGAGATCCCCGGGTCCCTTACACTGGTGAAGAGTGCCCGGGACATCCCCACGCTGCTGATCACCGAGTCGCATCGCCCGTCACCCCGGCTGGCCGAGTTGCAGGAAGCCGGGGTCGAAGTGCTGTGGGTAACTTCGCTGCTGGAAGGACTGGGCCTCCTCAAGCAACGAGGGGTGGAGTCGATTCTGATCGAAGGGGGCGGGCGGCTGGCCGGATCGCTGCTGGCTCAGGATCTGGTCGACCGGTACTACTGGATCCAGTCTCCGGTCTGGCTGGGCGAGACCGGGATTCCGGCGGTGGCCGGGTTACCGGGTACCACGTTGGTTGAAGCGGAGCGCTGGCAGGTAGTGGAACGGCGCATCCTCGGACAAGACACTTTACTGGTGGCCGACAAAGAACCGTGTTTACCGGAATCGTAACCGCCGTCGGAATAGTCCGGGGCGCCCGCCTGAGCGAAACCGGGCTCACCCTGCGGATCGGCGCCCCGTACAAGAAGCTCAAAAAGGGCGAGAGCATCGCGGTCGATGGCGCCTGCCTGACGGTGGAGAAGGTGGGGAGAGGCTGGTTCGAGGTCCACGTGATCCGTACCTCGCTCGAGCGGACTTCGTTCGCCGAGTACGCCAAAGGGACCGAAGTGAACCTTGAACGGGCCTTGAAGGTGGGCGATCGCCTGGGGGGCCATCTGGTACAAGGCCATGTCGACGGGATCGGGGAGATCATCGCCGTGGCCCAGCATGGCGACGCCTGGCTGCTCGACCTCAGCGTCCCGGACGAAGTCGCCCGAATTTCGATCCCGCTGGGATCGATTACCGTGGAAGGGGTCAGCCTGACCGTGAACGCGGTCCCCCGACCGGGAATCATCCAGGTCTCCCTCATCCCGTTTACCTTTCAGCATACCACTTTGGGACAGCTCGAGGT
>CAZOES010000023.1:0-10251 GCA_964578865.1 uncultured Gemmatimonadaceae bacterium | reverse complement strand
ATGACTTTCGGGACAATAGCCCAGGCAATCGAAGACCTCCGCAACGGCAAACCCATCATCGTGGCCGATGATGAGGACCGGGAGAATGAAGGCGACCTGATCTGCGCGGCAGAGCTGATTACGCCCGAGATGGTCAACTTCATGATCACCCACGCCCGTGGCTGGGTCTGTCTGGCTCTGATGCCGGAGCGTTGCGAGCAACTCGGCCTGCAGCAGATGGAAGCTCAGAACACTGAGGCGCAGCGTACCGCATTTACCGTGACCATCGATGCCTCGCCCCGGTTTGGGGTGACCACCGGCATCTCCGCTTCCGATCGGGCCAAGACGATTCACGTCGCCATCAACCCGCAGACGGTGGCAGGAGATCTCCGCCGGCCAGGACACATCCAGCCGGTGCGGGCCCGGCCCGGTGGAGTATTGCAGCGGGTGGGACACACCGAAGCGGCGGTGGACCTGGCTCGCTTGGCCGGTCTCTATCCGGCCGGTGTGATCTGCGAGATCCTCAACGAGGATGGTTCCCCGTCCCGGCGGCCTCAGCTGGAGGCCTTCGCCGAACGGCATCAGCTGACCTTTGTGACCATCGCGCAGCTGGTGGCCTATCGCCTGTCGACCGAACAACTGGTCCATCGTGAGGCCGAAGCCCGTTTGCCCACCGACTTCGGCGAGTTCCGGGTCATCGCCTACGGCAACGATGTCGACAAGGCTCAGCACGTGGCCCTGGTAATGGGCGATGTCGCCGGTCAGCCTGACGTGCTGGTGCGGATGCATTCCAAGTGTCTTACCGGCGACGTATTCGGTTCCCAGCGCTGCGACTGCGGGTCCCAGCTCCATGCGGCCATGAAGTTGATTGCCCAAGCCGGGAAGGGCGCGATCGTCTACCTCGATCAGGAAGGCCGGGGGATCGGGCTCCACAACAAGATCAAAGCGTACGCTCTCCAGGACGAAGGACACGATACGGTGCAGGCCAATCAGCGGCTGGGCTTTGCGCCCGATCTCCGGAACTACGGCATCGGAGCCCAGATTCTCCGCGATCTGGGGCTCTCCTCCATCCGGGTGATGACCAACAATCCCCGTAAGCTGGTTGGTCTCGAAGGCTACGGACTCGAGATCGTCGAACGGATCCCCTTACAGGCCGATCCCAACGCCGAGAATCGGGCCTACCTCGATACCAAGCGCGACAAGCTCGGCCATCTCCTGGCCCACTGACCGCATGCCAGAATTTCGCGGCCAGCTCCGTCCATCCGGGCGCGTGGCCATCCTCGTGAGTCAATACAATGAGCGGGTCACCACCCGGCTGCTCGAAGGAGCGCTGGCCTGCTGCAAGGATGCCGGGGTGCCTGAGGGCCAGATCGATGTGGTCTGGCTCCCCGGTGCATTCGAGCTGGGTGGCGCGGCAGCATCTCTGGCCGACTCGGGGAAGTACCGCGCGATCGTCGGTCTCGGCTGCGTAGTACGGGGCGAGACAGCGCACTTCGACTACGTAGCCGGCGAAGCTGCCCGGGGACTTTCGCAGGTGGCGGTGCGCTACGGGATGCCGGTTGCCTTCGGAGTGCTGACCACTGAGACGATGGACCAGGCCCTGGCCCGGGCCGGGGGAACCGCTGGCAACAAGGGATACGAGGCTACCGAGGCGGCGCTCAAGACCGCCGACGCGCTGGCTCAGATCAAGAAACAGAATGCTTAGGCCCGAGACGAAAGCCCGTGCTCGGGCGCTGCAGATTCTTTATTCGATGGAAATCGGCAACGCCACCCTCGATGACGCGGTCACCCGGCTGGCCCGGCTGACCGGCCCCGATCCCACGGTGTACGACGGGGCCGAGTCCCTGGCCGATGCGGTCCTCAAGGAGCGGGACGACCTCGATCGGCACGCTACTGAAGCGGCTGACAACTGGCGGCTCGAGCGGATTGCGCCGGTGGAGCGCAACATTCTCCGGATCGGAGTCCACGAACTCCTCCGGGGTGAAGTGCCGCCCAAGGTGGCCATCGACGAAGCGGTGCAGCTGGCCCACTGGTTTGGCGGAGCCAAGGCGCCATCGTTCGTGAACGGGGTGCTGGACCGGGTGGCCCATTCGATCGGGCGGCTGTGAACATTCTCGTGGTGAATTGGCAGGACCGGGTCAATCCGCAGGCAGGTGGGGCGGAGATTCACCTGCACGAGATCTTCGGACGGCTGGCATCGCGCCATCGGATCCGGATGGTCTGTTCCGGCTGGCCCGGCGGGAAGGCACGCGAGACGGTCGATGGCATCGATGTGGAGCGGCACGGCAACCGCAACAGCTTCATGTTGCTGGGTCGAGGCTCAGTGCGCCGGGCATTGCGAGCCGAGCGTCCCGACGTGGTGATCGAGGACATCAACAAGGTCCCGCTCTTCCTGGCCGGGATGACTGATCGTCCGTTCGGGGTGATTGTCCCGCACCTGTTCGGCGGCACGGTCTTTCAGGAAGCCTCGCTGCCATCGGCCACTCTGGTCTGGGCCATGGAAAAGCCGATTCCCTGGGCTTACCGGCGGGCGTCGTTCCACGCCATTAGCGAGAGTACCCGGGACGACCTGATCGCCCGGGGGGTGCCGGGAGACCGGATCAGCGTAATCTATCCAGGGGTAGACTCCCGGGTTTTCACCCCCGACCCGGCAGTTCCCAGAACGCCACATCCTTCCTTTGTTTATGTAGGGCGTCTGCGACGGTACAAAGGGGTCGAGTATGCGCTGCGTGGCCTGGCCGCGGCCCGTATCAGGCGGCCTGATATTCGCTTAGATATCGCCGGTCGGGGTGACGACCAGCCCCGGCTGGAGGCCCTCTCCCGGGAGCTGAAACTGTGCGATGCGGTACGGTTCCTTGGGTTTGTGACAGAGGCAGAGAAGATCCGCCTCTTCCGGAGCAGCTGGGCCAATGTTTTTCCTTCACCCAAGGAAGGGTGGGGAATCACCAATGTGGAGGCGGCCGGGTGCGGCACGCCTTCGCTGGCCTCTGACAGTCCCGGCCTTCGTGATTCGGTCCGGCACGGAGAAACTGGATTCCTGGTGCCTCACGCCGATGCAGAGGCGTTGGCCGAGCGAATGCTGGCCTTGGCGGCGGATCCGGCTCTAGTCGACCGATTGGGAAGGCAGGCGAGGGCCTTCGCGGAGCGTCTCTCCTGGGAGAGTGCCGCGGAGCAGACCGAAGACTGGATCGTCAACCACGTGAAACGTGAAACGTGAAAAGTGAAACGGACCTGGGAATATCGACTTTTCACTTTTCACTTTTCACGCAGTTACAGAAACTTGAACCATTGTCGTGGAGGCATACATGAGGACCACCATCTCCGCCCGGCACTGTGAAATCTCCGACGAACTCCGTCAGCGCGCCGAGTCGGTGCTGCAGCGCTTGAACGGATTGGTAAACCGGCCGGTGGATGGAACCATAGTGTTTGACGTCGCTCCCCAGTCCGCCTCGGTGGAAATCCGGATTCACTCCAGCTCGGGTGAGATCTTCGTGGCGACCGGTGAGGACAAGGATCATCGCTCGGCGCTGGACCGGGCCGAGGAGAAGGTGAAGCGTCAACTCGATAAGCACATGACTGCCCGGCACCATCGGGGCGCCAAAGACGCGACTCTGTGAGCCTGACGCTCCGCGAGATCCTGGCCCGCAAGGGCGATCCGCTCCAGCTCGAGCCGCTGACCGGAGAGGTCGGGCTGGATCGGCCGATTCCGGATCCGGAGGTGGCCTCGCCCGGTCTGGCGCTCGCGGGCTATACCGGGCGGTTCATGCCCCGCCGGCTCCACGTTCTGGGCGAGACCGAGATCAGCTATCTCAACTCGCTGGAGGCCGGTGACCGGCGGGGACGGCTGGAGAAGTTCTTCGAGTTCGATCTGCCCTGTGTCTTCGTCACCAAGGGGCAGGATGTCCCCACCGAACTCCTTGATCTCGCCCGGGCCCGCGGTATCCCGCTGCTCCGCAGCAAACTGAAGACGGCGGAGTTCTATCGCCGCATCAAGCCGATTGTCGAAGAGGCCTTCGCGCCCCGCACCACCCTGCACGGCTCGCTGGCCGATGTCTATGGTGTGGGGCTCTTGTTCATCGGGCAGTCGGGCATCGGCAAGAGTGAGTGCGTGCTGGACCTGGTGGAGCGGGGGCATCGGCTGGTGGCCGACGATATCGTTCAGGTGGCCAAGCGGGGTCGGGACATCCTGATCGGCTCGGGCCACGAGCTGGCCGCCCACCACATGGAAATCCGCGGCGTGGGGCTGGTCGACATTCCAGCCCTGTTCGGGATCCGGTCGGTGCGGCAGCAGAAGCGGATCGAGGTGGTGGTGCAGCTGGAGGCCTGGGAGAAGGCCAAGGATGCCGACCGCACCGGCCTGCAGACGCTGGAGACCACCATTCTGGACGTTACCTTGCCCCGGATGGTCGTGCCGCTCAATCCCGGCAAGAACATCACGGTGATTTCGGAAGTGGTCGCCATGATGCATCTGCTCCGCTTTGCCGGAGTGGACGTGGCCGCGGCTTTCAATCAGCGCTTGATCAAGAAGATGCGGGAAAAACAGGGGCTCCGGGAATATCTGCAGGAGGACTATGAGTGAAGGATTGCGGGGCGTTGTGGTGGCCCACGGCGCGCTCGCGGTGGCGATGGTCCAGGAAGTCGAACGGATCAGCGGCCAGAGCGGAGTCCTGATTCCGGTGTCCAATCAGGACGGCGGCAAGGAAGAGATTGAACGCCGGATCGCCACGGCGGTGGACGGGAATCCGGCGGTGGTGTTCGTGGACATGCCCTGCGGCTCCTGTTTTTTCGCCGCCATGCATCTCGCCAAGGCCCTGCCGGTGGTGAAGGTGGTGACCGGGGTGAACCTGCCGATGCTGCTCGACTTCGTATACAACCACTCGATGCCTCCCGAGGAAGGAGCCGAGCGGGCGGCGGTCAAAGGCACTGACGCCATCCGCCACCCCTGATGCCGATTCTGCTCTATCGGGTCGATGACCGTCTGGTGCACGGGCAGGTCGTGATCGGCTGGGGCAAACCGCTCAACATCGGCTTCATCGTGCTGCTCGACGACACGGTGTATGCCAGTGAATGGGAGCGGGATCTCTACCAGATGGGGACCCCACCCGACATCGAACTCCGGTTCGCCGACCTGGCCGAGGCGGCACGGTCGCACGCCGCCTGGCGGGCGGAATCACTCAATGGCATCGTGCTGACCGCCGACGTGGCGACCATGGCCGCCTTCCGGCAGGCCGCGCCGCCGGTGGAGCGGATCAATCTCGGCGGGATTCACCACAAGCCGGGTCGCACCCCTCGCTTGCCCTATGTGTACCTGTCGGAAGAGGAGTACCGCACTCTGGATGGCATGCAGCTGACGGGGACCGACGTGACCGCCCAGGACCTGCCGACCACTCCACCGGTGCCGCTTGAGGCGCTCCGGTAATGTCGGCCGCGACCTTTGCGCTGCTCACCGCCTGGGGCACCCTGACCGGCATGGACCTGGTCACCTTTCCCCAGGCGCTGCTCTCCCGGCCCCTGGTGGCCTGTGCCGGGGCTGGTCTGATTCTCGGTGATCTGCCGACGGGATTATTCGTGGGTGTCCTGCTGGAACTGTTCGCGCTGGATGTGCTGCCGGTAGGTGCCTCCCGCTATCCCGACTATGGGCCCGGTGCGGTGGCCTCGGTGGTGCTGGCGTCGGGCGGACCATGGGGAGAGCGGATCGGCATCGCCACTTTCTTTGCGCTGCTCATGGCGGTGCTGGGCGGATGGAGCCTGATCTGGTTGCGGCAGAGTAATGGGAGGCTGATCCAGAATGCGGCGGCCGGCCTTGCCGCCGGAGACGCCGGGACCATCACCAGCATCCATTTCCGGGGTCTCGCCGGGGACCTGATAAGGAGTGTGGGGCTCACCGTGGTCGGGCTGATCATGGCCCAGGCGGCCCATCCCTACATGCCGAGCGGTGAGAAGTTCGCCTACGTCAGCGCTACCGCCATCGGCGCCGGCGTTGCGGCCGCCGCTGGAGGCGCAGTCCGTTCGGCCGGACGGGGGGCCCGACTGCGCTGGCTCGCCGTAGGGACCGGGATCGGGCTGATCGTCGCGGTGCTGACATGAGAACCGGATTCGTCCGGGCCCTCTGGCGGCTCTGCGCGGTGCAGGGGGCCTGGAATTACGAACGGATGACCGGCGTCGGAATGGGGCACGCGGCGGAGCCGCTACTGGAAGATCTCAAGTCGGTGGATCCCGGGCGGCACGCCGAAGCCTCGGTGCGGGCGGCCGAATATTTCAACTCCCATCCCTACCTGGCCGGTCTGGCTCTGGGGGCGCTGGTCCGGGCGGAATACGATCTGGTGCCCGGCGCCCAGATCTCCCGGTTGCGGGCGGCATTGACCAGTCCGCTGGGAGCTCTGGGAGACCAGTTCTTCTGGGCCGGGGTAGTTCCCGCGGCGATGGGTCTCGCGATTCTGGGAGTGGTGGGCGGGGTTGGAACTATCGCGATTATCGCGGTGCTGGTGCTCTACAGCCTGCTGCGAATTGGCACCGGAGTATGGGCCCTGAATACCGGGCTGGAGAATGGGATGAAAGTCGGCACTGCCATGGGGGAATCGTGGCTGCCCAGGGCAGTGGAGCCGGCCGGGCTGGTGGCCGGCCTGTCGGTGGGCCTGGCGGTACCCCTCGCGGCCGACTGGCTGCTGGGACCGGAGGAGCTGCCCGCGGTAGGTGTTACGGTCCTCACCCTGCTGGCGGGGCTGGCGGCCTCCTGGAAGCTGGGTCCGCGATATACTGCCGTGAAATTCGGACTGGTCGCCATCGGTCTCGCCCTCATTTTCGTGTGGGGACTGCCATGATCGAACGGGAAGCCAAGATCGTGAATCAGCTTGGTCTTCACGCCCGGCCCGCTGCCCAGATCGTCAAACTGGCCAGCGGGTTCACCGCGGAAATCGAGCTGGTGAAAGACGGGATGGCGGTGAACGGGAAGAGCATCATGGGCGTGATGATGCTGGCGGCCGAGTGCGGCAGCAGCCTGACGGTGAGAGCCGACGGGCCCGATGAACAGGATGCGGTGACGGCCCTGCTGGCGCTGGTGGCCAAAGGATTCGGAGAATCATGAGTTCAGAGCGGCAGCTCCGTGGAGTCGGTGTCTCGCCCGGACCGGGGTTTGGCCGAGCGGTCATCGTGCGCATGGAGGTGCCGGACATCCCTAACCGTTTCATTTCCGATGCCGAGGTCGAGAGCGAAGTCGCCCGGCTCAATGCAGCGGTGGAAGCGGTCACCAAGGTGCTCGAGACACTGCGGGATCGCGTGAGAGAACGGGCCGGCAAAGAGGAGTCTCACATCTTCGATGCCCAGATCATGATGGCCCAGGACGCCGACTTTCTCAAAGGCGTGGAACAGCTGATCCGGGACAGTGGGATGAGCGCCGAGACGGCCTATGAGTTCAAGGCGCTCGAGGTGCGGAACCTGTGGGGCGGTTCGGGTAATGCCATGTTGCGTGACCGGCTGGCCGACCTGACCGCGATCCACAATCGCACCCTGCACCGGTTGATCGGCAAAGTGATTGATGAGTTCTGGTCGACTCCCACCGATGATCACATCATCGTGGTGGCCAAGGAACTGTCCCCCGGACTCACAGTGCAGCTCGACCGCGATCACGTGGTTGGTCTGGTCAGCGAGGAAGGCACCAGGACTTCCCATGCCGCGATCCTGGCCCACTCTCTGGGAATTCCGGCGGTGATGGGCGCCGTGGGTGCGCTGGAGCGAATCAAGAACGGCACCACCCTGCTGATTGACGGGCAGACCGGTACCATCATCCTCGATCCGACTCACGGAGAAATCGAGCGGGTCAAGGCCCAGGTTTCCCGCCGGCAGAAACTGGAGCTGGAGTTCGAGGCGGCGATCACCCAGGCCGCCGTCACTCCCGACGGGGTGTCGATCACCCTGATGGGGAATGTCGACCTGCCGGATGAAATCATCCCCGCAGCCAAGCACGAGGCCGCCGGGGTTGGCCTGCTGCGCACCGAGTTCCTGGTGACCGGGCGGGCGGCGCTACCGACGGAAGATGAGCAAACCGATTATTTCCGGAGAGTCAGCGACGCATTCCCCGGTCATCCGGTGGTGGTGCGCAGCTTCGATCTGGGGGGAGACAAATTCCCCGCCGCGTTCCGGGCCCCGCAGGAAGCCAATCCCTTTCTGGGCTGGCGTTCGATTCGAGTCTGCCTCGATCACCCGGAGATTTTCCGGCCCCAGATCCGGGCGGTCCTGCGGGCCGCGGCCGACCGTCAGGTTCACTTGATGCTGCCGCTGGTCACCCAGATCGAGGAAGTGACCGAGACCAAGGAAATGGTGCTGGAAGAGGCGCTGAATCTGGCCCGGGAAGGGGTTCGCGCGGCCGCCTCGATCCCGGTGGGGGTCATGATCGAGACGCCGGCGGCGGCTCTCATCGCTGACGAGCTGGCCCAGCACAGCGCCTTCTTCAGCGTGGGGACCAACGATCTGGTCCAATACACCCTGGCGGTGGATCGGGGCAATGCCCGCCTGGCCGAGCGGTTCAGCCACTTCCATCCCGCGGTGGTCCGTCAGCTCAAGATGATTCTCGATGCCGGAGTCCGGGCCGGCATTTCGGTCAGTGTTTGCGGCGAGATGGCTTCCGATCCACTGGGGGTGGTCCTGCTGCTGGGCCTCGGCTATCGAACCCTCAGTGTGGCCCCGCCGGCCTTGCCGTTCCTCAAATGGGTGGTTCGAACCATTCCAATCGAAGTCGCGGCCCGGGCGGCCTTCGCGGCACTCGATTCATCCACTTCGAATGACATTGCCAACACCCTGAAAACCGCGATGCAGGAGCACTTCGATCCTCGCATGCTGGACGCCCTCTCAGCGTTGCCGCGTCAGACCGGCGCGGCTACTTTGCCCCAGTAATTTCCCGCGGCGGAATACCGCGTTCTCTTCACCTTCTGACCATTCCAATGGCCAAACCCCATCACCACGTGTTTACCTCGGAGTCGGTGACCGAGGGGCATCCCGACAAGGTTGCCGACCAGATTTCCGACGCGGTTCTCGACGCCATCCTCCGCAGCGACGCCCGGGGCCGGGTCGCCTGCGAGACCCTGGTGACGACCGGCATGGCGATCGTGGCCGGCGAAATCACCACCTCGACCTACGTCCACATTCCGCAGATCGTGCGTGACACCATCAAGCGGATCGGCTATGTCGACGCGAACTACGGAATCGACGGAAACACGTGTGCGGTGCTGAGCTCGATCGACAATCAATCGCCCGACATTGCCCAAGGTGTAGATACCGGCGGCGCCGGCGACCAGGGCATGATGTTCGGCTACGCGTCCGACGAAACCAAAGAACTCATGCCGCTCCCGATTCAGCTGGCCCACCGGCTGGCCGAACGGCTGGCGGCGGTACGCCGGGGCGAGGGACGCAGTCATCTCGAATGGCTCCGCCCCGACGGCAAGAGCCAGGTGTCGGTGGAGTATGCCGGTGACGAGCCGATCGCGGTGAAGACCGTGGTGGTCTCGACTCAGCACGCAGCCCGGTGGAACAATCGCGATCTCTCGCAGAAGACCATCCGGGAGGGCGTCATCGAAGAAGTGATCAAGCCGGTGCTGGAAAAGGCCGGGCTCGAACACAGCCGGACCAGGATCCACATCAATCCCACCGGTCGATTCGTGATCGGCGGACCCCACGGCGACGCCGGACTCACCGGCCGCAAAATCATCGTCGATACCTATGGCGGCATGGCCCGTCACGGCGGCGGGGCCTTCAGCGGCAAGGATCCGTCCAAGGTGGATCGCTCTGCGGCGTATGCCATGCGCTGGGTGGCCAAGAATATCGTGGCCGCCAGGCTGGCCCGGCGCTGCGAGGTCCAGGTGGCCTACGCAATCGGGGTGCGGGATCCGGTGAGCGTCATGGTCCAGACCTTCGGGACCGGCAAGGTGGCCGACGCCCGGCTGGAAGACGCGGTGCGCAAGGTGTTCGATCTTACACCGGGCGGCATCATCAAGGCGCTGGATCTTCGCAAGCCGATCTACTCGCCGACGGCGGCCTACGGCCATTTCGGCCGCAAGCCCTACAAACAGGGCGGATTGCAGTTCTTCCCCTGGGAAGAGACCGACAAGGTGAAGGCGCTGCTGCACGCGGTGGGATGATTGAAGTAACGATCGCCCAGCTGGGGCTCGACCGGACCACCAACTCACCGGTGGTGATCCTGAAAGAGAAGGATGGGACGCGACAGCTGCCTATCTGGATCGGTCCGGCGGAAGCCAGTGCGATCGCGATGGAAATGCAGGG
>CAZOES010000022.1:0-40812 GCA_964578865.1 uncultured Gemmatimonadaceae bacterium | reverse complement strand
TGCTCCGGCTTCATCAACACCGATCGCAGGCAGGTTACCGTAGAACGGTCGGCCACCATGGTGCCGGCCGGATCGATCATCGCCAGCGGCAGCTCGATCATGGCCAGGTGCAAATCCCGGTCAGCGGCCTTTTCGAACAGCGCCTTCGCTTTGGCGCTGGCATCCACCGCGGTCGGCGCCGCTACGGCCCAGACCACGATGTCGAGCTCCGGCTCGATCGGAGCGAGGAAGCGCCGATCGTTCTTGAGCCGATGGTGCAGCCCCAGCGCCGCGCTGCGGCATTGTCCCAGCATCGCCGCGAATTCTCCACCCTTCACCAGCGGAAGCAGCCGCTGAGTAGCCCAGAGGGCCACGGCTGCTGCACCTGGCCGGGAGCATTCGAGACTGATCTCGCCGAGATGCAGTTCGGCTGAGGTGAAGTAGGTGTAGGGGGAGTCGTGCTTGTAGAGGCGCCCAACAGTGGGATCCCGGAAGAGCACCGAGCCGCATCCATAAGGCTGCAACCCGTGCTTGTGCGGATCGATGACGATGGAGTCGACCTCGCTCAAGGCCGCGTAGGAGGCCTTTGTGCCAGCGCCGATGTTCTCGGCCAGTCCGAAATACCCGCCATAGGCCGCGTCGGCGTGGAGCCGGAACCCAAAGCGCTGTTGCAGTGAGAGAAGGGCCGGCAACGGATCCACGGTGCCCAGCCCGGTCGTCCCGATGGTCGCCACCACCGTCCCGATTTTTTCCCGCTCCAGCACCCGCTCCAGCGCTCCCAGATCCATCCGTCCGCCATGGTCCGCGGGGATGGCCTGAAACGGTAAGCCCAGGACCGCACTGATCCGCCCATGGGTGTAGTGGGCCTGGCTTGAGGCCACCACTGCGGCTCCGGGCCGGAGTTGCCCGGCGACCCAGAGCGCCTCGAGGTTCGCCATGGTGCCGCCACCGGTCAGGTGGCCAAGGTGCTGAGGCCAGCCGAACATCTGGGCCAGCTGGCTCACCGCCTCGAGCTCCATTGCCGAACTGGCCCGGCCACCATCCAGTGCATGATTGTTAGGGTTGATCCACATCGCCAGGGTGTACGCCAACCGTGCCACCGGATGGGGAGGCTTCAGCATCTGACCGGCGTAAAGCGGATGGAAATAGGGATAGTTGTCCTGCAACCGGTCGGCCGCGTCGATCAACACGCTGCGAAGCCGCTCGGGTGAGGCGCTGGACGGAGCCGCGGCCGGTGGAAGGGAGCCAAACCCTGCCTCGAGCCTGGTAAGCGCCTCGGCGAGCAGCGGCAGGGTGACATGATCCAGCGGTGGCTGGGTCGGCATACTTTCTCCAGGCTTCAACCGGATGGAACGATTAAGCGGAGTTTGATTTTAGCGGGAACCCGCCAGAGTGCGAGCGGCAAGAATCACATCGGGTCGATTGGTGACAATGCCGTTGACCCCGTTCTTCCAAAAGCGCAACGCACTCCGGGCGTCGTCGACGGTCCAGACATGGACCGTGCTGGTGTAGCCTCTGGCGGATTGAACGAACCGCGAGCTCGGCACGGTCAGCCCATAAAAGCTGTCAGGTACCGCAAAGCAGCGGCAGGCATCGGCCGGTTTCCCGTAGGCGAAGTAGACTCGGCTGATGTCCCGACGCGAGGCGCCGAGATGGAATGGCGGGTTGGCAAACACCTCGAGTGCCCGCCAGTCGTTGCCCGCGACCACAGCTCGTTCCGCGGCATGGCATTCGAGCAGATCCCGGGCGACCGCCTCCTGGACTTCCGGCTCCTTGATTTCGATCAGCAGCGGGGTGGTCGGAAAGGTCGTGATTACTTCCCGCAGCGTTGGGACGGTGACGCCCTCGTTGCGAAAGGGAGTCGGGGCATCCGGGTGCTCGGTGAAACGATAGCCCGCGTCGGTCTGACTGAGACGCTTCGAAGTGACGGCATTGACTGGTCCAGTGCGATCGGTGGTGCGGTCCAGGGTGGGATCGTGCATGACCACCGCCACGCCATCGGCTGCCCGCCGCACATCGAATTCGAGCGCTTCGGCCCCCAGTTCGAGAGCTCGGCGGAAGGAGACGATGGTGTTCTCGGGGGCGTAGGCGGCGGCGCCGCGGTGGCCGATGACGGGTCGGGCAGCCAGATCGAGTAGGGGGTTCACGGTGCTGGAATATGGCAGGGACGGGTATTGCGCGTTGTTTGGTGCAGTCCTGCGTTTTTCCGGTTACCGTTTTTTCGGGAGGGCCCTGAATTTGGTTGTCGGGGGGGCCCCCTGGTGCCCAGGCGAATCGACCCGCGCCTACTTTCCCGGTCCCACCCCGCTTTCTGCCTTGCTGTCCAGATACCTCCCCGCAAACTGCTCCCGCATTGCGGTCTTCAAGAACTTCCCGGTGCTGGTCTTGGGCAGGGTCTCCAGAAACTCGATCGCTTCCGGCAGCCACCAGCGGGGAAAGGTTTCGCCGAGCCAGGCGCGCAGCTCCTCCGCTGATGCCGACTTGCCCGGACGCAGAACAACCACACCCAGCGGCCGTTCCAGCCAAGTGGGGTGCGGCACTGCCACCACCGCGGCTTCGAGCACGGCAGGATGGCACATCAGCCGGTTTTCCAGCGCTACCGAACTGATCCACTCGCCGCCCGATTTCACCAGGTCTTTAGCCCGGTCGCGGATCTGGATCGAACCGAATTGATCGATCGACACCACATCTCCCGTGCGGAACCAGCCGTCCTGGGTAAACCGGCCGTCGGTATCGCTGATCCCGTGATAGCCCGAGGAGACCCATGGCCCTCGAACTTCCAATTCGCCCACGGCGGTATCGTCCCAGGGAATCAGGCCATCGTCGCCCCGGGCGCGAATTTCCAGGAAAGGCCCCGGGGTGCCCTGCCGGATCCGGTTCCGATTGCGGGCTTCCCTTGGCGCCGCATCCAATCGGGAGGGCAATTGGCTGAAGGTGCCGACCGGTGCCAGCTCGGTCATGCCCCAGGAATGGATGGCATTGATGCCGTGACGTTCGGTCAGTCCGACCAGCAGCGACTCCGGCAGCGCGGCACCACCGATCACCAGCTTCCGGATGGCCGAGAGATCGGCTTTGCCGGGTTCGGCATCGAGCAATTCGAGGAAGGGGAGCCAGATCGTCGGGACTGCGGCGGTGAAGGTCACCCGCTCGCTCACGATGAGATCCCGTATCGAGCGCGGGTCGAGCTGACGACCCGGCAGGACCAAATCGGAACCGAACATCGGGGCGGCGTAAGGCAGACCCCAGGCGTTGGCGTGGAACATCGCGACCACCGGGAGCACTACGTCGCGTTCGTTGAGGCCGAAGAGATCGGCAGTTCCCAGTGCCATCGAGTGGAGGGCGATGCAGCGGTGAGAGTAGACTACGCCCTTGGGCCGGCCGGTGGTTCCCGAGGTATAGCACATCGCCGCGGCATCCTGCTCGCTCACGTCGACCTCCGGTGCGGTTCTCCCCGTCGCGCTGGCCAGCAGTTCTTCGTAGTCGGTGGTTCCCGGCGGCAAGCCGGCAGAGGAGCTCCGGATCACGATCACTTCGCGGATGGGAGAGCGACCCCGGAATCCCTCCAGCAACGGCAGCAGCTCTTCGTCGACGATCAAGACTTCATCGTTGGCGTCGGTCGCGATGTACGCCAGTTCGTCGGGATGAAGCCGGAGATTGAGAGTGTGAAGCACTCCCCCGATCGCTGAGACTGCGAAGTAGGCCTCCAAATGACGATCGTGATTCCAGCAGAGAGTGGCCACCGGGTCGCCCCGGCGGACCCCCAGCTTCACCAGCGCGGCAGACAGCCGCTCAGCTCTGGCCAGTGCCTCCCCATATGTAGTGCGGCGAAGCTGCCCATCCCCCCGCCGGGCCACGACCCGTTTGTCGCTGAAATGGGCTCGGGTCCGCCGCAGGATGGCGGGGACAGTGAGCTGGAAGTCCATGGTTAAGGCGCGCATCGTGTTCCTGTCGCGGGTCATCGGTCACCTTCACATCTCTCGTCTCCCGTCTCACGTCTCCCGTCTCCCGTCTCCCGTCTCACGTCTCCCGTCTCCCGACTACCAGGCTGTCCCTCACGGCGTCGCCGACCAGCGTACACCCCACCACGACCAGCACCAGCGCCACACCGGGAGCCAACGCCACCCACGGTGCATTGATCAGAGTATCCCGCCCGGAGGCAATCATCCCGCCCCAGGAGGGGGCCGGTGGTTGAACCCCGAGCCCCAGAAACGACAATCCCGCTTCGAGTGTGATGGCATTGCCTACGCCGAGGGCTGCGGCCACGGTCACTGGGGTCCATACGTTTGGCACCACGTGACGGATTGCTACTCTGCGGCGGGTCGACCCGAGGGCCTCCGCCGCGCTGGTGAATGGCCGCGCCATGAGGGCCTGGGTCTCACCATACACCAGTCGCGCGATACTCATCCATCCGGTGAGGCCCAGCACCACGATGACCAACGTCCCACTGGGCGGCCACAGCGCGGCGAGAATCAGGAGCAAGACGACTCGGGGCAGGGCCAGCGCGAAGTCGGTGACCGCGAGGAGCGTGAGTCCTACGGGGCCACGCCAGACCCCGGCCACAGCCCCGATGAGCAGCCCGATGACCACCGCGATGGCGGTCGCCGCGACACCGGTCGCCAGAGACACCCGGGCACCGTAAACCAGCCGAGTCCACACGTCGCGTCCGAACCGGTCAGTGCCGAGCAGGTGAAAGGCGCCAGAAGGATCGGCACTCAAGGGAGCCTTGAACCGGGTGGCTACTACATCGGACTGGGAGTTGGGGTCAAACCTGGTGAACAGGGGAGCACCGATCGCGAGAATCAGGATGAGACCGAGCAGGATCAGTCCCGCCCGTCCGCGCGAGTCGGCCCAGAGATGCGCAAGCCGATCAGGCATCGCGAATCCGGGGATCGACCCACGCCCGCAGAAGATCGGCCAGCAGATTTCCGGCGACCACCAGGATCGCGCTGACCATGGCCGCAGCCATCACCACGGGGTAGTCTCGCGCCTGAACCGCCTGGATCAGAATCTGCCCCACGCCGGGCCAGGCAAAGATCCCTTCGACAAAGATCGCGCCCGAGAAGACGGCCGGCAGCGAGAGCCCGAGCAGAGTTACCACCGGGCCCAGCGCGTTGGCCAGCAAGTGACGCCGGGCGACCGTTGCCGAGTCGAGCCCTCGCGCTTCAGCCGCGACCAGGAACGGTTCGCCTTTCACGTCGAACAGAGCTCCTCGGACGAATCGAGCTGCCCCGCCGACACCGATCAGAGTCAGTGTCAGGCAGGGAAGGGCGAGGTGCTGCAGCCGGTCGAGCAGCCGCTGCCCTGGTCCCAGAAAGTCCGAGTCGAGTCCCTGGGCCCCGAAGGCCGGTAGGACTCGCAATTGATAGGCAAAGAGCCACACCAGCAGGACGGCCAGCCAGTATCCCGGCATCGCAAAGAGCGTCACTGATACGGTGGAGAGTGTGGTGTCTATCCTGCGGGTGGTACGGGCCTGCCAGAGTCCAATCAGTATCCCCACCAAATAGCTGCCGAAGAGGGAAGCGACCACCAGCAGTGCAGTCGCCGGCCAGGCTTGAGCCAGCATCTGGACCACTGGGCGCCCAGTCGCCACACTGGTTCCCCAATCGCCTTGGACCGTTCGCCCCAGCCACTCGCCAAATTGGCTCAGCAGCGGACGGTTGAGGCCAAGTTCGACTCGAAGGGCCTGGAGTTGCTCGGGAGTAGCGGCTGGACCGGCCAGATGGACCGCCGGATCTCCCGGCGCCACATGGAGTAAGAGAAAGGTGAGAGTGACCACGCCGAGGATGACGGCGACCCCGGCAATCAACCGGGGAACCAGACGGGCGAGCATCTCTCAATGTGGGCATTCACCTGACGGGTGAGAAGGGTCACAGCCGGGTTCCGGCCTGAACGACCACTTTTGCTGCGCTGATCCACCTCTGAGGGGTATCCATGCGACGCACCAATCCTCTGGCTATCGCCAGTACCATGTTCGCCGGGGTCGCCCTGGCACTCGCTGCCTGCAGCAGCGATTCCTCCACCAACGAGAATCCACCGGTCAACAGCACCCCGCTCACCCAGGAAGAAGCCAGCGCGGTCGCCTCCGAAATGCGGGGCGAGATCACGGCGGCGGCGATGGGAATGACGGTCGAGGGGATGCTCAACCCCGCCTTCGTCATGCCGGGGGCCATGGGCGCGTTCGAAGGGCCCCGGGCCTTCAGCAATCCGGTCGATTGCCCCACCCTGTCGGAATTTCCCCCGACCGACGCGGATGGCGATCATGTTCCGGACGATTTGACCATCACTTTCAGTCTCGACAAATGCACTTTCACCAATCCCCGGCGGGGCGCCACCTTCAGTATCAGCGGCACCATTCACATCGTCGACCCCTCCCAGACCGATAAGGGAATCCGGATCGAACTCGGCTCGCTGGAGCACAAGTTCACCGTACAGGATTCGATCTTCTGGCTGCGCAACGCCGACGGACCGGTCCAGATCCTGGCCTCCTCAACCGGCTTCGACGCCATCGACAGCACCACCGTGCACTGGGAATCGAGCCGCTGGCCCACGGCGGAACTAGCCAAGAAGTGGAGCCTCAACTTCACCTCCGCCGAGACCGGGTTCAGCCTCAGCCGGCATCTGCCTTCTGGTGACCTCACGGTCAACGGCTCCACCACCCGGACGCGGGGCGACAATGTGAAGTCGTTCACGGTGGAAACGGTGACTCCACTGCACTTCGATTCCACCTGTGAAGCCGATGACCGGATTACGTCCGGCGAAGTCAACATCGTCTTCCTCCGGGCCGGGAATACCACCACGATCAACATCGTCTGGAATGGCTGCGGGGTTGACCCGACGGTGACGGTGACGCCGCCTCCGACGTCGACCTAGATCGTTTCGGCTGGGCTGGTGGGCCAGTGGGCCAGTGGGCTAGTGGGCTGGGAAAGCCTCCTAGCCCACTAGCCTACCAGCCCACTTCCGTCATTCTCCCGCCGGTCGCACCTTAGTCTCATGTTCCGCCGTACCCTCCCGATTCTCCTGACCGGTCTGCTCGCCTGCAGCCCCTCCGCCAATCGGCGCGGCGCCACCGTGCTCTACGCCTCCGGTGCCGATCTGCAAAGCATCAATCCTCTCTTTACGGTTCACCCCCTGGCGCGCCAGGTCCAGCGATACGTCCTCCTTACGACTCTGGTCCGTTACGACAGCACCATGACCATCGAGCCGGCCTATGCTCGGCACTGGGCCTGGTCGAGCGACGGAAAGCAGCTGACCCTCTCACTCGCAGGGGGACTGCGATGGCACGATGGAGTGTCCACCACGGCAAGGGATGTGGTCTGGACCCTCGAGCGGGCCCGAGATCCAGCCACCGGTTACCCCCGCCAGAACGATTTGTCGGGACTGAAAGAGATTCGCGCCCCGGATGACAGCACCGTCAGCCTCACCTGGAGCACCCCACCCGGCAAGGTGCCCGACGTATTGACCGACCTCGCGATTCTGCCGGCCCATCTGCTCGATACCATCCCGCCGGCCCGGCTGCGTCGAGCCGGATGGAACGAAAAGCCGGTAGGAAACGGACCATTCAGGTTCGTGTCGCATCAGCCCAACCGCCGCTGGGTCTTCGAGCGCAATCCCGACTTCCCGGCTGAGCTCGGTGGTCCTCCCAGTCTGGACCGATTTGTGATTGCCGTGGTGGACGAGCCGATGACCAAACTGGCCGGACTGACTTCCGGCGACCTCGACTTCGCGGCACTCCAGCCGGCCTATGCCGGCTTTGCCAAGCAGGACCCGTCGATCGTGGTACGCGATTATCCGGTGCTTTTCACCACCGGAATCGTATTCAACACCCGCCGGCCTCCGTTCAATACTCTGAGTGCCCGCGGCGCGGTGAATGCCGGGCTCGACCGGACTGAGCTGGTGCAGGGATTTGCCTACGGGTATGCGACCCCGGCCGAGTCGCCGGTACCGCCGGAGCTGAAAGTTCCGGGTACCGGGTACCGAGAGTCGACGACCCGCCACTCGGTACCCGGTACTCGGTACCCTGGGAGCCTCAGCTTCGAGTTGTTGACCGTCGGCTCCGGCGAAGCGGCCCTGGAACAGATGATCCAGGCCCAGCTGGCGCGACAGGGAATCAGCGTCACCATTCGCCAGCTCGAGCTGTCCGCCTTCCTGGACCGGGTCTACACCGCCCACGATTTCGACGCCGCGGTACTGGGGACCCCGGGAGACCTCGGGCTCGGTTACCTTGATCCCCTCGCGCGGGTGTCCGGGCTCTCGGTTCCGCCGACCGACCACCCGGCGGATCTCCTCGACTTCTACCGTGATTCGATACCGGTGGCTTTCCTCTATCATGCCCGCGGAGTCCAAGGGGTGAATCGCCGCCTGCAGGGAGTGCAACTCGGTCTCCGCGGTGAGCTCGCGACGGTGAGCCGCTGGAGCATCGCTCAATGACCCCTGAGGCCCGGGTCTTCCGTGCCTCGGCTCCGGTGCGGCTCGACTTTGCCGGCGGCTGGACCGATGTCGCTCCCTTCAGTGATCGGGAAGGTGGGTCGGTCGTGTCCGGCACGATCAACCTCCGGGTTCACGCCGAGTTCAAGACCGGTGGAACCGGAATACTGCTCAAGGCCGACGATCTCAAAAGCGCCGAATCGATCCGCACTCCGGCCGATCTCGAGAAGCCCGAAGGCCTGGTTCTTCATAAGGCCGCGCTGCGAATGCTCCCCAGCGGACCGGGCGTGCTCACCACCCGATCTGAGGTACCCCCTGGCTCCGGGCTGGGAAGTTCCGGGGCTCTCGATGTGGCGTTGCTCGCGGTCCTCGCCGCGGCCCGGGGCGATGAGGTCGAGGCCGAAGAACTGGCCAGTCTGGGTTTCGAGCTCGAGGCCCGGGAGGCGAAACTCCCGGGCGGCCGGCAGGATCAATACTCCGCTGCGCTGGGCGGGTTCAATCGGCTGACTTTCAAAGGAGAAATCGTCGGGTTTGAGCCGCTGGCGCTCGATCCGGGCTTTCTGGCGGAGCTCGAACGGCGCACCGTGATCTGCTATACCGGCCGGTCGCGAGTTTCCGGCGATACCATCGCCCGGGTGATGGGAGCCTATGACCGAGGCGATCAGAATGTGACCGGGGCGCTACGCCGGCTGGCAGCCCTTACCGGCGAGATGACCGAGGCCCTCTTGGCCCAGAACCTCGCCCGTATTGGCCAGTTGCTTTCCCAGAATTGGGAGGCCCAGCAACGGCTGGATGCTCAGATGGCGACCGGGGAGATGAAGGCGCTGGAAGCCAGTGCTGCCGCTGCCGGTGCGCTGGGTGGGAAGGCCGCCGGCGCAGGTGCCGGTGGCTGCATGTTTTTCCTGGCGGGCGATGATGTGAATGCAGTGCGAACTGCCGCACAGGAGGCCGGCGCCGAGTTGCTGGCCGCCGGATGGTCGTCAACTGGAGTGGAGCTGTGCTGACGTTTGATGAACTGGAAAGCCGGCGCGAACTGATCGACAACGCGCCCGACCTGAGCGCGCTGGGTGAATTCCTCCGAGCCCGGGTTAGCGAGGTAATGAAGCGCAAGCCGGGCATCCCCGCGATCAAGGGGATGCTGACGGCAGACGGTGGAGTCTGCGCCGACGATGGGTCGCTACTGCTCTTCAACCCCTGGAGCCCGGAGGTCCACCGCTGCCCCCGTTGTCAGCGCGAGTTCCAGGGCGAACGACACGACTGGCGCTGGGCCTGGCACCAGCACCTCTGGCTGGCCGAGCGGATAGCGGAGGCAGCCAGCACCGGATTGCTCTCGGGTGACGACGCGATGGCCGGGTGGGCCCGGGCGATGCTGCTGGCTTACGTCGACGTCTATTTCGGGCTGCCCAACCGCGATAATGTGCTGGGGCCGTCCCGGCTTTTCTCCTCGACCTATCTCGAGTCGGTCTGGCTGACTAACTACCTGGCAGCGGCGTTCATGTTGCGTGAGGCCGGTCTGCTGGTTGAGGAAGATCTGGACGCGGTGAGCCGGGTGGTCGAAGAAGCCGCCAACCTTATCGGCGAGTTCGACGAAGGACTCTCCAATCGGCAGACCTGGCACAACGCTGCGCTGGCGGCGGCCTCAGTCTGGTTCGGCGATGAAGAGCTGGCCGGCCGGGCCATCACCGGTTCGCGCGGCCTGGTTGGGCATCTCATCGATGGGTTCAGGGGCGACGGCCTCTGGTACGAAGGCGAGAACTATCATCTCTTCGCGCTGCGCGGGCTGCTCATCGGTGCCGGTTGGGCTCGTCAGGCTGGAATGGAGTTCTATGCCGATGAGGCCAGCCGCGACAAGATCGCTCTGGCCTTGAGGGCGCCGGCCCTGACCGCACTTCCCTCGGGGAATTTCCCGGCCCGCAAGGATTCGCGTTTCGGCGTCTCCCTGGCCCAGCCGATGTACCTCGAGTTGTGGGAGAGCGGGATGGCCGGCCTGCTGGCTGGAGGCTCGGCGGAAGATGCGACCCTGATCGGCAGCTGGCTGCACCACCTCTATCGGCTGCCGTCGCCGCCGGCCCAGACTTTCGATTCATGGCTCCACGAGGCCGGAGAAGCGACTCCCGAAAAGCGTACTCGCAGTGGTCTGTCCTGGTGGATGCTTTGCACCATGGAGCCGGAGTTGCCGGGGAGCGCCGCCGGTTGGCATCCCCAGAGCGTGCTGCTGCCCGATCAGGGTCTCGCGATTCTCCGAAGCGACGATCACTACGTCAGCGTGGAATGCGGCCTGTACGGCGGCGGACATGGCCATCCCGACCGGCTCCATCTGACCCTGCATGCCGACGGGGTTCACTGGCTGGCCGATCCTGGTACCGGCACCTACGTCGCTCGCGACCTCTTCTGGTACCGCTCGACCCTGGCCCACAACGCCCCCCGAGTCGATCAGCGCTCTCAGCCGGAAGCCGATGCCCGAGCCGAGATGTTCGACCAGAAGGGGGATTGGGCCTGGGTCCGGGGACGGGTCGGAGGATTCACCCGAACCGCAGTAGCCGGGCCCGGTCATCTGGTAGACGTGCTGGAGTACGCCGCCGAGGAAGAGCATACGGTGGAGCTGGCGTGGCATCCGCAGGGAGAGCTGGAATTCGTCACTCCCGGCAACTGGGAACCGGCGGACCTCGAGGATGAGTTCGTGACCGGCTGTGAGCGGTTTGTTCCCGGCGCACCGGGACCGGTGCGGATCAAGGCCAACGACTCTGCCCGAGAGCTGGAGCTGTGGTTCGACGGATCGGGAGATCTGCTGCGTGCCATGGCCCCTGGTCGTCCGGGGGAGTCCGGCCTTCGCCCCTTCCTGGTACGCCGGGCCCGGGGCCGCTACGTCAAACTCGCAAGTCTGATCCGCTGGTCTGGGCCATCGATTGGTGAAGTCCGTTTCGGCCAATCGGAGCTGGTGGCCGATACTTCGTCCGGCCCGCTGACCCACCACCTGACCAGTGAAGGCTGGGAAGTACAGCAGGGCGAGACTCGCACTGCGCTGAAAGGGGTCCGCCGTCAGCTGCCGGCTCTGCTGATCGACGTCCCCTCCACCGATGCGGTGCGATACTCTCCTCCGCTGGCGGTCGCGGCTCATGTGCTGGCGCCGCCTCCGCTCGATGGCTCCGGCAGGGGCTTCGTCGGCGGCTCGCTCACCCTGGATCACGACGATCAGTATCGCCGGAGCGAGGAGCCCTATCCGGGGCCGGAGCAGTTCTCCGCCATCGCGCGGGTATCCTGGGATGAGCAGGCGTTGTATCTCGCGGTGCAGGTAACCCATCCCGAAGCCCACTTTCGGTCGGCCTCCGCCGCGCCGCTCAAACTCGACAATGAACCCGACCTGATTCACGCCGACGGAGTTCAGCTGCAGCTCCGGCTCCCCGACGAACGGATCTTTGCCTGGGTTGTGACCCCGGAAGCAACCAATTCGGGGCTTCAGGTTCACCCGGTCTCCGGCACCTCAGCCGCCGCCGATCAGGTGAAAGGTGCCTGGCGCCGGACCGATCACGGTTACACCCTCACTGCCGCCTTCGAGCTGCCGGGATGGCCGCCGGCTCGCACCGAAGGCAATCTTGGCTTCGATTTGCAGGTGAATCAGATGCAGGCCGGGCGGCTGCGCCGGGCCGGGCAGCTGGTCTGGACCGGTGGCGGGGGCTGGGTCTACCTCCGGGGCGATCGACCGGATGAACGACGGATGGGAATGCTGGAGCTGGCATGAGGATTCCCGGCTTTTCTTCCACCGGCAGCAAACGCCCCGAGGCCCTCTTTGGCGCCGGGGCGCCGGTGGGATTGCCGGTACGTCTCAGTCGGGCGAGCGGCGCCGAAGTCTGGGATGCCGAAGGTCGCAAATATCTCGACTTCATCATGGCGCTTGGCGCCGTCTCGCTGGGTTACGCTCATCCAGAAGTCTCCCGTGCAGCCCACGCGGCGGTCGATGCCGGTGTGGTTGGACCCCTTCCGCCTGAATCCGAAGAGCGTCTGGCCGAGCGACTGGCCCAGTTGATCCCCTGGATGGAGCGGACCCGTTTTCTCAAGACCGGGGCGGAAGCGGTAGCCGCTGCGCTGCGGCTGGCCCGGGCTTCCACCGGACGCGATGTAGTGCTTCGCTGTGGCTACCACGGGTGGCACGACTGGAGCCAGTCGATCGGAACTCCGGGCATACCGGCGTCGATGTTCGCCTTGTCCGAAGAGCTACCGTTCGGCGACAGTGACCGGGCCCGGGCTCTGTTTCGGCTGCATCGGGACCGGCTGGCCGCGGTGATTGTCGAGCCGGTGATCGAGCAGGAGCCTCCGCGTGAATGGCTGACGGTGCTGCGGGAGGAAACCGAGCGAGCCGGAGCATTGCTGATCTTCGACGAGATCAAGACCGGTTTCCGGCTGGCCATAGGTGGCGCGGCCGAACGATACAGGGTCAAGCCTGATCTGGTGGTTCTGGGGAAAGCGCTCGCCAGCGGATTCCCGCTGGCCGCGGTCGGTGGGAAGCGGGAAGTGATGGAACAGGTGCGGCGGACCTGGATCTCCTCGACCCTGGCGACCGAGATGGTTGCCCTCGCAGCGGCCGAGGCCACTGTAGAAGTCTCAGTGCGAGAAGGCGTGCCGGCTCGATTGAATGCGGCGGGTAACCGACTGCGGGATGGACTCGAGACGATCGCCGCGAACTATCCCGCGCTGATCAAAGCCGTGTCGGGTCTGCCGGAGATGTGCTATCTCCAGTTCACTGCCGACTCCACCGGCCCCCTGGTTTCCCGCGCCGCGGCCGCGCGTGGTCTCCTCTGGAAACGCTCAGCGTACAACTTCGTTTCGCTGGCCCACACCGATGCCATGATCGACAAGGGCCTCGAGCTGCTGGACGTTTCATTGGCCGAAATTGCTCGCAAGTGAATCCGCAGATTAACACAGATTATCGCAGATTACTTTTCTCTGGATCTATTGCGATGGTAATCTGTGCAAATTTGCGTTAATCTGCGGATACTATGCTGGTAGACGTTCACGCCCATTTCTATCACGAACGCGGCCCCCGCAAGTGAATCCGCAGATTAACACAGATTATCGCAGATTACTTTTCTCTGGATCTATTGCGATGGTAATCTGTGCAAATTTGCGTTAATCTGCGGATACTATGCTGGTAGACGTTCACGCCCATTTCTATCACGAACGCGGCCCCCGCAACGACTGGCGGGAGCTCAATGCTTCCCGCCTCAAGGCCGGCGACCGCATTGGGATCAACTGGCACGTCTCTTCGATTCTGGGAACCTGGGGCCGGACCTCGCCGACCTACTTTCCCTCGGCGGACGACGTCAGCTACGGCAACGAAGCCCAGCGCGCCTTACAACGGAGTCACCCTGACCGGATCCGCTGTTACGTCGCGGTGAATCCCAACTACACCGCCCACGCCCTGGCGGAGATCAAGCTGGGAGCGGAGCAGGGGATGATCGGGTTGAAGCTGGCGGCCAGTCGCCGGTCGGACGATCCGCTGGTCGATCCGGTGATTGACGCGGCGGAGCATTACAAGCTTCCGATTCTGCACCATATCTGGCAGCACCGGCGGAGAGACTGGCCCGGACAGGAAGCTTCCGACGGGGTAGAACTCTGCCGGCTGGCCGGTCGTCATCCCCGTGCCAATTTCATTCTTGCCCATATCGGCGGTGGGGGGGACTGGCTGCACTCGCTGCGGGTGCTGCGGGATCATCCCAACGTGAACATCGATCTTTCCGGCAGCGGGGTCGATGGCGGAATGCTGGAGGCCTGTATCAATGCAGTGGGGATGGAACGACTGCTCTGGGGTGCCGACGCGACCCTCTGCACCGGATGGGCCAAGCTGCGGTATCTGGAGAAACTGCTCTCCCAGAAGGATCTCGAATTGATTCGCTGGCGTAACGCGGCGCGAATCTTCCCGCCGGGGTCGTTCGCATGATCGACGTCAGCGTCTACGTCGGATCCTATCCCTGGCGCCGGTTGCCCGGCACCTCACCCGAAGCGGTGCGCGCCGCCATGGATCGAGTGGGTGTGCGGGAAGCGTGGGTGACCCACCTTCCCAGCCTCTTCTGGAAGGATCCGGCCGAAGGAAATGGCTGGCTCTATCAGACCTGCGAAAAAGTGCCGGTTTTCCGCCCGGTGCCGGTGGTGCACCCCGGGTTGCCTCGCTGGGAAGTTGATGTCGAGGAAGCGACCCGCCGCAATGCTCCGGCTCTCCGCTGCGATCCGGGATACCTTGGTCTGGCGCCCACCGGCGCCGACATGATTCGGCTGGTCCAGTCTGCCGGCGAGGCCGGGATTCCCGTCCAAGCGGTGGTCAAGCTGGAGGATGGCCGTGGTCGGCATCCGCTCGACGTGGCCCCCGAATTGACCCCAGCGGTGGTGCGAACCTGGGTCCGGTCCCACCCCCGGACCCGTTTCATTATCAGTGCAGCCGACCGGGAGTTCATCGAGCAGGTTCACTTCGGGGCCACCCCCGAAGAACAGGTCAGGATCTGGTGGGACATTTCCTGGATCTGGGGACCGCCGGAAGATCACCTGGCCCTGCTGCTTGCCACGGTGGGCAGTTCGCGCTTCCTTTTCGGCAGCGGCCAGCCGCTCCGTTTGGCCGAAACGCCGCTCGCCCGGCTGGACCTGCTGGATATCGCTCCCGAGGCCCGTCGGGCTATTCTTAGCGAGAACGCGACCACCCTAAGTGCGAGGAACTCCGCCGCTCGATGATGGACCAGCCCCGGCAGCACCCGCGTCTCTCTTTCAGTGGACGGCCCGCGCCCCGACTGGAAACCGACGCCAAGAGCTATGAAATCGTCGACCTCTCGCCCGCGGGCGTGCGCTTTCGCAGCTCGACCACCGCGGCGGCCGAAGTCACCATCGGCGACCTGCTGAGAGGCATCATCCGGTTTCCTGCCAATCGTACGGTGGAAGTCGCCGGACGGGTGCTGCGGGTCTCCGGCGCCGAGGCCGCGGTCGCCCTCGAGCTGGGGATGGATTCGCTTGCCGCCACTGCGCCGATGGGTCCAGCCACGCCCCATCGAACCGGCCTGCTCTGGTAGACTCCGATCATGAGCTGGATTCACAATCGCGAGTATTACCGGATCGCGTATCCCAACACGCTGCGCCCCAAACTTCTGGTTCAGGGCCACACCTTCGACGTAGTGGACCTGTGCGAACGGGGTATCCGCTTCGCACTGGGTGATGCGGTTCCGCCCGATGTAGGCTATGAAGTCGCCGGCACGGTCCGGTTCCGCCGGGGTGAAACCGTGGAGGTGCGGGGCACCATTCTCCGGATGACCGACGGCGAAGTCGCCGCCCGGCTCGACAGCGGAATTCCCCTGCGCGCCATCATGGAAGAACAGCGTTTCCTGCTGGACCGGCGGCGCCACCTCGGCACCAGCTGAGATGACCGCGACGGCCGACGTCGCGGTGGTTGGACTTGGCGCCATGGGCAGTGCTACGCTGCAGGCGCTGGCCCGGCGCGGCGTATCAGTCGTAGGGATCGATCAGTTTCATCCCCCTCACAATCTCGGTTCGACCCATGGGCGCTCTCGGGTAATTCGCGAGGCGTACTACGAGTCCCCGGTCTACGTCCCCCTGGTGCAGCGGGCCTACCGCGAGTGGGCCCGGCTGGCCGAGGAGGCCGGGCGCAAACTCTTCACCCGGACCGGCGGCATCATGATCGGCCCGCCGGACGGCGAGGTGGTGCTGGGCTCCAAGGCGAGCGCCGAGAAGCATGGATTGCCTCACGAACTACTTACTGCGCCGGAGATTCGCCGCCGCTTCCCGGTGTTCAATCCGGCTGAGGATGCGATCGGGCTGGTCGAACCGCGGGCCGGCTTTCTCGATCCGGAGCAATGTGTCACTGCCTGTCTCGAAGTTGCCGATCGCCACAAGGCAGACCTGCGGCTCGGGGTGACCGTGAGCGGATGGACTGGCAGCGGCTCCGGGATCCGGCTGGAGACTACCGGCGGTGCGGTCGAGTGTGGCCGGGTGGTGTTCACTGCGGGACCCTGGCTGCCTCGGTTACTTGGCAGAGCCAGACTGCCGCTCACGGTGGAGCGGCAAGTGATGTACTGGTTCGAGCCCAGAGCCCAGCCCGAGTTGTTCCGGCCCGACCGCTGCCCAGTGTTCATCTGGGAGTACCAGCGGGATCACCTGTTCTACGGGATTCCCGACCACGGGCCCGGTTTCAAGACCGCCCTGCATCACGATGGAAAATCCGTCACGCCGGAAAGCGTCGATCGGGCAGTGACCGAGTCGGAGATCGGCGGGATACGGGAGTTGCTCAAGCGGGTGATTCCGGAGTCACCCGGGAAGCTGCGGGAAACCGCGGTCTGTCTCTACACCAACACGCCCGATCATCATTTCCTGATCGGGGCCCATCCGGATGAACCTCGAATTGTGCTGGGCAGTCCCTGCTCGGGGCACGGGTTCAAGTTCTCCAGTGCGATCGGAGAAGTCCTGGCCGATCTGGCGACTACCGGCCGGACGGAGTATGACCTGAGCGCCTTTTCGCCGACGCGCTTCGCGTAGAGCAAGTACGTCATCCTGACACCGAACGAAGTGAGGTGGAAGGAACCAGCCGGATCAGGCTAGTTCCCTCCACCTCGCTACGCTCGTTGTCGGGATGACGTCCGTTCGCAACTACTGCGCCCGGGTGCCTTCCGTCCGCAGGTTCAGCACCGAGTCGGCGCCCTTGGTGTTGTAGTGCGCCACGGTGGTACCCACCAGCTTGCCATCCACCAGGTGCATCACGCTGTTGGTCGTCACCTGCTCTCCCTTACGGAGCGCGCTCTCATAGGGGCCGGCTTCGGTCACGATGCTGTCGCCGCCGATCGAAACGATCTTCGCGGTGACCGCCGGACGGCCCGGGAAGTTGAAGGTCATGCCATTGGCGTCGGCGACCAGCTCGAAGTTGAGAATGACGCTGTCCGAGGTGGCCAGCTTGGTGGCCATGTTCCACTTGCCGGTGACGGTGGCCAGCGAAACTTCGGCCGGTGCTCCGGCGCCCATCGCCGCGGCGGTGGTGTCCTTGGCAGCGGCCTGTTCGGTCTTGGGGGCGCAGGCGGCAACCAGCAACAGACAGGCGCAAAGACTCAGCGAACGCATTGCACTTCTCCTTATGTCAGGGGGACCACGGGGGTATTCGGCCGCCGACAACGTACAGGCTGGTACCGTGCTAGGCAACTGGTCAGCAGTCCGGGGCTACTGAACAGGCCGGGAGGTGACGGAGGTCACGGTTTGGACAGGAGGCACGGTGGCAGGGAGATTCACGAAGGCGAAGTACTTACACAGGGAGCCCTGCCGTCGCTGAGTTTCACCTTCTTTTTGAACAAATCTCACTCGAGTTCCTCAATGCATGTTGATCTGAGACTAGTCCCCCACAAAGCTCAAGGCAGGTTCAGGCTCGGTCTCGGAAATTCGAAGCTTCCTCCGTGGAACTTCTCCGTACCTTCGTGTCTCCGGTCCGAACCGTGTCCTCCGAATCATCTCCGCCCGCAGAATTGAAAGAGCCTACTGCCAGCGGAACACCTTCAGCGCGATCCCGAACCCCAGAACCAGCCAGACCGACAGAACCACCAGCTGGCTCCCAACTCCCACCACTCCCGACCCCTCCAGCATGATCGCCCGCAGCGCGTCCACCAGCGCGGTGAGCGGCAAGGCCCGAATCACCGGCTGAATCGCATCGGGGAAGCGGCTGGCGGAGAAGAACACTCCCGACAGCACCCACATCGGAAGCATGATGAAGTTCATGATGCCGGAGGCGCCTTCGATGGTCTTGGGTCGGGCGGCTGCCAGCAGACCAATGCCCCCAAAGGCGAGCGAGCCGATGATGCAGGCAACCGCCAGAGTCAGCATCGATCCCCGCACCGGAACACCAAACGCGATGACACCGAAGCCGAGAATGATGCTTACTTCGAGGACCAGCAGAACCAGCTGGGAGAGGAGGAATGAAGCGAGATAGTCGGCTCGCGACATCGGAGTCGCCGCCAGCCGCTTGAGCAGCTTGTTCTTCCGGGCATTCACAATGGCAAAGCCGCTGCCCCAGATCCCGCTGCCCATCAGGTTCATGGCCAGCAGGCCGGGGACCAGGAAGTCGATGTAGCGCGATCCTTTCTCCCGCACTACTTCGTCGCTGGTGCTCAGCCTCGGGGCTCGGCCGGCCGCCCGCTGCAGCGCGTCGTCCACCTTGAGCCGGCCGGCCGCCGCCTCCGGCCGGGTGTCGTCCAGACGGTAGCGTACCTGGCCCGCCTCGGGGATCACCACCAGCGTGACTCGCCCATTCCGCAGCGCCGCCGCGGCCGCCGCCGAGTCTCCGAAGCGGGTGACCTTGAAGGTCGAATCCCGTTCGATGGCACTCAGCAGTTCCGGCTGGGCGCCGGTCCAGCCGGCCCAGCCCACCGTCAGCTGATCGACCGGCTGACTCCGAAAGGCGATGCCCAGACCGGTTGCCAGCAGAATCGGGAAGATGTAGACCCAGAAGACCGCTTCCGGTTCCCGAAAGAACTCCCGGAACCGTACGCCGATCAGCGCCCGGAGCGCGGGGCGGTTGAAAGGATTACTCATCGCGCAGGTGCCGTCCGGTGAGAGAAACGAACACATCCTCCAGCGTGGGTGCGTGGGTCCTCAACTCCGCGATTGGCAACCCAGCTTGGGTCAGTGCCTCCAGAATGCCGGGAAGCGATTGATGGAGTCGCTGCACCCGGAGGCTCACTACCACTCCCTCCACTCGGCTGTCCAGAACACCGGCAACGGCATTCAGGGTCGCTGCAGCCCGGGACGATTCCCCGTCGCCTTCGACCGAGACCTCCACTACCTGTTCGGCACCCAGCCTGGAGATCAAGTCCCGGGGGGAACCCTGGGCGATGATTTTTCCCTTGTCGACGATCGCGACCCGGTCACACAACCGCTCGGCTTCTTCCATATAGTGGGTGGTGAGGATCACCGTGCGGCCCTCGGAACGGAGCCCCGCAATCAGATCCCACAGCTGGCGCCGCGATTGGGGATCGAGACCGGTCGTTGGTTCGTCCAGGAAGAGCAGCTCGGGATTGCCCACCAGGGCTAGCGCCAGAGCCAGTCGCTGCTTCTGGCCCCCCGAGAGCTGGCCCACCCGGCCTTTGCGCTTGTCGGTGAGCTGCACGATCTGTAGCAGCTCTTCCAGTGTAGGCCCCGCGTCGTAGAAGCTTCGGAAGAGACCGAGGGTCTCTTCTACCGTCAGCTTCTCGGAGAACATGGTCTCCTGGAGCGAAACCCCGATTCGCTTCCGCAAGGCATCCCGGTCGCCCGACCAGCTCTGCTGCAGGACTCGCACTTCACCGGCATCGGGCTCGGTGAGGCCTTCGCAGATCTCGATCGTGGTGGTCTTGCCGGCGCCGTTGGGTCCCAGCAATCCGAAGCATTCGCCAGTGGCCACCTCGAGGTCGAGGCCGTCGACTGCCCGAACCTCCTTGTAGGCTTTGTGCAGACCCTGAAGTCTGAGGGCTGGTGCGGCGGTCATCGAGCGCCTTTCTCCTGGCAGGCGTTCCAGAACTGGATCAGATCCTTGGTCGATTCGAAGACCCGGACATCCGGGTCGATCAGGGCCCGTTCCCGGGGTTCGAGTTTGAGGTCGAGATGGGGCCTGGCCTCTCGCAGATGCAGAGCCCGCGGCGGCGCCCCTACCCGGACTCGCAACTCCTCCAGCTCGCCGATATCGTTGCTGCTCGAGAGCACGTGGGAGTAGCCCGGCACCAGCAGATTGACGCGGTCCATCAGGAGCATGTGACGGGCGGGTTGAGGCGATTGATGCAGCCAAGGCGAGGAAACCTAATGCCGGCACCAGTCCTGACGCTGGGCCGGAAACGTCTTAGTATTCAGAGAGGTAATTCTTCTACAGCGGAGTCTCCGTGGCCGACGCAGCTGCTTCCACCCAGATCGATGCCGTAGCCTATCCCCTGATGCCGGGGGAGCAGGTGGTTGCGCGCTGGGATGGGGCCGAGGTTGTGGAGATTCGCCAGACCTCGCCGGAAGCTCAGAGGGCCCTGGCTGAACGGGTGGCCGTTCGGGCCATGCGGGATACCCCGTTCCATCATCCGGCCTATGTCGACGCCGAGGCCGAGCCGGAGACCAGGGTCTACATCGCGCGGGAGCGGGGCTACGCCATCGCTCTCGCGGTGCTGCGCCCTCGGCCCCGCTGGGGCTGGTGGTCGTGGGATGACTACGATGCCGAACGGCGCCCGGCCACGGGCGTCGCGCCGCTGACTTCCTGGACGGTGGAGAACATCTGGACTCACGCTGGGGCCCACCATCGGGGCCTGGCGAAGCGGGTGCTGGAGATTGCCTCGACCCGGGTGGAACAGCCGATCACTTCCTTCGGCTGGCGCCGGCCGTTCACTCCTTCGGGCGAGGCCTTTGTTCGCCGCGAGTGCCCGGAAGGCTTCTGGGTCCCTGACTGAGTTTATCGATTGGTGACACGGAGAACCCGGAGCCACGACTTCACCACGGAGCCACGCAGTACACGGAGCCGAAGCGGAGGAAGAATCGAAGTTCAACAACCTCGAATACCCTCCGTGCTAGCTACGTGAATTTCGTGGCTCCGTGGTGAGCCGTGGCTCCGCAATCTTCGTGTTGAAAAGCACTAAGACCGCCCCCTAAGAGCCGAACGATGCCGGCGCATCAGCTGTAGTATCTCACCGAGGCTCGCCGGCTTCACCCCCCGCTCCACATTCTGCGCCGCCACCTGGAACAGCAGCCGCCACTGGGTGAACAGCGTCCGGTAGGCGTAACCCAGGCTGTTTTTCGGATCGTAGATGTTGGTGGCTTCGGCGGTAGCACCGTTGAGCTCCACTACCCGGAATCCCCGGCCAAGCTTGAACTGCTCGACGTCCGTAGTGCGAATGTCGTACCGTCCGAAGTAGAACCCCTCGTACTGGCGGCTCAGCTGGTCGATCGCATTCTCCAGATCCGGTGTTCGCACCCATTCCCCCTCGAGGAAGAGTGCCCCTCGAGCGTGGGTACCCAGCTCCACCAGCTGAACGATCTCACCATCCGCCGGGACCGACTCGAGATGGTCGGCGTGGTGCCTGAAATGGAAGGGGGCCATGCAGACCGCCCGCTCGTCGTCGAGGATCAGTTCCTCCAGCGTCCGCTTCCCATCGCCCGTCAGCTTCAGCATCCGCTTGTCGGTGATGGAGAAGATCCTCCCCCGCGCCTCGCTCGGCATCCGGATATAGAACACCCCGAACTCCTGGCCGGCCCCGTACTCCTGCACCAGCACATCGCCAGCGGCGGCCTCGAGGTAGGTGCTCAGCTCCTCGAGTGACTTCAGGATGGCGACGCCGGAACCGCGCTCGCCGATGTCGGGCTTGAGTACTACCGGCCAGTCCAGTTGCCGGCTCGCACGAAAGCCCTGCACTCGAGCCAGCTTTTCTCCTACCGAGAGATCGGCCGGGAGCAGCTCCCACGGCAGTACCAGGTCTTCCGCTGAACTGAGTCCCCGCAGAATTCCCGCCTTTGACTCGCCCACGAACCCGCCACCGGGAATAGCCGGGTTGGCGGCGGTGAAGAGCGTCAGGCTCCGGTGTTTGATGCCGAGCCAGAGGATGTAGATGACCAGCGGCGGATAGAAGGCCCAGCGGGGCCAGAACTCCCAATGGGTGGTCCGTCTCCAGCGGGAGAGCAGCAGCCGGCGCCCCCGATGACTCAGGAGTGGAATCACCAGCTTGAGGGCGATGAACAGGACCAGCCCGGTGACCAGCAGGTAGAGAAAGGCCTTCTGCTGGAACACCGTCAGCAGGTTCTGCACCGCTTCGCCAAACAACACGCACAGCCCCACCAGGACCGGGGTCCACAACGCGCAGGCGATGAAGAAGTAGAGCGTGAACCGGGCCAGGCTGGTCCGCAGCATTCCGGCCGCGAAATAGCTTGGCAACCGGGTGCCGGGCAGGAAACGGGTGAGGAAGACCAGCTGGGCGCCTTTGCGCTCGACCCACTGTGAGGCCACAGTCACGGCCTCCGGACTCATGAACCAGCTGAGCGGTGCCCGGCCCAGCACGGCTCGCCCGAAGGTCCGGCCGGCCACGAACACCAGCAGGTCGCCGAAGAAGATCCCGAGGAAGCAGGCCAGGGTGCCAGGGAGGAAGCCCAGCGTCCCGCGGGCGATCATCAACCCGGTCGTGATGCAGGTGAGGTCTTCGCTGATCAGGGTCGCGATCATGATCAGCAGGAGCACCACGACCAGCGCCAGGCCTTCGATCCTGGGCAGCGAACGGGGATCGAACGGCTTCTCTGCCGCGGCAATCCGGTCGGGAGCCGCCTGGGCCCGGCTAACAGCCCGACCCGATTCGACCTTTTCAACGAAGCTCTGTATCGATTCGGCGACCTTGTCGGGGTGAACGAAGGCGGTGAAGTGATCGCCCTGGTCCATGTACAGCTCGGATTGAGGCACAATCCGGGCGTGCTCCCGGGCCACGGCGGGGTTGACCAGCGGATCGTGTTCGCCCTGCAGGATCAGCATCGGACCATCGTACTTCTGCAGGATCTCCCGCAGGGGCCGCTGATCGGTATCGTAGAAGTTGCGGGCGTAGGCCACCGACAGCATGGCGTCGTCCAGCCAACCGAAGTGGGGAGTGCCCTCCCGGAGCAGCCAGAGGCCGGCCAGCTGCAATCCGTGGATAATGTGGTTCAGGTGGTAGTCGCCCAGCAGCTCGTATTCCTGGGCGCCGATGGCCGAGAGCATGGTGATTGAACGGACCCGGCCCGGGGCAATTGCTTCCATCTGCAGCACGACCCCGCCACCCATGCTGAAGCCCACCAGGTGGGCGCTCGGGATATGGAGACTGTCAAGCAGCTGAAGCAGGTAGTGGGCGTGGGCCCGGTTGGAATAGTCAGGCACATCCCAACTGGAGCCGCCGAAGCCGGGGAGATCCGGAGCCAAAGTCCGGTAACGTGTGCCCAGCAACCCGGCCGCGGCGCTTACCTCGCCGTTGTCGCCCGGGCTGCCATGCACCAGCACGATGGCCGGGGGAGACTGGTTACTGTCGCTGGGAGAGAATTCCCGAAAGGCGAGATGAACTGGTCGGTCGGTTTCCCGGTCGCCGGCGACCGCCCGGAGCAGCTGAATCCGCTCGTCCGGGCTGGCGGGGTGGGTCTTGGGGGAAACCAGTCGGACGATGTGAGACGCCAGCAGCAAGCCCAGATAGCTCCAAAGGAGCCAGCGGAACGGGGTGCGAAGACTCAACGCGTGGCCAGGTCGCGGGCTCCCGTGGTGGCGCGGCGCCGGGCCACCGCAGTGGAGGGCGCTACCCCGAAGTTCTCACCCGGATCGATCGACATTCCCTTGAGCAGGTTGGCGATCAGGGCGAAGTGATGGACCGTGTGGCTCACCAGGAATTGCAGCTCCCGTTTGGGAGTCGAGCGGCTCCAGTCGGGACCGGCATCGGGGTCGGCCACGCTGCGCAGATTGATCATGATCTCCCGGGTCTCCGGCTCTGCGGCGACTCGCTCCAGGGCCGCCAGCAGCCGGGCGACCTCTGCCCGGGCCAAGGTCCGGTCTCGCTCCAGTGGCGCCTGACGATTCCTGGCTTCATAATCGATGTGGCCGTCGGCCAATCCATCGGTCAGGGCCCGGTAGTGATCCAGCACGTGCCGCATGTGGGCGCCAACCGGCGAGGTGCCAGCCGCAGCCCCGCCATTGGCGTACTCAGCGTCGCTGAGTCTTTCGAGCAAACTGGCAGCCTGTTCCAGTACCTCGCGGTTGCCCGCGAGGGCCTCATGGTACGGGGTCATTCGTTCTCCCAAGTCGGAAACCGGTCGTGCATCTGGCTGGCGCGTCCGCCGCTGGGAAATGAACCGGTTCCAGCCCCATCGCGCCAGAGTGTAGTGTAAATTTACCGAACCAGCCGTTCAGGAATCCCTCGCCCGGGCGGCGCCCGATGAAATCAGGAATGCATCCATCGCGATTGCCGTTAAGCCTCTCGCGACAATGGTTCCTCTCCACCCCGTTGACCTGGCTGGCGTCGGGGTACACCCTGCTGTATCTGCTCTGGTGGGCCAGTGGGACATCGCTCACCCGGCCGGAGCTGGTGTATTTCACCGACTTCGCTTCCATCCCGATCACTCTCGCGGCCTGCTACGCCTTCTTCCGGGCCGGGTCCAAGCCTCGCACCGATCGACGACTGCGCCAGTCCTTCCTCTGCTTCGGGCTGGCCATGGTGGCCAGCACCGTGGGGAACATCGCCTGGGGCTTGAACCGGTCCGAGGACGGCAACCTGGGCTGGGCCAACGTTCCCTTCGTGCTCTACTTCCCGCTGGCGATCGGGGGCCTCTTTGCCCTCGCCAAGGCCCAGCGCCGGCAGACCGATTGGCGCAGCCTGATGCTGGATTCGGCCATCGTGCTGATCAGCATGTCGCTGGTGGTCTGGTTTTTCGTCGTTCGCCAGCTGTACCCGAGCTATGAGACACCCGGCGAGCTGCTGATCGGTTTGCTGTATCCCACCGGCGACCTGGCTGTCCTGGTGCTGCTGCTGACGCTGTTGCTGCGTCCCGGTCCCACCGTCAATCCACTGGGGTACCGGGTGCTGCTGCTGGCCTTCGGAGCCATCGCGGTAGCTGATTTAGCATACGATCTGGCCTCGCAAACGGTTCCCTGGGGCA
Organism: uncultured Gemmatimonadaceae bacterium; assembly: GCA_964578865.1. Taxonomy (GTDB): domain Bacteria; phylum Gemmatimonadota; class Gemmatimonadetes; order Gemmatimonadales; family GWC2-71-9; genus JADJOM01. The sequence continues at coordinate 15,783 of CAZOES010000022.1, read as the reverse complement.
CGATCAGCTGGGCCGACGCGCTGTATATGGCCGGCTACTTCCTGATGCTCTGGGCCGCCGAGCTGTACTGGCGTCGTCCGCTGCTCCCGATTCAGACTCCGCCCGGTGCCATCTCGTCCCGGGACCTTGCCCCGGCTCCATCCAGCCCCATTCCAGTGGTGAGCGCCGCCGCCGCCGGCCTGGTGGTGGTGTTGCTGGCCGTCCGAGAGGTGGCTGACACCCCCAACCTGCTGGCGCTCGGGATGGTGGTGCTTTCTCTCTTGCTGGTGATCCGGGAAACCTGGGCGGTCCGGGATAATGCCCGGCTGCAGCACGAGCTGGCCGAACGAGCCCGTGACGTTCGCTTCGAAGCAATGGTCCAGTACTCCTCCGATGTCGTCATCGTGGTCGATGCCAGCCTGCTGGTCCGCTTCGTGAGCCCGGCAGTTCAACGGGTGCTGGGGATCGCGCCCATTGTACTGCTGGACCGGCCGCTCAGTGAGATGCTCCATCCGGAAGACCGCGCGGCGGGGGAAGCGTTCCTGGCCGAATCGCTGCTCCATCCAGCCAGCACCCCGACCGCCCATTGGCGATTGCGTCATGCCAATGGCGACTGGCGCGCCATGGAAACGCTCGCCTCCAATCTGATTTCCGAACCCTATGTTCGCGGAGTGGTGCTCACCCTGCGGGATGTCACCGATCGGGTACACCTGGAAGAGCAATTGCGTCAGGCCCAGAAGATGGAAGCGATCGGTCAGCTGGCAGGCGGGGTGGCGCACGATTTCAATAATCTGCTGACCACAGTCATCGCTTCGAGTGATATGGTGCTGCAGCAGCTGCCGGCGGGCTCTCCCGCCGCGGGAGACATCGAAGAGATCCGCCACGCCGCCACCCGCGCCTCCGCGCTCACCGGCCAGCTGCTGGCCCTGAGCCGCAAACAAATGGTGGAGCCGCGCACCCTCGATCTGGGCCGGGTCATCGCCGAAACTTCTCGATTGCTGGAGCGGCTGCTGGGCGAGCAGGTTCGGCTGGTGACTACTGCATCTCTCGACCTCGGCGCTGTTCGGGCCGATCGGGGTCAGATCGAGCAGGTGCTGCTCAATCTGTCGGTCAATGCCCGCGATGCCATGCCCAACGGCGGCACCCTGGTGATGCGGGCATCAAACCTCGATCTCGATGCCCCGCTGGCAACCCGGTTCATGGACGTGCCAGCCGGGGAGTACGTGCTGCTGGAAGTACAGGACACCGGTGCCGGTATGGACGAGGGAACCCTGCCCCGGATCTTCGAGCCGTTCTTCACCACCAAGCCCCAGGGGAAGGGCACCGGGCTAGGTCTCGCGAGCGTTTACGGGATCGTGCGCCAGAGTGGTGGCGCCATCACCGCCGACAGTACCCAGGGCCAGGGGACGGTGTTCCGGGTGTACCTGCCGCGGGTCGCCCCGGATAACGTCACCGAGGAAGTACCACCCCTGCCAAGGACCGAGGCCGGGACCGAGACAATTCTTTTGGTGGAAGACGAGCCGGCCTTGATGTGTGTGGGGCAGCGCATTCTCCAAGCGGTGGGTTACACGGTTTTGGCCGCCTCCGATGCGGAAGACGCCTTGCGGCAGGCCGGCGCATGGCCCGGGCCTATCGACCTCCTGCTCACCGATGTGATCATGCCGGGCGACACCGGCCCGGTGCTGGCCTACCGGCTGCTGCGCCAGCGCCCCGGAGTCCGGGTGTTGTATATGTCGGGCTATGCCGGAGACGAGCTGGGCGAGCACGGGGTACTCGAGCCGGGCGTCGCATTACTTCAGAAGCCCTTCACCGCCCGCGAACTGGCGGCCCGGGTGAGGGATGCCCTCGGAGAGGCGCAGCAGCCGGTGAGTCAGCCCACCACCCTGGCCCACTAGCGACCGAGGGCCCCTGGGAGTGCGCAGCACGACCCGGCCCGAGGAATTCCTTCGGGGCCCACCGATGTATCGGACCGGTTTAGTTTCAGGCCATGGACGAGCTGAACGACTTCTCCCGCCGGGTTACCGCCGCCCGGGCCGGCTACGCTTTGCCTCTCCAGGCCAACCGGCTGGCTGAGGAGTTTGCCCATGCAGCGCTGGCGCTGCTGTTTCCTCACTTTGCGCCGTCCCGCAATTCATCACCCGATCAGGTGCGGGACGAGCTGGATCGGCTGGGAACCCGGCTCGCTCCTTTCCTCGCCTCCCAGGGCAGCACCGACCAGAAGGCTCACGAGATCCGCGACAGCTTCCTGGCCTCGCTCCCCGGATTGGAGCAGGAGTTGATGATGGATGCCATGGCGACCTGTGAGGCCGATCCGGCAGCTCGAAGCGTGGAAGAAGTGGTGCTGGCCTATCCGGGGTTCTTTGCGGTGGCGAGTTACCGGGTAGCCCGATCGCTGGCCTGCAGCGGGGTATCGCTCTTGCCCCGGCTGATCGCCGAGTTCGCCCACCGGCAGACCGGGATCGACATTCATCCGGGAGCCCGGCTGGGCAGGTCTCTCGCCATAGACCATGGCACCGGTATCGTGATCGGCGAAACCGCATTGATCGGCGACCGGGTTCGGCTCTATCAGGGCGTCACCCTGGGCGCACTGAGTGTGCGCAAGGAGCTGGCCCGCCAGAAGCGCCATCCCACCATCGAGGATGATGTGGTGATTTATGCCAACGCTACGATCCTGGGCGGCGAGACTGTCATCGGTGCCGGCAGCGTGATCGGCGGTAACGTCTGGCTCACCCACAGCGTGCCGCCAGGCTCGGTGGTGACCCACGGGGCGACCATCGAGAGACCCAAGACCACCGACGATGCGGAGTTGGAGTTCAATATCTGACCCACGTTTCACTTTTCACTTTTCACGCTTTTCGACAACCACACTTCCTCTGTAGCGTGACCCTATGAAGGCGTCTTCGATTCTCGACACCATCGGCAACACGCCGCATGTACGTATTAACCGGCTCTACGACAGCAAGGTCGAAGTCTGGCTCAAGCTCGAGCGGGCCAATCCGGGAGGGAGTATCAAGGATCGGATCGGGCTGGCCATGATTCAGGACGCCGAGCAGAAGGGCGTGCTGAAGAAGGGCAGCGTGATCATCGAACCGACCTCGGGGAACACCGGCATCGGTCTGGCGATGACCGCGGCGGTGAAGGGTTACCAGCTGATCCTGGTGATGCCGGAATCCATGTCGGTAGAACGGCGCCGGGTCATGGCCGCCTACGGCGCCCAGCTGGATCTGACCCCGAGAGAGAAGGGGATGAAGGGCGCCATCGAGAGAGCCAGGGAGCTGGTGGCCAGTACCCCCAATGCGTGGATGCCGCAGCAGTTCGAGAATCCCTCCAACGTCGAGATTCACAAGTCTACGACGGCGCGGGAGATCCTCACCGACTTCCCGGAGGGGATCGACTATCTGATCACCGGGGTAGGCACCGGCGGACACATCACCGGTGTCAGCGAAGTGCTCAAGCCCCGGTTCCCCCGGCTCAAGACGTTCGCGGTCGAGCCGGCCAAGTCGCCGGTGATTTCCGGTGGCTCACCCAGTCCCCACAAGATCCAGGGTATCGGCGCTGGGTTCATCCCCGCCAACCTCCACACCCAGGTTCTCGATGGGACCATTCAGGTGACCGAGGAAGAAGCCTTCGCCTTTGCGGCCCGGGCCGCGAAGGAAGAAGGGATCTTCGTCGGCCCATCCTCCGGCGCGACCCTCGCCGCGGTGGCTCAGAAGATCCCTTCGATGGAGAAAGGCAGCCGGGTGCTGGCCTTCTGCTATGACACTGGGGAGCGCTACTTGTCGATCGAGGGACTGTTCTAGACGGTCAAGACGGTCAAGACGGTCCACTCATTGACCGTCCCGACCGTCTCGTCCGCCTCGACCGTCTCGACCGTCTTTTATGACGCTTTCATTTTCTTGAGCAGTGCATCCGCCACCTTCAGTACCTCGGTGTCATGGATCAGGGCCCAGGCTCCTTCTTCCATGACGCCGAACTTCCCCGCTACCGCGCCGCGACTGAGCGCATCCTGAACAAAGCTGTGCACCGCGGCCTCGCTTCCGGCCGGGACTGCCGCTTTCACTCCGGTTTGGTCCAGTATCCTGGTGGCGACGGCGGGGTCCGATTCATAATCGGGCGTCAGGCCATTCATGGTGTCGGCCGCGGCCTGGACCCAGTCGAGCATGGCCAGATTGAGTGAATCCCAGCGGGCCCCTGCGGCGATTGCGGCTGCCGCGACCTTGGCGGGCAGGGAATCTTCCGCGAGGTAGAGATCGGGAAGCACTCCGCCCTCATGGGGGGCGGTGAGATCGATGTTCGCTCCCGACGGCTGGGGCCCCCGATCGATCCTTCGGCCACTCGGAGTGTACCAGCGGGCAATGGTCATCTTCACGGCCCAACCTTCCGGCAGATCGGCGATGTGCTGTACCGAGCCTTTGCCATACGACTGCCGGCCCGCGACCGTCGCCCGCTTGGCCTCCTGCATGGCGCCGGCGAAGACTTCGGCCGCGGAGGCCGAGCGTTCATTGATAAGGATGGCGACCGGAAGAGCAGGGTAGCGGGCCGGTTCGCGGCTCTTGGGAACTTCGTTCACGCCGGTGCCCGGCCTTCCCCGCACATCGACCAGTGGAGTACCCGGCTTCACAAAGAGCTGAGCCAGGCCAAGTGCTTCATCCAATACACCACCGGGATTGTCCCGCAGGTCCAGCACCACGCCCTTGGCTCCGCCTTGAACCATCCAGTCGAGCGCCTCCACCGCTTCATTGGTAGTCTGGGGACCAAACTGGGCCACCCGTACCACGCCGATGCCGGTTGGGAGCATCGCTCCGGCCGGTACGGAGGGGACCTGGACCGCTGCCCGAATCAGCACCGCCTGTACCGTTTCTCCCGCCAGCCCGCGCCGGAGCCCCAGGCCGACCGGAGTGCCTTCTTTCCCCCGGATCAAAGAGACCACGCTATCCGGCGGGATCCCCACCACCGATTTCCCGCTCACCGCTACGATGCGATCGAAAGGCCGAAGTTTGGCTCGCGCCGCCGGCCCACCCGGCTGCACGCTGACAATGAGGGTGGTGTCCCGGCGCACCCCCAGACTGGCGCCGATACCGCCAAACGACCCACCGGCCTCGACCTCGAATTCCTTGCGTTCGTTAGGGGAGAACAGAATCGTGTGGCGGTCCAGCAGCGCGTAGAGCATCGCCCCGGCAGTCTTGAACTTGGCCAGGCTGTCTTTGGGGATCGGATTGACGTATTCCGTCGCGAGAGAATCCCGAAGCGCGCTGAGGACCCTGGCGGGAACCTTCTGATCGTGCTCCGCCTGGCCCGAGAGTCGGGCCGTCATCACGATCAGCAATACTGCCGTCAGCTTGGTCCGCATCGCGCTTTTCTCCTGGTCTGAGCCGGGCTCCGCTTACCTGCCAATGTAGAGACGTGTTGCCGAGCCGAACAGGCTCACTTATTGCCTGCCCCAACCTCCCCTGAATATGGCGGTCACAAACAGAAAAATGCCCCCGAAGGTGGGGGCATTTCTGGGTCCGGACGACGCCGGCAGCCTAGCTGTGGAGCGAGCGGTCGGGCGAAAAGCCGACCTTCTCCACGCTTCGGCGATAGCGTCCCGGCGGAACTCCGGTGAGCCGCTTGAAGAATCGAGTCAGGTGGCTCTGATCGGAGAAGCCGGTGCGGAAGGCCACCTCGGAGACCGGCACACCTTCCCGCAGCATGGTGACCGCCCGGTCGATCCGGATCTGCTCCAGATAGGCATAGGGGGGAAGCCCGGTGGAACTCCGGAACAGACGGATCAACTGGAAGACGCTGAGACCCACCCCCGCAGCCAGCGGTTCGAGTTTGATCCGGCTGCCGTAGCAGGTCTCCAGGTGGGTCCGGACCTGCTTCACGCCTTCATGCTCCGGCTTCACCTCCCGCTGACTGGCCGCGATGCCATACTGCCGGGTGAAAGCCGCCAGCGAGTCGTGCAGTTCCCGCTCCCGCCCGTTGTCCCAGCCACCCATTTCCAGCGCCGTGTGGACCGCGCTCAACCGCGCTGCCAGCCCGGGATCCTGAATGACCGGACTGTCGAACCACGGTTCGGCGCTGCCACCGAAGGCGTCGGCCAGAGTCTCCCGAGGCACCAGAAATGACTGATAGGTCGAGCCGATTTCATCGAGTGGCGCACCACAATGAATCTCGCCCGGTGCGACCACCACCACCGCACCACCGGTCGCGTGGTAGATTCGGCCGCGGCAGCGTATCTGCCGTTGGCCCATTCCCACCACACCGATCTCATAGTCCGAATGGGCGTGGGCCTGACTGCGGCGGGTGACGAAGCGGGCCCGGTACAGATCCACCCCGCCTAGAACACCGTTGCGGTCGAAGTTGACAAACTCATGCGATTGTAGAGTGAGGGCGTCGGCGGAGCCGGAGTCAGCAAGAGTATTCATGATGGATTCGACTACGGCAGATATGGTCAATGAAGTTTCCGATGGCTGAAACGGCGCCCTTCGGGGTGCCGTACAGCCGCCATTCCCCAGCCGGCCTCTCACCGCAACAACATTCTAAACCCTATGATCTCTCTGCTCCTTTCGCTCCTGGTGTTCCCGCCAGGGGCTCCGGTTCCGGCTGTGCCAGCCGAGCCTTTCAGCGTCGAAAAACTGGCGGAGGGAGTGTACGCGGTGATCCGGCACGAGCCCCCCAGCCTCTACTTCGAATCCAATAGTCTCTTCATCATCGGCGACAGCGGTGTCACCGTGGTCGATGCGCAGTTCTCGCTCGCCAGTACCCGTGCCACTCTCGCGGCGTTGCGACAGCTGACCGACCAGCCGGTCCGCTACGTGATCAACACCCACGGTCACGACGATCACATCACCGGCAACCAGGTGTATCGCGACGCATTTCCCGGAGTGGAGTTCATTGCCCAGCGGGCTACCCGGGATGAAATGGTGGCCGATGGGCCTCGCAAGCGCAAAGAGTTTCTCGAGGGGCTGCCCGGGACCATTGGATACTTCCGCCAGATGTTGGTCGATGGAAAAGGCCCCGACGGTGAACCACTCACTGAGGAAGAGCGGGCCGGATTCGCCAGCGACTCCACCATCGGCACCCGGTTTCTCAGCGAAGCCGCGGGACTCGAGTTGGTCCCTGCGACCCGGGTAGTGGACGATCGGCTGACCCTCAAGCAGGGCGGCCGAACCATCGAGATTCTTCACTTTGCCCGGGGCCACGCCAATGGCGACCTGATCGTCTATCTGCCGGCTGAGAAGATCGTGGCGTCGGGTGATCTGATGGTACTGCCGGTGCCGCTGGTGGGATCGACTTCGCACCCCGGTGAGTTCCTGGTGGCCCTCGATCGGCTGCGGAATCTCAAGCCGGCCATGATCGTGCCGGGGCACGGCCCGATTCAGCGCGATCTGACCCATCTGAATCGGGTGATTCAGCTGCTGGTTTCCCTTCGAGAACAGGTCGCGGCTGGTGTAGCCCGCGGTGACTCCTTGCCGGCAATCCGGAAAAACGTGAATCTCGACCAGTTCCGCGATCTCTTCGCCGGGCAGTCCAAGTTGCAGCGCTTCGCCTTTGCGAACTACGTGACTTATCCCGCAGTCGCAGCGGCGTATGCCGATGCGACGCCGGCCCTCCCTGCCCATCTCACTCCCACGGCGAACCGGGTGGCGCCGGCTTCACGGACCCCCCTCGCGAACGGAGCATTTGCGATCACCGGAGTGAACCTGATCTCGATGACTTCGGATCAGATGGTACCCAATGCCACAGTTGTGGTAAGGAATGGGCGGATCGTCGAAGCGGGTCCCTCAGCCCGGGTAAAAGTCCCCAACGGGACCCGAGTCATCGACGGGAAGGGGAAATACCTGATCCCCGGTCTGGCCGACATGCACGCCCATCTCTTCTCCGACTCGGATGCCCCCGATTCGGTGGGCCCCTATGAGTTGGGTGCCATGATCGCCAACGGAATCACTACCACTCGCCTGATGATGGGCACCCCGGAGCAGCTGCAACTCCGCCGGCAGGTACTCAGCGGCAAGATCGCCGGGCCCCAGATGTGGCTGGCCAGTCCCGAGTATGCCGGTCATCCCTATGGCGATTTCAAAGGCGAAGCGGTTCCCAACGCCGAGGCGGCGCGGGCGGCAGTGAAGCGCTCGGTCGAGGCGGGTTACGACTTCATCAAGATCACGCTGTTCGTCGGCCGGGAAGCTTATGATGGGCTGACCGACGAGGCTGCCAAGCTCGGCGTCCCAGTAGTTGGGCATGTCGATCCGGGGGTGGGCGTCCCCCGCGCGCTCGCCGCCGGACAGCATATCGAGCATCTCGACAACTACGTGGAGCAATTGCTGGCCGACACGGCGCCGATGCGGACCTCAGTCTCCGACCGGGGAGTCTACAAGGCCGACAACTGGCTCAGTCTCAATTATGTCGACGATGCCAAGCTGGCCCGGCTGGCCGGGCTCAGCGCTCGCTCCGGCACCTTTACCACTCCGACTCTGACAATCTTCAAGGACGCCTTTGCGCTGGGGATCCCCCCGGAGCAACTGAAGACTTGGCCCGACTACAAGATGTACCCCGCCGAGACACGGCAGCTCTACGGCAATGCCCTGACACAGTACTGGTCCAAGCCGGTGCCGGAGGCCTTACGGCTTAAGTGGGTCGACACCAGGAACCGTCTGGTTCGGGCTATCTCAGACTCGGGCGGGCGTATTATGGCCGGTTCCGATGCTCCGGAGTTCTTCCACAGTTATGGCTGGACCCTCCACCGGGAGCTCCAGAGTCTGGTCGCCGCCGGTCTCACGCCCTATCAGGCGCTGACCGCTGCCACCAGGACCCCGGCTCAATTTCTCAATGCGGCGGGTGAGTGGGGCACCATCGAAAAAGGAAAGCGGGCCGATTTCGTGCTGCTCAGCGCCAACCCGCTCACCGACATCAGCAACACGATGAAGATCGACGCGGTGGCGGTGGGTGGGCGCTGGTTTACCGCCGCTGATCGTCAGCGGATGATACGGGATGCGATGATCCGGCTGAGTGGAGAGACGCCTTAGTCTCCACCGGGGTTGTTACAGGAGACTCAGGTCGGCGTGGCGATCCTGCCGCCGGGTGCGCAGGCCGGCCCAGGCGCCGCTCCGGGTGCTGCCGCCCCGGAAGAGGAAGTGCGCCGGATCGAGCAGACGGACGTTGGCATTCGCAGCGAGTCTCGGCATCGAATGCAGCATCCCGGCAACCGCCGAGGCGGCGTACCAACGCCCAGGCATCAAAGCCGGGTAGCAATCTGCGAAATCGGGTTTGAGCTGAACTTCCCGTCTCATTGTTTCTCCGGCCGGAGGTAACCGCTGAGGGGGAGGGAAGATACCGCCCAAGAGCGGGGCGGCTAGGGTGAGGATTCGATGAATTTTCCTCGCCCTCCGGAGGGGCCGCCTCCCACCACACCGGAGCGAGACACTCGCGGTGACAGAGGCCACAATATTCTTGGCGCGGAAGACCCGCTCGCCGTTCGGCTGAACGATCTCCGCCATCACCGACCGGCGGAGTCGCCATCTATCTCCATGCCTTCCCACAGGTACCGAGTTTCTCCCTCGAGATCGGTTGACGGTCCGATTCACGATTCCCACAGCGAGCTAGCCGACTCGTAGGATCCGGTTGTATTTCCTCAGTTCAATTGTTTGGCGCCCCCGCTCTTCCCATCTTCTTGCGTCGTTAGTCCTGCCGTTTTTCGCCAGAATCCAGGGAGACAACCGCAGTGTCCATTACCTCGCCACTTCGCGGCCCGACTCTGGTCCGCAGCGTCCTCATTGCAATCGTTCTCATTCTGTCCGGATGTGCTTCGCCGGTTACCGAGCCGGAAGTCGATCAGGTCTCCGGCACACCCGCCTCGGCAGTCGCGCCGGTGACAGCAGTCAGTGCGGATGCGGTCATGAATTCCATCGGGGTCGAGACCAAACTGACCAATCTCAGCGGCATCTACGGCAACTGGGGTCTGGTCAAGACCAAACTGATCGCACTGGGGGTCCGCCATCTCCGGGACGAGGGCGCCACGGTGAAGAGCAATACCTGGATGCAGACCGTCTATGGCCGGATGAAGGAACTGGCCGGTTCCGGGATCAAGTTCAATCTGATCATGAAGCGAGCCGAGGGTGTGACCGATTTCACCCAGATCCATGATTGGGATCGGTTCCTGAGCTACGCTCTGCCGGTGGTGGAGGATCTTGAAGGGCTGAACGAGTGGGACTACAAGGCCCGTGATGTGAACTGGCCTACTCAGGTTCGCCAGTTCCACCTGGCGCTCTATAACAAGGCGAAGGCAGACGCTCGAACCAGGAACATGCCGGTCTTCGCTCCTTCGATGGGGAATCCCAACAACGCGTCCATTGCGGGTGATCTCAGCGCCTGGATGAATTACGGCAACCTGCATCCATACCCCGGTGGCAACCAGCCGACCGCGAACCTGGCGTACCACGTTCCCCGGATCCAGGCGATGAGCAAGACCCGGCCAATGGTGGTCACCGAGACCGGGTATCACAATGCGATGGCCTGGACCGGCGGGCATCCGCCTGTCAGCGAGGCTGCTGCGGCCCGCTACATCCCCCGTCTGTTCCTCGAGTACTACCAGGCGGGCTACAAGCGGACCTATCTGCACGAGCTCATGGACGAAGGAACCAACACCGCCGACCGTGAGCAGAACTTCGGGCTGGTGCGTTACAACGGGTCGGTCAAGCCGGCCTATACCGCGCTGCAGAACCTGATCACCACCCTGAAGGATCCCGGGCCGGCGTTTACCCTCGGCACGCTGAGTTACGGCCTCGGCGGAGACGTGACCAACGTGAAGTCGATGCTGATCCAGAAGCGGAATGGGACCTTCTACATCGCCTTCTGGCAGGCGGTGTCCAGCTGGGATCTGACCGCAAGAGTCGGGTTGGCGCCGGCCTCGCGCAACGTCACCCTGACCTTCGGCACCAAGCCGTCCCGGGTGCGGACTTTTGTCCCGCTCAACTCAGCCGGGCCCACCCAGACCATCACCAGCCCCGCTTCCATCAACGTGGCGGTGCCCGATCACGTGGTTCTCGTGGAAGTGACTAAGTAGTACGGTAAAGACGCCGAGGTTTGATGTTATGGCCCCCAGGAGGGCCAGGCCGAAGGAGGTGCGGCTGGGGTGAGATCCTGGATCTCGCTGCCGTCCGGTTTGATGGTGCGGATCATCCCGCCGCTGCTGAACCCGATCCTGCTGCCGTCCGCGGTCCATGCCGGCGCGACGGCATCGTCGGTGTGCGTCACTTGCCCGCCGCCGGTTCCGTTGGATTCTACCACAAACACATTGGATGGATCGGTGGCATTGATCCCATCCTGTCGCCAGTAAGCCACCTTGCTTCCATCGGGCGACCAGACCGGTCCCCATTCCCCTCCGCTGCTGGTGGTGAGTTGTACCACGTCACCGCCCTGGAGATTCATGGTATAGACGTCATGGTTGCCGGCAGAATCATTCACGAAGGCGATGCGGGTCCCATCAGGGGACCAGCTCGGCGCGAAGGATGAGAACTTCGAGTGATTGATCCGTTGTTTGTGGTCGCCATTCGCGTCAATAGTGCAGATACCGTGGACGTCTTCCCCTCCCACCGGGGCCGGATCCACGCAGGCAAACACCAGTTTGCTTCCATCAGGGGACCATGATCCCGGTCCCCCTCCGAAGGTGTTGGGGATGAAGTTCACCGCCCCATTGCGACTGAGCATGTAGAGCGACTGGGTGCCGCCGGCGCTGGGAAAGCCCAGTACCGCGACTCGGTCTCCGGCAGGAGAGATTCGAGGAACTACCAGCGACAGGCCCAGGCTGTCCCGCAGGAGCCGGACGTTGGAGCCATCGAGGTTCATGATGTCCAGATCGGAGGAACTATCGGATCCGATCCGGCTGAACACGATCTGATCGGTCAGCACAATCGGTTTCGACTCACTGCTGGAATCACCGCACCCGGCCAGTCCACTCAGGACCAGAAGACCGGCTTGCCACTTCTGAGAGCGCGTCATGCGGACCTCTCGAGATGCTCCGGGTTCAGCCTCGACGCTTGCCCAGCGCCAGGTATCCAGCAACCAGCGTGAATATCGTGAGCGCCGAGACGATCATGGCAAACCCATGTCGGTGCCCGGACAGAGGGATGCCCCCGATGTTCATTCCAAATAACCCGGCGATCAAGTTGATCGGAAGGGCGAGCACCGTAACAACCGTGAGGATGAAGAGGGTCCGGTTGGTTTGCTCCCCTACCAGCGCGGCCAGTTCTTCCTGCAACAGTTTGACCCGCTCAACCAGGCTTCCGGAATCGGCAATGGCGGTGGCGAACTCCTCGGCCGCCTGACGCAGGTTCTGCAGATCCTCCCCATCGATCCATCCCGGCGACCGGCTCAGCACCCGGAAGAGTGAGGCCGGTTCCGGAGCCAGCAACCGTTGCAATCGCACCAGAGTCCGCCGAAGCGACCCCAGCTCCCGCCGGCTGGTCGCGATGCGATTGGCCAGCAGCTGGTCCTCGGTCGCATCCACCCGTTTGGTAGAGGTCCGAACGATCTCCATCAGCACATCGGCCTGATGGCGGAGCAGGTGGGCCAGCAGATCGGCCGGAGAGTGAAAAGTCTTTCCACTCTTCACTTCGGCCCGCAACCGGTCGACCGAGCGCACCGGTTTGAGCCGGGCGGTTACCAGAAAATGGGGGGCCAGACAGAGGTGGACGGTGGCCACGCTCTCCGGATCGAAGGTGAAATCGAACAGAGCGTCGTGCAGAACCGCGACCAGCTGGTCGCCGTACTGCTCCAGCCGGGTGGAGCTGGCTGTATCGGTCAGGGATTGATAGAAGTCGTCCGGCAGGTCGAGGTAGCGCCGCAGCCATCGCTCGGATGCGGCGTTGGCCAGAGAGAAGTGGAGCCAGACAAACGTTCCTGGGGTGGCCGTCTCGGCGCTCTCCATCCACGCCGAAAGCCCCTCGGCTTCCAGCACGGTGGCGGAGCCGTCGGGGCTGAACTGGTAGGCGCACACCAGTCCGTTTTTGTCAGATCCGTAATCAGTTGAAGAGATCGTCGTCTTCTACCCGGGTGAAGTTCCCTTGGGTGTCGAAGAGGTAAACGATGATTGCAAGGTAGTCGAAGTAGGGCGGGCGACCAGCTCCAAGGGGCACATTAGGGAGTAGGACGTCTTCGTACCCGGCGGTGTTATAGACTCCGAGATCGGGTTGGCCATCGGGGGCGAAGAGCACCCCGTCTCGCAGCAGGGCTGCGGCAAAGACCCCGGCGTAGCCAGGGTCGGTAACCTGGAGCGATGCAGTCAGAAGCGCAGTGTTGGCGAAGCGGGCGTTGAAGCTGAAACTCTGGGGCCCCAGCCGGCTGGTTGGGATTGGAAGTTCTTTGACCGGCGTGGTATTCCCCTGTTCATCCTGGATCCTGAGGCTGGTGCAGCGTCCCACCAGCTCGGCATCGGGCAATCCCAGCTCGATCGCACCGAAGACCGTCACGGTGTCCTGTCCCGCAGTGCGATCCTGACTCAGACCCCGGCGAAAGCGTCCTCCAGTCGGCAGAACGCTCTTTCCCTGACAATCGGTGATATCCCAGAAGTACCGCTCGACATCGTGATCAGGGTCGGCGGCCTTGAACATGAAACCGCTGGTGCCGTCGTGATACGAACCGGCGAAGGAGAGCAGGTGGGGCCGCTTGGTTTCGTCGGAGCAGACCACCCGGAAATCGAGTCGCGTGCCACCGGTGTCGGCCAGAGTGAGACGACGGATCGTGCCGCCGTCGGAGGTAACCACGCAGTTGGAGGATACGTGAGCCAGCGATACCTGATAATCGCCGGGCGCGAGTCCGTCGAGCAGCAGGGTATCGTTGGCCCCAAGGATGCCCACCCGCTCATCGGAGGGTCCGTTCACGTGGTAGATATAGCTCTGGTCGGCGTCGAAGCCGTCGGTTGCGGTGGTCACCGTGATCAATGATTCGCAGCTGATCAGGTACCGTATCAGAGCCGTGTTGGCGCCTTCCGGCACCAGGATGTACAGATCGGTGCCATCCTGCACCCGGCACTGCGGGGGAAGTCCTCGAAGGGTGACCTTGTAGGTCGCGGGTTTTACCGGAACGATGACTGTATCCCGGGGCGAGACATTGAAAGTCTGGTCGATCGGGATGGTGCCGGAGACTTCGCTGACCCGGTAGGTGTAGGTCTCGCCGATCGCAGTACCCGCGGGTGCCGTGATGACCGCGACAATCGCGATGTAGGGCGGGTTGGTCGGCTCAGTCGAGTCGGAGCATCCGGAACTGCCGATCAGCAGGATCGCCAGCAGGGCCCAGGTGAGGGCCCGAAAGGCATTTTTCATTGTCCCCTCCTACGGGAATGACCGGCGACCCAGAAGGCCGCCGGCCACCCCACTTCAGAGTAGAAATTGTGCTGCAGCTGCGACTACGTCCTCACGGCGTGGTCGGGCTGGACCAGACCCGGGACCAGCCGAGGTACCACGGAATCACGCCGCTGGCCGGATTGACCGCGCCCTTGTAGGTGGCGGTCGCGTCGATGCCGGTACCGGACGGGGTGACCCCGCCGGCCACAGCCGCGGCGCTCACCGGACGGAAGTCCGGCGCCATCACGTTGTAGGGCGCCCGGATGATGCTGGTTCCGTCGCCTGCCACGGTGGTGTTGGAAGCGGCCAGGGCGAAATACGCGGCTTCTTCACCGCAGGTACCTTCTGCGTCGGCATTGTTGATGGTGACGAAGTTGGCCGCCACTACGCCATCCCAGGCCGGAGCGCTGGGGGTGCAGGTGGCATCGTCGTCCAGATCCATCAGCGCCGGATAGCCCATCATCACCAGGTTGTGCATCGGGGTCTTGGCGCCACGGCGCAGGTTGATGCCGTCCTGTACGTCGTTGGCCGCGTTGGCCCCGGTGACACCGCCCGCGTTGATCTTGCCGATCAGGGTGGCGTTCCAGAGCGTTCCGGTGGTCACCGGGGTCAGAGTCAGCGAGTTCGGCGGTTCGGCGTTGTCGATCTCGAGGCTCTTGTCGCCGTCGGCCGAGTCCTGCTGCACGATCACGAACTGGGCGGTGCCATCCCAACCCTGGGAGTAATCGAAGGCATCGTCCGAGTTGGCGGTGGAGAGCAGGTGCTTCACGCTCAGGGTGCCACCGAAGATCTCGAGCCCGTCGTCCAGGCCGGCGTGCACCTGGATGTAGTCGAACACGGTCTTACTGCCCACCCCGCCCAGCGTCAGGTTGTTGAGCTCGCTGTTGGGCTGGAACTGGAAGCCGCCGTACTCGAAGCGGGCGAACTTCACCACCCCGCTGGAATCGGCGTCGTTGCAGCCGCCGAAACGAACCAGGGTGAGGGGAGAGACCTGCGAGCCTTCATAGTTCTGAGCCAAGCAGCCGCTGCCGTTGCCCGACGGTCCACCGGTGGTGGCTCGGCCGGGAATGGTGGGGCTGTCCGCAGCGGTTGCAGCGTTGGTGCCTTGGCCGCCGTTGATGTGGGCGCTGCCCAGGATGACTACGCCGCCCCAGCAGCCCTTGGTCTTGACCGCATCACTGCAGGTGAACACGATCGGCGCGGCCGGAGAACCGATCGCCATGATCCGGCCGTCCCGTTCGATGTAGAGCGCCGAAGGAGTGCCGGCGGTGGAAACGCGGAGCCCCTCGATCCGGGACCCGGCTTCGATCGTCAGGGTAGCGCCGCCGGTGACCCGGACGATGCCGTCGAGCCGGATCGGGGCGCCAGCGGTCCAGGTGGTATCGTGGGTGATGTTGCCGGTGATGGTGTTGGGGGTGCCGCTGGGATTGGGCTTTGGTACCAGGGAGCAGACCACCACTTCGTTGATCTGGACCCCTTCCCG
>CAZOES010000021.1:0-40947 GCA_964578865.1 uncultured Gemmatimonadaceae bacterium | reverse complement strand
AAGAACTCGATCCTGCTGGTGGAATACGCCAACCAGCTCAAGGAACGGGGAAGGAACGCTTTCGAGGCGATGGCCGAGGCCGGCCGGATCCGGCTGCGCCCGATTCTGATGACCTCGGTCTCCACGATTACCAGCGCACTGCCGATCGCCTTTGGCCTCGGCGCCGGCTCACTGAGCCGGCGGCCGTTAGGCTACGCCATCGTCGGTGGGGTATTCCTCTCGACTCTGCTGACCCTGTATCTGGTGCCGGTGGTGTACACCATCGCCGATCGGCTGGTGTCACGGAAGCGAAGTCCCGCCGCTGAACGGAGCCATGGAGTGACCGTGCAGACGGCGGAGGAGACCCGCTAATGCAGTTGGCTTTGCTGATGCAGCTGGCGCTGGCGGATCACCCCGCGACCGTCCCGACCGTCGCGCCCGTCGATACGATTCCCGTTGTCACTCTCGGGGAGGCCCTGAAGAAATCCGTCGGGCTCAACCCCGACTATGTCCAAGCCCTCGGCCGGGTGGGTGAAGCCGGCTGGGCTCGAACCGCGGCGAAGGTTGCCTTCTTCGTTCCTTCGGCCCAGGCCAGTCTCGACTACACCAAATACTCCCAGGCCTTCTTCAACATCGGCACCGCCAACGCATCGAGTACATCGTCGACCTTCAACCTGTCGGCCAGCTACGACATCTTCAGCGCCCGCAAGTTCACCGATCTCTCCCGTACTGCCGCCGAGCTGGAGGCGGCCAACGCCAATGAGGCCAGACAGCGGTATGCCGCCGCACTGCTCACCGAATCGGCCTATTACGATGTGCTGGCTGGTCAGGAATTGTCCCGCGCGGCGGAGCAGCGGGCCACCCGGGCCGAAGAGGCGTTAAGAGTCGCCCGGGCCCGAGTCGCCACTGGTGCGGCGGTGCAGTCCGATTCGCTTTCGGTACGGCTGGAACTGGCCCGGGCCCAGGTCGCCCTGCTGATTCAGAACTCCACCCTGCGGGTAGCCCGGCTCGAGTTGGGTCGCCGGGTCGGTATCGATGGTCCCACCGGTGCCGCGCCGCTCGACTCCGCTCCACCGATGGCGCTCCCCATCACACTGGAGATGGCAGTAGCTCAGGCGCTGGAGCAGGGACCCGAGTATCGCCAGGCCCGGGCATTGGAGCGGGCCTCGCAAGCGGATCTCAAAGCCCGTCGGGGGGCCTACCTCCCCACCCTGAATCTCTCGGCCGGGCACAGCCGGTTCGACGTGAAGATCTTCCCCAACGCCAGCAACGTGTCGTTCCTCACTCTGACAGCGACACTGCCGATCTGGAACAACGGATTGAGGGAACTGCAGATCCGCCAAAGCACCACCAACCGCGATGTGGCCCGGGCATTCCGGGCCGACCTCGAGCGGGCCGCGCTGCGCGACGTGACTTCGGCGTACGACACCTACGAGACCGCCCGGGCCGCTTTTCTGGTCGCCACCGACGCACTGGTGGTGGCCCGGGAGAATTACCGGGTCAATCAAGCCCGCTATCAGGCGGGATCGATCACCGTGATCGAGTTGATTCAGGCTCAGAACGATCTCACCGATGCTGAATCGGGTCTGGTGAGTTCTCGCTATGCGGCCCGCCTGGCTCTGGCCCGGCTGGAAGCGATTCTTGGAACCAGGCTGCTGCAAACTCAGGGAGGCGATCAGTGAAGTATCCGCTGTGGTTGACGCTCGGACTGGTCGCTCTGGCCGGCTGCAAGAAGGGCGAGGCCGCGGCCGGAGGTGGCATGGGCGCCGGTGGAGAGATGCCTCCCAGTGCGGTCGAGGTGGCGGTGGCTCGGACCGACACGGTGGTCGATGCCATCGAGGCCAACGGGCAGGTCGAGGCCATTCAGGCCATCGAACTGCGTCCCGAGATCGAAGGCCGGATTACCGAGATCCCCGCTGCTGAAGGGACCGAAGTGGCAGCCGGAGCCCCGCTGGTGCGGATCGACGATCAGGAGCTCAAGGCCCAGGTCGCCAAAGCCGAGGCCGATCGCGATCTGGCTCGTCAGGCACTGGCCCGGACCCGAGACTTGCTGGCCCAGAAGGCCTCCTCGGCATCGGATCTGGAAAAGGCCGAGGCCACTGCGCGGAGCACTCAGGCGGAGCTGGATCTGCTCACTCTTCGGCTGGGACGTACAACGGTGCGGGCTCCCTTTGCCGGTGTTGTAGGCCAGCGGTATGTAAGCCTGGGCGACTACGTCACCAGCAGCACCCGCTTGGTCGCGCTGCAAACGGTGAACCCTCAGCGGATTGCCTTTACCGTTCCCGAACGATTCGCGACTCGGCTCAAACGGGGACAGCGGGTGGCCTTTCGGGTGGCTTCGCTGAGCGGGCAGGAGTTCGAAGGAGTGGTCGACTTTGTGGATCCGGTGGTGCAGTTGCCGGGCCGCACGATCCTGATCAAGGCGGTGGTGCCTAACCCCCGCCGGCAACTCTCGGCCGGGATGTTCGCCGAAGCCCGGCTGGCCACTGAAGTTCGTCCCAAGGCAGTGGTGGTGCCGGAAGATGCGCTGCTGCCACTTCAGGGTGCCTTCTTCGTATGGGTTTCCAAAGAGAGCAAAGCCACCCGCCGTCAGGTGGGTATCGGGGTTCGGACCCCCGGTTTTGTGGAAGTGAAGAGCGGAGTTGAAGCGGGCGAACAGGTGGTGGTGGGCGGGCAGGAGCGATTGTTCGAGGGCGCGGTGCTCGCGCCGACCGTGGTCGATCGGAGCCCGGCCGGGAAGATGGAGAGCGACTAGCATCGTTCTAGCTCGGAGTCGCCCCGGCGGGAATACTGTACCCTCTTTATCGTGAGGCCTGGATGCGAGCTGCGATTGTAATGGCGGTGCTGGGTGGTTCTCTATTCGGGTGGCCCGGAGCCGAGCCGGCTAGTCAGGCTGCTTCATCTGTGGAGGACACCCTTCACCTGAAGATCGGCTCGAAGGAAGTCGATGGCCGGGTCTATAAGCCCCACGCCGCCCGGGTGCGGGTGAGAATCGGAGATATGTCCGCGCCAATTGTGTCTGAGTGGACCAACGAACTCACCGTGGGTGATTCGGCCGGCCGCCAGGTCCATCGCTGGGTGACCAAGGGGAAAACCAGCAACGGTGGCGGTGTCGAGTGGGAACTGCGCCAGACCTACGATGCCATCACTCTGGCGCCGATGGGGTACCACTCCACCAACAGCAAGGGTGGCTACTCCAGCCTGCGAATCGACGGAACCAGTGTCAAAGGCGAGAAACGCACCGCCAACGACACCACGCTGCAGATGGTCGATGTCACCATCGATCAGCTGGGCTATTTTGCCGGTGCCACCGATCTGGTTCCCGCGGCGGTAGGATTCAAAGCCGGCAAGATCATCAGCGCGCCGGTGTGGTCTCCAGGGATGGAGAAAGCCGAGACCCGGGTCTTCGCCATCCGCGGCGTAGAGAAGGTGGATGTGGAAGGGAAGTCGTTCGAAGCCTGGAAGGTGGAGGAGTACAAGACCGATGGTTCACAGGTGGCCACCTGGTATCTGCTGGATCACTCTCCCTACATGGTCTATGGTCTGGTGCCGCTGCCGAATGGAAAGACCCAGGTGATTACTGAGGTGGAAATTCCGAGATCCTAGCAGCAGGCGCGCACAGCCGTGCGCCCTGCTCGCACGGATCTCGATGCGGGGAGGCTATGATTAGCCTCCCTTTTTCGTTTCTATTCTGCATGACCGCACACGATCCGTTGCTTGCCGAGCTGGACCGGGACCAGACCCGCGACGCCGGCGCCCTCTTTCTCGATGTCATCGCCCGCTATCTGGCGGACACGTCCCGGGGCCAGACTCCAGTTTCGACTCAGATCGGACCCGAAGAGCTGGCCCGGCGATTCGACGAGCCCCTGCCGGTTTCCGGCAAGCCGCTCGAGGAAGTTCTGGCCCGGATCGAGCGAGAGATCATTCCCGAGGTCACCCGGCTGGTTCATCCGATGTACATGGGCCATCAGGTTTCGGCGCCGCTGCCGGCTTCGATCTGGGTTGAGGCCCTGATCAGTGCATTCAACAACTCGACCGCGGTGCAGGAGATGGCACCACCTACCACCCTGATCGAGCACCGGCTGGTGCGCTGGATGGGTGCGATGGTGGGGTGGGATGCTGCGAGCGGAGGCACACTTACCTCGGGGGGAACCGAGGCGACCTTCACCGGGTTGTTAGCCGCTCGCGCCGCGGCCATGCCCGATGCCTGGGAGACCGGGGTTGGCGCCAATCCCCCGGTAGTGGTCTACGGCGAGCATTGCCACTACGCCGTGGCCCGCGCAGTGGGCCAGCTGGGGCTGGGGCTCCGCAATGCGATCGCGGTACCCACCCGTGACTACAAGATGGATACCGTCGCGCTGGTCGAAACCCTTGATCGTTTACAACGGGAGGGACGTTCGGTCATGGCGGTAGTGGCAACCGCCGGGTCGACACCCACCGGCAGCTTCGATGATCTTGAAGCCATCGGCCGGCTGTGCGAAGCACGGGGAATCTGGCTCCATGTCGACGGCGCTCACGGTGCCACCGCGCTGTTCTCCGAGAAGCATCGGCACCGGGTATGGGGGATTCATCGCTCCCGCTCGCTGGCCTGGGATCCCCACAAGACCATGCTGCTGCCGCTCTCGGCCGGAATGGTGCTGCTCAAGGACGAGCGGGAACTGGAGAATGCCTTTCTGCAGGGCGCACCGTATCTGTTCCACCGGCGGGAGAACGCCAGGGTCTGGGATCTTGGACCCCGAAGCTTCCAGTGCTCCCGAAGAGCTGACGCCTTGAAAGTATGGCTGGTGTTACAGCGATATGGTGCCAGGCTGATTGGAGAGTTGTACGACCGGCTCTGCGAGACCACCCAGAAACTCTACGACATGATCGGCCGGCACCGGGCCTTCCAGACGATTCATCGCCCGGAGGGGAACATTCTCTGCTTCCGCTATATGGCGGATGGTCACCGGAACGATGAGGAGCTGGACCGGATCAACTTTGACCTTCGCCAGCGCTACAACCGCACCGGCGAAGGGTGGCTGACCATGACGTTGCTGGGGGGCAGGCGGGTGCTGCGGGTGACGATCATGAACCCGCGGACTACCGAGGTACACCTGGAGAAGTTGTTGGAGGGCCTGGAGAAAACCGGGAAGCTGCTGGCCGAATAGGAAAATCCTCAAGGAGCCACCTCATCCCGAGGAGTGAAACGACGAGGGACCTGCTCAGTGGTAACCAGGTCCCTCTACTTCACTTCGTTCGGCGTCGACATGAGGTGTGTTTCTGTTTACACAGCCTCATTAGCCAGCCTCAGGGCCAATTGACGTTGGCTCCCAATCCAGTGACACGAGTCAGGGTCGGTCCGTTTCCACCGACCGCAGTCCGCTGATTGGAACCGGTCATGGTGAGCGTGACAGCCTGATCGTTGGTGCTGGTCAGGTCGACATAGAAATTGCCAGCCCCGATCGGCATCGACTGGAAGTTCATGTTGCTGACGCTGATGGTTGGGCGGGCCGCAAAGTTGTTTCCTGGTGCAAGCACCTGCAGCATGATATCCCCAATCCCCGCGAATCCGAGGAAGCTCACGTTCGTCAGGCTCTCGGCAGCCGCTACCCCCTGCTCGTCAAGGGCCAGCCTGGTGTTGTTGAGCGTCAGGCCAGTTACCTGGGCCCGCCGCACCGTGAGAGTCGATCCCGAGCTCAGAATCTGAGCCCCGGTCGCCGTCGCGATCAACGAATCGGCCTGCATGTTGACGTCCAGCGTGACTCCTCCGATAGCCGGAGTCACATCGAGCACCTGGAAATGCGATCCGGCCGCGCCAAGCCCGGGTGATCCCATCGAGACGGTGTGTCCGATCCCGGAACCCAGCACCGTCTTGTGAGTTCCACTGGGTGCGAAGCTCAGCGTGCTGACCGTTGCGTTCTGAGAGAAGTTGCCCTGCAGCCGGAGTACCCCGTTGGTTAGCAGCCCGCTGGTACTGGCTCCGGCGAAGAGGGCCGTCCCGGTGACGATCAGGCTGTCCGCGTCATTCAGCATCCGAATTGTGGAGTTGGCGCCGTTGATCGAGAAATTCCCCAGTACGTCGACCCGGTGACCGTTGAGGATGAACGGACCCTGGTTGACACTCAAATTGCCGGCCACCACAATCGATCCCCCTGTTACAGTGGCTGAGCCGCTTGACATAGCGATCGCCAGGTTCTGGAACTGAGAGCCCGCGCTGGCGAAGGCGAATTGACTTGCTCCCGTCCCGATGAACTGAACGGTGTGAGTTCCGGTAGCCCGGAAGGAATTGGCGCTGTTGGTGGCGCTTTGCGTCATGCTGCCCCGGACCAGGATCGTACCGGCGGTGAGCAGGCCGGTCTCGTCACCTCCGTCGAATGACGCGATGGTGGCGATGTCCAGAGCGCCGGCCGGATTGCTCATGACCAGCAACCCGGTTGGCGTGGAGGTCGAGAAGTCGTTGACCGTCACCGTTGCCGGTCCCACCGCAAAGGATCCCGCGACCGACATGCCGTTGGGTGCGTTGATCGTGCCACCGGCGGTGTATCCAGTCGACACGTTGCTGACCACGATCCGCTGGTACACGATGTTCGCGCTGGATGCGGGAATGGTTCCGGTTCCACTGAACGTGATATTGGCGGGCGACAGCAGGCCGGCCGAAGTGATGGTTCCGAAGACCTCCAGCAGGGTGGGGGTGACGGTGCTGCCCGCCGCCAGCGTCACATTCCGCGTGCCCCGCACTGTCTGGGTGGTTTGACTGACCAGACTGGTGCCGCCGGTGCGCATGATCAGGTCCCGCGACATGAGGATATTGGTCGTGAGAGTCAGCGATCCGGCCACCACCAGATCGTTGAAGATCGGCTCGATCCCGCCGGAAATGACCTGGGCGGCTGCATTGGTGAAAATCGTCTGGTGATTTCCCAGGGCCCGGAATTGGTTACTCGCATGGCTGAGGTTCCCACCGATCGAGAGAGTCCCGTCTATCAGGTTTGAGCCACCTTCCGCTCCACCATTGAAGACCGCGTTCCCCGTCACCATCAGGGAATCCAGCGGGTTGGTCATTACCAGCAGCCCCGTGCCGGTGGTGGTGAAGAGGTTGGTGTTGAGCCGGCGGCCAGCCAGCACCAGCGAGGCTCCGTTGCCGCTGACGGTGGTGCTGCCGACAACCGTGGTCGTGCCGGTCACGCTGTAAGACGTCGGGCCGCTGAGCAACAGATTCTGATAGGTGATCGCCGGGATCAGTTGAGGGGCTGTTCCGTTGAAATCGACCGTCGTAACTGCCAGACTCGCGCCGCCCCCGACGAAGAGGCTGTCCGCGGTCATCTGGAGAGTGCCTCCGCCGGCCACGCTGGAACTGGTCCCCATTCGGAGCAGTCGGGGGAGCAGGGTTCCACCGACCGTGACACTGTTCGAAGCGCCCACAATCATCGAGTCCGAGACCGTAATAACGTTGCCCAGCGCCACGAACCCGCCGGTCTTGTTGATCAACAGGGCGCTGAACCGGGAGAGGGTAGCACTGCTGCTGTTGAGGGTATAGGCGACCGAGCCGGCTCCGATGGCCCGCACCCGGGTGCCGGTGGCGGTAAAACTGTTCTGGCTGCTGGTGGGGTTCTGAGTCAGGTTGCCCCGCAACTCGATCACGCCCGCCGTCAGCCGGCCCAGGGTGCTCCCGCCCGAGAAGGTGGCGTCGAGCGAGACCACCATGGAGTCGGCCGGGTTGGTCATTGTCACAACCCCGCCGGTTTGAGTCACCAGAGTCCCGGCGATAAAGCCAAAACCGTTGAGGGTCAAGTTGGCCGCGGCTCCGCTGATCGTTGCGGTCCCTCCCGACAAGGTGGTATTGCCGTTCAGCGTTACCGGGTTGGTAATGATCAGGTTCGGCACCGCGCCGCGGAGATTCGCGGTGCCAGTCATGGTGATCGTGCCGGTGCCGGGAACCGTCCCCCCAACATCAACGTTCCCGGCCACCGTCAGATTGCCGCTCAGATTGAGAACCGCACCGGCTGAGACCAGCAGACTGTTGATGGAACCGGTGGTGGAGAGCAGCGGAGAATTGGGCGTCCCCGACGGGATCACTACGTTGGAACTGACGCCTGGTACCGCGGCTGAACTCCAGTTTGCCGCCGTATTCCAGTCGGTACTGGCTGCACCGGTCCAGGTCGAGCTGGCGGCCGGCCAGTTGACCGTAGCGTTCCCGTTGATCGTGGTGAAGGTCGGCCCGTTCGCCGCGGGGCTGGCACCCAGCAGATCGACCACCAGGGTCTGGGCCGACGCCGTGACATTGAGGTACCGGCCGGTATTGCCGGCCGAGAGAGGCATGAAGGCCAGGTTATTGAACGTCAGGGTCCGGCTCGGCGAGCCACCGGCTGCGGTGATTGCGAGCTGGGTCTGAGTGGTCTGATAGTTCTGGAAGGTGACATTGTCGAACTGCTGGTTAGCCACCACCCCCTGCTCGTTGAGCGTGAGGGTTCCCCGATCCACCGTAAGCCGGTCGATGTTGAATCGGCGGGCGGTGAGTGGCGAGCCCAGCATGTACAACAGCGGGGTGGGGCCGGCACCAGGCTTGGAGATCAGGGTGTCGAACACCGGCACCCCGTTACCCGAGAACTGGATGTTGATCCCGGCGCTCTGGGAGAGATCGAGATTCTGGAAGCCGGAGCTGTTGGCGGTGCAGCAGATGGTCACCGTCTGCAGGGCACTGCCCAGCATCACGGTCTTGTGGCTGCCGCTGGCCACGAACGCCAACGCCGTGGTCTGCTGACCCACATTGAACCCGCCAAACAGGCGCAGCTGTCCCGCCGTCAGCAATCCGGTTTCGTTGCCACCCTGGAACGCCGCGTCTCCCCGAACGATCAGGACATCGTTCACGTTGTTCATCACCAATACCCCATCGGTGTGAACCGTGAAGCTGGTCGCCACATCGAGCGTGCGGCCGCCCAGGGTCAGTCGCGCTCCCGCGGTGGAGACCACAATGCTGTGGGCCGTGCCGTCGGCGCTCAGGGTCGGTTGATTGGTCGCCCCGCCGATGGTCACATCGTCCAGTGCTGCGGGAACCCCGGCCGGGTTCCAGTTGGACCCGGTGTTCCAGTCGGTGCTGGTGGCGCCGGTCCAGGCCCGGGTGGTCCCCGCGGGCCAATTCACCACCGCGCCACCGGTGGTCCGCACGAACGCCCCGCCCGAGGCCGGCGCCGCACCGGCCATGTTGATCGTGAGTACGCCGTTAGTCGCGCCATCATTGTCGGTAGCATCGAGATAGAAGCCGTTGGGCGCCACCGGCACGGTGCTGAACTGCAGATTGGTGAAGCTGAACGGCGACGCGTCTCCCGGATGGGTGATCACCAGCTGGGCCACGTTGGTCGGCATTGCCGTGAAGGAAATGTTGCTGAGCGCGAGGACACCGCTGACGGTCTGACTGATCGTCAGCGGCACGTTGTTGAAGGTCAGTCCGGCGGCGGTAAACAGGTTCCCCACCGTCAGCCGCGACCCGTTGGCACTGCTGATCGTAGCGGCCGTCTGCCCGGTGATGGTCAGGTTGCCATGGGCCATCGCCTGGGTCAGCAACGTCATGGTGCCGCCACCGGACCACGCCAGTTCCTGGAAGTGGGAACTCCCGGGCACCACACCCGGAGTGGCGAAATCGATGACCGGCGCCGTCCCTGCGAGCAGGGTGATATGAGTCCCTGAGGGGTGGAAGCTGTCGCCGCTGTTGGTGGCCCGCTGGGTCAAGTTGCCGCCGATACTCAGGCCGCCGGCCGACATCAGGTTCAGCTCATTGCCGCCATCGAAAAACGCGTTGCCACCGACAGTCACCACGTCGGCCCCATTGGTCATGACCAGCACACCAGTGCCGCCGGTGCTCAGACCCCGGGCCACCGCCAGACCCTGGCCGTTGATGGTCAGCCGTCCTCCCGCCACGATGCTCACCGCGCCGACTACCTGGTTGGCGGTGAGTTGGGGCTGATTGGTTCCGTTGCCGATGACCACACTGTCGGTGATGGTCGGAACAATCGCCGGGATCCAGTTGGCGGCTACATCCCAGGCCGTGCTGGTACCGCCCTGCCAGGTCCGCAGATTGACGGCGCCGGTGGTCCCGGTCGCTGTGAAGCTGACGGGGTTACCGGTGACTCCGGCCGCCCCTACCCGTGCGGTCAGGGTATTGCCGCCCGGATTTGGTCCGACGGTCCAGACCACCGACAGAACGCCGGCGGCGTTGGTCAGGAAGGTGTAGGTCGGGCCGCCTCCATTATTGAGATCGCCGCCTCCCGCGGTGACCGTGAAGGTCACTTCGGCGCCCATCACCGGCTGGCCGTTGATGTCGAGCACCCGCGCTTCCGGTGGGATCGGCACCTCGGTGTTCACCGGCACACTCTGATTGTTCCCCGCCGAAATGCTGATCGAGGCCGGCGCCCCCATAACCGCGACCGGAGTGTTGTTGAAGCTCTGCTCCCCATCGCCGTTGCCGATCTGACCGCTGCTGTTGCTGCCCCAGCAGAAGGTGCCGGTCGCGGTGATGCCGCAGGAGTGACGGCCGCCGGCCGCGACGAACGTGTAGGTCCTGCCGCCGGCCGGCGCGACTGGAGTCACCTGGTCCTGGCCGCTGCCATCACCCAGCTGTCCTTCGGTCCCGTTGCCGCCGCAGACCCATCCCGCAGTCGCTTTGGCGCAGACATGGGTATCACCCATGTCGAGCGCACTGTAGCTGAATCCACCCGCCACCGGCGTGGGGCTGGTGAGCGGCACCCCGAAGTTGAGACCCCAGCAGAAACCGGCGCCGCTGGTGGCAATGGCGCAGGTTGATCGTCCTCCCGCTGAGATCTCGCTGAACACCTGGCCTCCGGTAACCGCTACCGGTATCTGCGAGCCGTTCTGATCGCCGGTGCCCAGCTGGCCCTGGCTGTTGTCGCCCCAGCACCAGGCCGCCCCGGCAGCATCGATAGCACAGCTGTGATCCGAGGAGATGTCGAACTCCGCCGCCGAAGTGATCCGGACGAAGTTGTGTCCCCCGCTCACCAGGGTTGGCGTGGTTCGGTTGTTGGTGGTGCCGTCGCCCAGCTGGCCGCTGAAGTTGACACCCCAGCAGCGGCCTTCACCCGTCAGGGTCACCGCACAAGTGAACTCCTGAGCCGCCGAGATCTGGGCGAAGGTGAGTCCGCCGGCAACGGCGGTAGGAGTGTTCCGGTCGGTGGTGCTGCCGTCGCCCAGCTCACCGTTTGAGTTGTGGCCCCAGCAGAACGCCTGGCCCTGGGCGTTAAGCGCGCAGGTATGACTGGTACCGGCAGAGATCGCCACGAAGGTCTGACCGCCCGACACCGGGGTCGGCACCAGCCGGTTGGTTGCAGTGCCGTCACCCAACTGGCCATCGATGTTGGCGCCCCAGCAGTAGGTCGCCGTGGTGCGGATCTCGCAAGTGTGTTCCGCCCCGGCCGAAATCGGATTGGGGATGACCTGGACCGGAGGCGGAGTCACAGGAGGACCGATGATGACTCGGGTGGAATCGGTGGAGCCGGTGGGCAGACTGATTGCCTTCACATAGAACGTGTCACGCACCGCCGGCGCGGTGAGCTGGCCAACCGCGTTGATCCGGGCCCCGGTGGCTGGTCCGCCGGTCAGACTCCAGCTGGCGTAGTACTGGGGCACCGGGGCACCCTGGTTGTCGAATGCCTCCAGCCCGAAGGTGAATGTGGCGCCGGGGGCCAGGGTGGTATCGCGCGGGGTGATCGTGAGAGAGGCCACATTGGCGCCGGGCCCCTGGTACAGCATGGGAATGTTGGTCGGTGAGGTACTGCGGCCTCGCACCAGGGTGACGTTCTGGCTGCCTTCGAAGAGCAGCACGGTGCCGGCGAGCATTTCCAGGCTGACAACCACATCTTCGGTGGCTTCCTGCATCGGGACATGGATGTCCCGGATCGTCAGCTGATTGCTGTTGAGGTTGAAGGCGAAGGTGTCGTCCACCACGATCTCCGGCGGCTCCTCAACCAGCGGAGGTCGGGTCACCAGTACTCTCACCCGGTCGATCGCCAGAGGTGCCAGCCGCGCGTTCGATTGGAACACCGGGACCACCTTGAGCCGGCCTTCGCTGATGGCGGGGCCGACCGGATCTTCGGCGCAGGTAATCACGGCGAGGGACGCCAAAACGACGAGAACGGGGCGCAGGAACCGGCGCGCCCCGTTCGAACGGGGGACGGACAACGGCACACCCATGGGTTGTAGTTCCCTGGAGGAGTAAGCCCAATTCTCCCGGTCACAGACCGAAAGTCAAGCTGACGGACGGGGTCTTGACGATCTATATCGAAAGCATCGAGGGCTCCCCGCCAGCGGAGCCCTCGATGATTTCCCGAAGTGATGGAAGGAGTTGCGCTACGGCCAGGCTACGGTAGCAACTCCGGTTGCAGGGGTTACCCTGGTGAGTGCCGAGCCGTTGCCTCCCGCCGTAGCGCCCTGGTTCGATCCGGTCATGGTCAAATTGACCTGGAAGCCATTCGAACTGGTCAGATCGACGTAGAAATTCGCCGCACCGACGCCGAGCTGCGGTGTGAAATTGACGTTAGTGGTAACCGGAGCCGGCCTGGCGGCCGCCGCGCCACCCGGACCGATGAAGGTGAACAGCACCAGCCCGGTGGAGTTCGCCGGGTACCCGGTGAAGGTCACGTTGCTGAAGGTCTGGGGTGCGAACCCGCCCTGTTCGTCGAGAATGAACCGGGTATTAAAGAATGTCAGTCCAGTCACCTGGGCTCGCCTCGCGGTCAGCGCCACCAGCGGACCCTCGATCCGCGCGGCCGGTGCCGTCGAGATCAGCGAATCGGCCTGCATGTCTATGTCGAGGATGATCCCTCCGGTGGCGGAGCTGACATCCAGTACCTGGAAGTGGGATCCCGTTCCGCCTAGGCCCGGTGAACCCATCGAGATATCCGCTGCGGCTGCGCCTCCCAGGATCGTCTTATGCAGTCCATTGGGCGAGAAGCTGGTCACGCTGGTCGCCGCGGACTGAGTGAAGTCGCCACTGATCTTGAGCACGCCGTTCCCCAGGGTTCCCACCGTACTGCCACCCGCGAAAGTCGCGTTGCCGGTGATGAACAGTGAGTCTCCAGCATTGTTCATGTTCAACACGCCGGTCCCGCTGGTGGAGAAGTTGCCCCCCACGTTGACCCTTCGTCCGTTCATGGCGAGCTGACCCGAAGTGATCGCGAGATCACCCGCCACATTGACCGTCGAGCCGCTCAAGGCCGCGCTCAAACCGGCTCCGATGGCAATCTGAAGATTCTGGAATCTCGAATTAGTCCCCGCGGGGAACCCGATCTGCTGAGTGCCTGACCCGTTGAGCAACACCTTGTGGGTCCCGCTGGCCATGAAGTGATTGGGGATCACTCCGCCCACCGTAAAATTTCCCTGGGTGGCGATCACCCCTGCAGTGAGCTGGCCCGTTTCATCGGCCCCCTGGAAGCTCACCCCGGTGGTGGCGATGAGCGAGTCGGTTGGATTGGCCATCACCAACAGTCCTGCAGTGGTGCTGACCGAAACCGTGGGAGCCCGCAAAGTGTGCCCGCCAAGGTTGAGCGAGCCGGCCAGATCCACCACGCTCCCCGCCGCGGCCGTGAGGTTACCCGCCAAGGTGTAACTGCCGGTGACCGTCGTTGCCCCCACATTGCCGGTCACGGTTTTCGCGGTGCCCTCCAGGCTGAGCACCCCACTGCCGGCAGTGACGATGTTGCCCGTTGCGGTCACATTCCCGATGCTCCGCAGAGTCCCGCCATTCTGGATGCTGACCGTCTGTCCTGAGGCAACCGTCAAATCCCCCACCTGAGGCACCGACGAGATCACCGCCGGAGCATTGGGTGTTCCGGCCGGAATGAGAAGATTGTTCTGGAACGGGACCCGCAAGTTGTTCCAGTTTCGCGGATCCGCCCAATCGGTGTTGAACGCCCCGGTCCAGCTGACCTGCGAACCGGGCCAGAATACCAGTGCACCTCCGCCAGTCTTGGTGAAGGTGGGTCCATTGCCCGGATCATTGGAACTGACGGTGACCGCCAGAGTCCCCCCGGTGGCGCCGTTGAGATCGGTGACATCGAGATACGAGCCGGTGTTACCGGCCGAGAGGGTGCGCCAGTTGATGGCGCTGACCGAGAAGCTGGACCCGTTGCCGGGCGAGCGGATGGTCAGCTGCGTCGCGGTGGTGGGAATGTTGGTAAAGGTTACCCCGCTCACCCCGCTGGCATTGCCGGTCGGGTCATCAATGATCAACACCACACCGTTGAGATCCACACAGCATCCGGTTCCGTTGGCCAGGGTCAACGACACACCCGTGCCGAAGATCTCGCCGCTGAATCCATCCGGTCCATCGAGATTGCCGGTGATCACCACACTGCTGTTGAAGGTGAACCCGGTGGCGTTTTGACCCTGTTCCAGGGTCCCGAACCGGGAGGCAGCGGCACCGGGGCTGGTGAAGGCGACGTTGGGAAGGGTGTTGGTGAGAATCACCCGGTTGTTGGGACCGGCGGCGAAACTCAGCGGGCTGGTACCGCTGACCTGGGTGAAGTTGCCCCCTACGGTGATGGTCCCATTGTCGAGCAGACCAGCAGTGCTCCCGCCGGCGAAGATCACCGACCCTCCCACCGCGAGCCCCGCTCCCGATTGCATCGTGAGCGTCCCGGTTCCGGTCGTCGCGAATCCCCGAGCTACCGTAAGCGCCGCATCTCCGATTTCGAGATTCCCGCTCGCCACATTCACGGCTCCCACCGAAACGGTGCTGAGCACCTGGGGTGAATTAGTCGCCGCCACGATCACCGCGCTGTCGGTGGCACCTGGTGCTACCCCGCCCACCCAGTTCGATGCGGTACTCCAATTGGTGTTGGTGGCCCCGCTCCAGGTGCGGGTCGTCGCGGTGCCGGCCGGCCAGTTGACCACCGCCCCACCAGTCACCCGGAGGAACGCTCCCGGCGAGGCCGGCGAGGGGCTGTTCATGTCGATGGTCAGGAATCCGTCGGTCTGGCTGTTGATATCCGTCGCATCGATGTAGAAGCCGTTAGGGGCCACTGGCGTGGTGCTGAAGACCAGATTGTCGAAATCGAATGTGCCGCCACCCGGGTGACTCACCACCAACTGACTGACATTGGTGGGCATGTTCTGGAAGGTGATGTTGGCCAGGTCAATCGCCCCGCTCGTGGTCTGCGAGATGGTGAGCGGCACGTTATTCAGAGCCAGCTGACCCACCGAGCCGATGTTGCCGACGGTCAGCCGGGAGCCATTGCTGCTGGTGATAGTCGCGGCACCGGTGCCGCTGATGATCAGCTCATCATGCGCCATCACCTGGGTCGCCAGGGTCAGGGTCCCGCTTCCGATCCAGGCCAGTCCCTGGAAATGTGAAGTGCCCGGCACCAGTCCCGGGGTGGCGAAGCTCAGGGTCGGGTTTGCCCCGAGCAGTATCGTGAGGTGATTGTTCGACGGGTGGTAACTGTCCCCGCTGTTGGTGGCTCGCTGGGTCAAATTGCCGGCGACGCTCAGGGCGCCTTCCTCCAGCAGATTCAGTTCATTGCCGCCGTCGAATACCGCATCGCCCTGGATCGCAACCACGTCGTTGGGAAAGAGCATGCTGAGGACGCCGGTCCCGCCGGTACTGAAGCCCCGCAGCACCGAAATCCCGAATCCGCCGATGGTGAGATTCCCGCCAGTAATGATGCTGATCGCCCCAACCACGGTCTGGGTCGTCAGGGTAGGCTGCCGCTGGGACGCAGTCGCCCCGATCACCAGGCTGTCATTGATGCCGGGTGCCTGGGCCGGGCTCCAGTTGCCGGCTGCACTGAAGTCGGTACTTGCTGCGCCGGTCCAGGTCAGAGTGGTGCTCGGCTGGGTGGTATTGTCCGTCACGATCACCCGGGCCGAATCGAGTACCGCATTGGGGGTGGCGACCACTACAAAGAACGTGTCGTTGACCGAAGAGGCGGTGAGATGTCCCACCGCGTTGAGCCGGGCGCTGCTGGCCGCACCCGAGAGACTCCAATGGGCGTAGTACTGGGGCACTTCGGCGCCCTGGATGTCGAATGCATCGAGCGTGAAGTCCATCGTCTGGCCCCGCAGCAGGACGGTATCGCGGGGAGAAAGCAACAGACTGGTCACGTTGCTGCCGGGGCCCGAGTAGGTGAGCGGCAAGTCTACGTTGGACAGGGACTGACCCCGGACCAGGGTCGCCGAGCTGAACCCACTGAACAGGAGGGTATTCCCCGCCAGCATTTCGATCTCGATCCCGACATCCTCGGTGGCATTCTCCATGGGGATCTGGAGATTGAGCCGGAGGGTATTGCTGTTGACGTTGAAGTTGACCGTATCGCTGTAGATCAGTTCACTCGATTCCGGCGGAATGAACCGGGTCACCAAGATCGCCACCCGGTCGATCACCAGCGGGGCGACTTTGGCGTACGGCGGGAAGATTGGTCTAAGTTGAAGACCTGCCTGGTCGGAACCGAGGCCGACCGGATCTTCGGCGCAGGTAATGAGACAGAGGCTGGCCAGTGGCAGCAGGACTGCACGCAGGGGGCGGAGGATGCGACTCCGTCGGGTATTGAAGCGCACGAGCTTGGTCCGGTCGGGGGAGACAAAATGACCCCCCAATACCTTCCGCCAGACGACCCGTTGTCAAGCGCGAAAAGTCATACGGACTGGGTGGCGGGGCCGCCTGACTTCGGCTGAGAAGAAAAAGCCAGGCGGATACCTCTCAAAGCCTGTTACATCAGCCCCGATTTAGCGGCCTGCCACAGCTTTACCAGCCGGTCAAACCCGTCCTGCAGTATCTCTACCTGCTGAGGGCTGGGTGAAGCGGCCACCGCCAGGTCAAGCTCAGCCACGATCCGGTTCATCTCTCTACGGTTCTGCCGGTCGCATTCGGCCCGGATTTCGACCAGCTTTTTGGCGATCTCATTCCGAACATTTTCATCCGCTGGCACCTGCCAGAGGTAAGCTGCACTGTCCCGGCCGCTGATGCAGAGTTCTCCCAGCCGGTCGACCAGCGGGAAGCCGCTCTGACGCGGGTGACCCAAGGTCGCTTCTTGCATAAGTTTGCCTCCTGTACGCGGGGCGCCCCCGGAAGTCGGTAGGCGTATCCGCCGCCCTCTCAAAAGCACAAACCGCGCCCATCTCCTGGCCGCGTGCGGTGCATCACTCTTCGCCGGTGTCCCCAATCCATGCTCGACATGCGCCGCATCACCTGCAGAATCGCGACCATTGTTTCCGTCGTGGCCGCTCTGTCCGTCAGTCCGTCTGTCCGTCTCACCGCTCAGCAGACCCGCGCCGAACGCAGCAACAACGGCGAGACCTCGAGCTACGCCGATGTTCTCCAGTTTCTCGACTCGCTGACCAGAGCCGGCGCCGGAATTCGAATCGGCACGCTGGGCCAGAGCCCCGAAGGCAAGCGCATCCCCTGGGTCATCGCCGCTCGGCCCATGGTCGACACTCCGGCCGACGCGGTGAGCAGCGGCAAACCCATCGTTTATATCCAGGGAAACATTCACGCCGGAGAAGTGGAGGGGAAAGAAGCTGCCCAGATGCTGCTGCGCGACCTGACCCTCGGTTCGCTCCGGCCGCTGCTCGATAGCGTGATCATCCTGATGGTGCCGATCTACAACACCGATGGCAACGATCACTTTGCGGCTCAGGAGGTGAATCGGGCCGGCCAGAATGGCCCGGCCCGGGTGGGAGAAGGAACCAACGGACAGGGTCTCAACCTCAATCGCGATTACGTCAAACAGGAAGCCCCGGAGACGCGCGGCTCACTGGCCCTGATCGATCGGTGGCAGCCCGACATCTTCATCGATCTCCACACCACCAACGGGAGTTATCACGGGTACGCCCTGACCTGGTCGCCCGGCCTCAATCCCAATTCCAGTCCGGCCAACGATTACGGCCGAGATCACTTCCTGCCCACCGTCCGGGAACGGCTTCGCCGGCGCCAGAAGATCGAGACCTTTCCCTACGGGAATTTTCGCAATCAGGATCCCGACTCGCTGGTGCAGGGTTGGGAGACCTACGACGCCCGGCCCCGCTTTGGAACTAACAACATGGGGATGCGCGGGCGGATCGCGATTCTGAGCGAGGGATACAGCAACAACCCGTTCGGGGATCGGATCCGGGCCACCTATGCCTTTCTACGCGAGATTCTCTCGCTCGCGGCCGAGGAGCGGGTGACGGTCAAACGGGTGATCGCCCAGGGCGCCGGGTGGAGGCCCGATTCGATCGGGATTCGATCCGGCTTTGCCCCACCCACGAATCAGGATGTGATTGCCGAGATTACCCGCGCCGATGGTGACGGCAACAACGGTTTCTCCCGCCGGGTTCGCACCGGGGTGTTCAAGACCATTCGCATGCCGGTGTTCGACCGCTTCGTGGCGGTGGCCCGCGTCGCCCGACCAGCTGCCTACCTGCTTCCACCCCAGCACGTCTCGTTGGCGGCGATGCTCCGGGCTCAAGGTGTGATGGTCGAGCGGCTGTCGGAGCCCTGGACCGGTACGGTGGAGAGTTTCAGGATCGACAGCGTGCAGGCCGCCCAGTCGGTGTTTGAAGGCCACCGCAACGTGACTCTGGCAGGTCAGTGGAGCAGCAGGACTGCCAGTCTGCCGGCCGGCTGGTTCTATGTTTCGACTGATCAGCGCGCGGGCGTTCTGGCCTCCTACATCCTGGAGCCGGGGTCGGAGGATGGCTTCGGTACCTGGAATTTCTACGACCGTGAGGCTCGGCGTAACGCTGAGGCGCCGGTCCTGCGGCTCCGGTCGGCTCTAGCTATTCCTCGAGTGGTAGTCGAGCCCTGATCCTGCCGGAACCCTTGAACCTGGCGGGGTGTATAAGCAGTGCTGCGCACCATTAAACCTTGAACACCATGCTCAAAGCCGGCGACAAGGCCCCTGGATTCTCTCTCGCAACCGACGGTGGCGGCAACGTGTCGCTCAAGGATCTGAAGGGTGAGAAAGTAGTGCTCTACTTCTATCCCAAAGACGACACCAGTGGATGTACCACCGAGGCCTGCGAGTTCCGCGATAGCTGGAGCGCGGTCAAAGCCGCTGGGGCCGTGGTCCTCGGAGTCTCACCCGACAGTGCCGCCTCCCACGACAAGTTCAAAGCCAAGTACAAACTTCCCTTCACGCTTTTGGCCGACCCGGATCATTCGGTGGCCGAAGCCTATGGCGCCTGGGGAGAAAAGAGCATGTACGGGCGGAAGTACATGGGGATTCTCCGGTCCACATTCATTATCAATGCAGATGGCCGCATCGCGACCGTATTTTCCAAGGTCAAACCCAAGGGTCATGCAGCGGAAGTGCTCGCGGCACTTTCGGCTAGCTAGTGTGATCCAGATCACAAAACTGCCGTTCCAACGGTTGACTCACTCACTCGTGGTAGCTAGTGTCGGCGCCGTCGGGTCGATTTGCACTTATCACAGGGGAGGCTACATGCGCATGAAAGGTCTTCTGCTCGCGGGCGCGCTGGTTCTGCTTGGCGCAGTCCCCGCCACCGCCCAGAAAGCGGGGGCGTTCGAGATTGGAGGATTCGGACGTTACAGCAAGTTCGATGATGCGCTCAACTTCGACAGCCGAGTCGGGATCGGCGGCCGGTTGGGCATCTTCGTAGTTCGTAATCTTGAAATTGAAGGCGACGCGTCTTACACCCCCACCGAATCGGAAGAAGAGGACTTCATTCGTGCCGCTCCGCTTCACGCGCGGCTGGTCTACAATCTTCCCATGGGTGAGCACACCGCCTTCCTGATTGGCGGCGGCTATACCCGTCAGCTGTTCCGCAAGGCCTACCGCGAAACCCAGAGCGGCGCCGGCGGCCTCCTCGGCCTGCGACTCGGCACCGGTGATCTCCTCTCGATTCGCATCGACTTCACCGGCGACTACATCTTCAATCCTGAATCCCGCTTCGGCCCGGGCAATCAGAACCTGCCCAGCATCGAGAAGGCCGACAATAACTGGCACTGGGGTGGCCAGGCCGGCCTCTCATTGCTGTTCGGCGCCAAGCGCGATGGTGACCGGGACAAGGACGGGGTGAAGGACTCGCTCGATCAGTGTCCCAATACCCCGGCGGGTGAGGCGGTCGACGCCAACGGCTGTTCGCTGCCCAAGGATGCCGACGGCGACGGCGTGACCGACAATCTCGACAAGTGCCCCAACACGCCTGCCGGTACCCCGGTCGATGCCACCGGCTGTCCCAAGGATTCCGACGGGGACGGGGTGACCGATCTGGCCGACAAGTGCCCCAACACTCCCGCTGGCACCGCGGTCGATGCCAACGGTTGCCCCAAGGATGCCGATGGTGACGGTGTGCTCGATGCGGCTGACAAGTGCCCCAACACCCCGGCCGGTACCAAGGTCGATGCCTTCGGCTGCCCGGCGCTCTACGTCGGAGGCGCAACGCTGGTGCTCGAGGGGGTCTACTTCGAGACCGGTAAGTCCATTCTCAAGCCCGAGTCGCAGGCCGCACTCGACCGGGTGGCCGAGTCGCTGAAGGGGAATCCGGAGGTGACGGTGGAGATCGGTGGCCACACCGACAACACCGGCAGCAAGGCCACCAACACCAGGTTGTCGGCCGCACGGGCCAACGCGGTGAAAGACTATCTGGTGAGCAAGGGTGTGGACGCGGCCCGGTTGACGGCGAAGGGCTACGGCCCCGACAAGCCGGTCGCGGACAACAAGACGGTCGCAGGCCGGGCGGCCAACCGTCGGGTGGAGTTGACCAAGACCAACTAGTCACACGCATTGGTGGCGCCAAGGCATGCCTTGGCGCCCACCTCATGTGTGAGCCTGGCAAAAAGGCCGGCCTCCGGAAAACTCCGGAGGCCGGCCTCAGTACTTCTGCCCCTCCTCCTGCCACATGGAGCTGAGTATCGTTCCTGCCCCCCAAGATCCGAAACGGTTGAGTCGTGATTGCCCGTCGACTGATCCCCCTGCTGTTCCTCGCCGGCTGCGCCGGTGGCAACAATCCCGCTCCGGCCCCGGCCGCCGCTTCCAACCATCAGATCGCGGCCGAACCCGGAGAGCGTCACCTGGGCAACATTCGCCAGCTCACCTTCGGTGGCAACAACGCGGAGGCCTATTTCTCCCGCTCTGGCAAGCAGCTGATCTTCCAGCGCCAGGAGAAGGTGGACAGCGCCTGCGACCAGGAATACGTGATGAATTCCGATGGCTCCGGGCTGCGCCGGATCTCCAACGGGTTCGGCCGTACCACCTGCGGCTTTTTCTACGCCAACGACAGCCGGGTGCTCTACAGCTCCACCTTCAAGCACGCCCGGGAGTGCCCCCCGGCGCTGGATCGCTCCCACGGCTATGTCTGGCCCATCGGCTATCTGAACATCTACACCTCGAAGCCCGATGGCAGCGACTTCAAGCAGCTGACCGACAACGACGCCTACAACGCCGAGGCCACGGTTTCCTGGGACGGGAAGAAGATCATCTTCACGAGCACCCGTGATGGAGACATCGAGCTCTACACCATGAATGTCGATGGCTCCGACGTTCGCCGGATCACCAATCGGGTCGGTTACGACGGCGGGGCCTGGTTCTCCCCTGATGGAAAGCAGATTGTCTGGCGGGCCGGTTACCCCAAGACCGCGGCGGATACCGCTGACTATCAGTCGCTCCTGTCACAGCGGATGGTGCGCCCCGCCAAGGTCGAGGTCTGGGTCGCCAACGCCGACGGCAGCAATGCCCGTCAGATCACCTCGCTGGGCGGAGCCAATTTCGCCCCGGTGTTCACCCCCGACGGCAAGAAGATCATTTTCTCTTCCAACTACGAGAATCCCCGCAGCGGGGCCTTCGATCTCTACCTGATCAACCCCGACGGGACCGGTCTGGAAAAGGTCACCACCCACCCGGATTTCGACTCTTTCCCCATGTTCAGTTACGATGGTAAGAAGCTGGTCTGGGCCTCCAACCGTAACGGTAAGGAAGGCGAGACCAATCTCTTCATCGCGGACTGGATACCATGAGCACAGCAGCCGAACCCACCCCGCGCGGCCGAGTGGTTCAATGGATCAAAGCGATCGCGGTGGCCTGGGTGGTGTGGCTGTTGCTGAGTACCTTCGTAGTTCGGGCCTTTCACGTCACCTCGGAGAGTATGGAAGGAACTCTCTTTGCGGGTGACGTGCTTTTTGTCTCCAAACCGCTCTATGGCGCCGAAGTCCCGCTTACCGGTATGAGACTGCCGGCCCTCCGCCAGCCTCGTCACGGCGACATCGTGGTGTTTGGCTCAGTGGAGACCGCCGGGCTGGAGGTGGTGAAACGGGTGATCGGTCTGCCGGGGGACACCCTGTCCATGACGGCGGGGCAGCTTTCCCGGAACGGATCCCCCGTCCCCGAGCCGTATGTGGTTCGGCAGCGTCCCGATCAGGCCGATCCGATGGCCGCGCGGGAACAGATGCGGGTCTGGCAGGAGCCGAGACTGGCGGGAACTCACCCGGTGCCCTATCGTCCCGACCGCGACAACTGGGGCCCGGTGGTAGTACCGGCCGAGTCCTTGTTCGTCATGGGTGACAATCGGGACCTGTCCTACGACGGCCGTTTCTGGGGATTTCTCCCCCGGCGGAATCTCCACGGCAGCCCGCTCGTTATCTATTACAGCTTCGATCCTGCGAGTTGGCGGCCGCTCCCGGTCCTCACCGCGACACGCTGGCGCCGGCTGCTCACCGTCCCTCACTGAGCGGGGGATGCGGGGAAGGTGCGGATCGAAGACTCGCCCGGCACAGTGCCGGGCGTCCGTTTACTGACCCTGACCCAGATGGCTCATGAGCGATAGCACAATGCCCCCGCCGACCGCCCGCCAGGTCATGTGGGAGTGGACCAAGTCGATCTGCGTGGCGGTGGTGGTCTGGCTGCTGCTCCGCACCTTTCTGGTCGAAGCCTTCCGCATTCCTTCCGGCAGCATGGAGAACACCCTGCTGATCGGAGATTTCCTGTTCGTCAACAAGGCGGTGTACGGCGCCGAAGTGCCGCTCATCGGCAAGCGGCTTCCCGCCTTCCGCGAGCCCAAGCGAAATGACGTGCTGGTCTTCGATTCGGTTGAGGAGGAAGGCCTGAAGGTGGTCAAGCGCCTGATCGGCATGACCGGTGACACGCTGGAGATGCGGCAGGGGATGTTGTACCGGAACGGCCAGCAGGTGGATGAGCCCTACGTCCGGCACGACATTCCGACCAAGTCGGAGTCGTCTGAGTATCGGTTGAAAATGCGCTCCTGGCAGATCCGCCACCTGGTCGGGCGTGACACCACGGGATATACACCGGACCTCCAGGACTGGGGTCCCATCGTGGTTCCCGCCGATTCGTTCTTTATGATGGGGGACAACCGCGACCTCTCGTACGACGGTCGCTACTGGGGATTCCTGCCCCGGGCCAATGTCCGAGGTACCCCGCTGATCATCTACTACAGCTACGATCCTTCCAGCTGGAAGATGCTGCCCGCGTTGTCGGCTATCCGGTGGGGACGGATTTTCTCGAGACCCAGATGAGTCCAATCGCCGCGCTCAGACCGGCGAGCGCGGCCGCACCACTCGCCAGATAGAACGCCGCCCCCGGACTGAATCGGGTCGCTGCCGCCCCGGCGATCACCGGGCCGGCGATTCTCGCCACCGACGCCACGCTCTGCAGTAACCCCAGCGCCTTACCCTGTTCATCCGGTGATGCCACTCGGCTCACGAATGACGCCGAACTCGGCGCGATCATCGCCGAGCCGGCGGCGATCATGGCCAGTGCGGCCAGCAGCAGCGCCGGTCGGCCGGGAGCGACCATCACCCGGGGGAGCATCGCCATCCCGGCAGCCATGACCAGACCACCGAAGCCGATCAACACCCGCTCGCCGAATCTTCCCACCAGCCGGCCGATCAATCCGCCCTGAATGATCGCGCTCACCACTCCAATCAGCACGAAGAAGTACGCTGAATGATGGCGGTCGTATCCCAGCGCCCGTTCCAGTTGCAGCGGGAAGACCACATAGAGCACGGTGAAGGAGAGGGTGGAGAAGGAGACCGCGCTGAAAGCCGTCAGGTAACGGGTCCAATGGACCGGCGCCACCGGCAGGGCGATGGTCGAGGATGAGGGCCGTGATTCCGGGAGCCAGCGCCAGGCCATCAGCAGGTTGATCGCACTGAGACCCGAGGCAATCAGTCCGGGTGCCGCGTCGCCCAGTGCACTGCTTACTCCACCGACGGCCGGCCCCACCACAAAGCCTAATCCGAACGCGGCACCGATCAGGCCCATCGCACTGGCTCGACGCTCCGGCAGGCTCACGTCGGCCAGGTAGGCCTGGGCCACGTTCACCGTGGCTCCCATCCCACCGGCCACCACACGGGAAAGGAGCAGCAGCGAGAAATTGCCGGCCAGGGCAAAGATCAGATACGAGATTGCACTTCCCCCTAATCCCACCAGCAGCACCGGCCGCCGCCCCACCCGATCGGACCAGCGGCCCCACCACGGGGCGAAGACGAACTGCATCAGCGAAAAGCTGCCGACCAGAATCCCGATCGCCGTATCGTTCACGTGAAATGCGGCTGCGTAACTGGGCAGCAGCGGCAAGACTATGCCAAAGCCAATCAGGTCGATGAAGACCGTCAGGAAGATCAGGAATGTCGGGGAGGGCATTGCGGTGGAACGTAAGAAGGACCGCCTGATTATGCTCGGCGAGGCTCTTCGGGGGATGCCACGGTCCCACGCTCCAGATAGGACGCGACCCGGCCGCAGGAACGGCAGGTGAGGGTCACCCGGCCGGCAGGCTGGTCGTTACGTTTGGGATGGCGCTCGACGCTCGGGGTGTTGCAGGTGGGGCAAACCAGAGGCTTCTGGTCGCGGTCGGCCGCGATCAAGACGAGAGCCTCGCCAGCTCGATACTCTTTGATTCCGCGACGTCCCAACGGGGCCGCCCTTCCGGCGCGCAATATCGGCGCAATGCGCCATACCGCCGAAGAATCAATGTACGTCCCGCTTCTGTGAGGCGCAAACGTGGCCCGTCTTCTGCTGCTCGCAGTTCTGCTCGGCTTCGCCGGGACCCTTTCGGCCCAGCAGACACAGGTAATACGGCTCACTCGGTCGTCCGACGGCACGGTTTACCGTTTTTCTCCTGGGAGATTGACGGTCAAACCCGGTGATGTGGTCGAATTCAGGGCCGAATCAGGAGCACCGTATACCGTGGCGTTCGAACCGGCCGATCTGGACCCGAGGAGCCGCAGTCTCATCGCCGCTGCACTGTCGCGTCCCCGCGGCGAGTTGCGGGGGCCGGTGCTGCCCGATTCAGGCAGCCGATTCCGGCTCACGGTGCCGGCCTTGTCGCCGGGTAGTTACCGGTTTTTCGAACTGACCCACATGTCATATCGAATGGCGGGTCTGTTGATCGTCGAGTGACATAAGTACAGATGGGGTGGGGTTTTGGGTGCCCCCCTCTTCCCAATCCGGTGGCGACCGGTACATTGGGTTATTCCCACCTCCCCCACGATCAGGGACGGTATGCGCACCATGAAATGGGCCACTTTTCTGGCCGCCGGAGTCGTGTTGTCAACCGGATGCGGCGGGGGAGCTCCGCCGGCACAACCGGGACCGGCCGATGTCTCCTCGCTCGAAGCCGACTACGCCAAGAATCCCAGGGACGCGGGTCTCGCGACCAAGGTCGGCATCGCCTACTACAACGCCAAGCAGTACGACAAAGCCCGCGATGTGCTGCGGAGCGCGCTGGCATTGGGCGAATCCAACTATCCGGCCCGAGTCTATCTCGGTCTGAGCTACGAAGAGCTGGGACAGCTCGACTCAGCCCGGGCGACTTACACCCGGGCCGCGACTCAGACTACCGACTCGAAACGCAAAGCCGAAATCCAGGACCGGCTCACGCTGCTGACCAAGAAAGAGCTGCAGGCGGCCGCCAAGGCGGCCCTGGCCGATGAGTCCCGGCTTTCCAGTCAGCCTCCCACCGAAAACACCGTCGCCGTCTTTCCCTTCCGTTACGTGGGAAGCAACGCCGATCTGGCTCCGGTGGGTCGGGGTCTGACTCAGTTGATGGTGGGCGATCTGGCCAAGATCAGCCGGCTCCGGCTGCTGGA
The DNA here is from genome assembly GCA_964578865.1 of uncultured Gemmatimonadaceae bacterium. Lineage (GTDB taxonomy): Bacteria > Gemmatimonadota > Gemmatimonadetes > Gemmatimonadales > GWC2-71-9 > JADJOM01. Next base: position 14,942 of record CAZOES010000021.1, on the reverse strand, counting down.
GCGCGAGCAAGTCCAGGCCCTGGTCGATGAGATGGCGCTCTCCGACGCCAACCGTACCGATCCCCGTACCGGTGCCCGCTCCGGCCGAATGTTGCGGGCGGCTCGAGTGGTACAAGGCTCGCTGCAGGATGTGCCAGGCCGCAGTCAGATCAAACTGGACGCTTCGATGGTGAACGCGTCCAACGCCAGTGTAGTCGCCAGCGGCACCGCCTCCGATCAGTTGCAGCAGCTCTTCACCATGCAGAAGCAAGTGGTGATGTCCATGATTCAGGGAATGGGCATCACGCTCTCGCCGGCCGAACAGCGAGCCTTGAGTGAGCGGCCCACCGCCGACCTGCAGGCTTTCCTCGCCTACAGCCGCGGTCTGGAGGCCGAGGATCGAGGCGATTGGAAATCGGCGGAAGCGAGTTACTCGGCGGCGGTGGCACGGGATCCCAATTTCCGCGCGGCCAAGGACAAGCAGGCGGCCGCGGCGACCGTGGCAACCACTCAGCAGACCTCCGCGTCCGAGCTCGCCGGCAATACTTCTGAGGGCGGTGGCGGCGATCAGGGCGCCGGCGGTTCCGACACCCGCTGGGCTGTGCTGCGAGACGGAGTGCTGAACACCAGCCCGAGCACTGGTGGCACGGTGATCAGCCGCACCGGTCCGGCTCCGGTGTCTCGTACTCCGACGACCCGGCCCAATCTGCCTGAAGCAACCGGCACCGATTGCGCGGGCAATTGCCAGCCGATCGGAACCATCATCATCATCATCACTCGTCCGCTCATCGCCCCACGCCCATGACCTCGCCTACTCTTCGCGCGGCTCGGGCCGCGATGCTGCTGGCCGCATGGCCGGCCGCGCTCGCTGGGCAGACCAACCTGTATCCCACTCCCTCCGCCGTGACCGGAGTGGAAGTGCGGCAGTACGGGTTCGACAGCAAGTCCCCCATCGATCACGTCCGCCAGATTGCGGTGCCAATCGCGGTGGCGGTGCCGCTGGGCCGGCGGTTCTCCTTCGACATCGGCACCTGGTACGCCAGTACCAACGTGAAGAGCGACCAGGGCGACGATACCTTCTCCAGCCTCACCGACACCCAGCTGCGTCTGGCCTACACCTTCGGGGCCGACGCGGTGGTTGCCAGTGTGGTAGTGAATCTTCCGACTGGGAAGAACACCACTACTCAGGCGCAATTCGGAACTGCAGCCGGTGCTTCGTCCAACTTCCTGCTCTTCCCGGTGAACAGTTATGGCAGCGGCACCTCGGTTACTCCCGGGCTGGCCGCGGCTACCACTCTGGGCACCTGGAACGTCGGATTGGCGGCCAGTGTCCGCTGGAGTGCCGAATACCAGCCGTTCAGCGACACCGCGGTTGAAGAGATCGACTACAAGCCCGGTGTGGAAGCCCGGTTCCGCCTCGGGGTTGATCGACTGGTGGGCCGCAGCCGGCTGACTTTCGGAGGCACCTTCAGCACCTTCTCCAACGATGAGTTTACCGATGGGGCGGTAGGCGGTACCGGCAGCTCAACCTATTCCCCGGGCAACCGCTTCCTGATCGACGCCAGTCTGGTTTCTCCTGCGGGGAGCGGCAGCGTGGCGGTATACGCCTGGAACTACCACCGGGTCGCCTCCTCCACCACCGGGTTCGGCGCCAAAGAGAACATCTTTGCCGGTGGCGTCAGCGGTAGTTTCCCGATGGGCACCAAGATGTCGTTCGAACCGATGGTAGAAGCCCGTCTGTGGAGCCCCGAAAGCGGCAAGGGAAGTCTCTTCGGCGCCGGCACCGGGCTTCGAATTCAGCTTTCTCCGGCGATCGCCTTCGTGCCGTCGGGCCGGGTCGATTTCGGATCGATCACCGCGACCGACGGAGCTGAGAGCAGCTCGGTGTTCGGCTGGGACTTGGCCGGTATGCTGCGCTATTCGTTCTAGGACTGATCAGACAGTGGCAAAACAGGGGGTCAGGGCCGAGAGCCTTGACCCCCTGTCTCTATGCCGAGTGGCGGGAAACGCTTACAAAGTCAGTAGTATCTACTACTACTCAGCCAAATTCTTGACTCACTACGGGCTGCGTGGTACGTTGCCGCCCAACATGCCCCCCGGCGAATGCCGATGGGGCTGCCGCACTGGACCAGGAGGGTGGGTTGGCTTCGGAACTAGGCGCCTCCCAGATTTCGACGCTACTGGAGACGCTGCCGGGTATCGCCAACGTGCTCCGGAGCCCGGTTGCCGATGCCCTCCTGAACATCATCAGGGCAGCTGCACGGGTCGGCGAGTTCCAGCTCGCCGATGCCGAGGAACTGATCAAGTACGCCACCCGGCGGGGCCTGGTTGGTCAGGAAGAGGGCGACCGGGTGTTGATCGAGGTTCGCGAGGCGGCGCAGCGTCGAGCAGAGAAAGCGGCGGAGAAGGGCAAGGCCACCAAGACCAAGGCCAAGATCAAGCCCAAGGCCGCACCCAAGAAGGCCCCCAAGAAGCGGAAGTAACTAGTCGGTCTTGAACTCCCCGACCAGCTTGCTGAGTCGGGTGCTGGCATCCAGAAGCGCCCCGGCAGAGGCAGCCATGTCCTCGGTCGAGGCGCTCTGTTCTTCGGCCGCGGCAGAGACTTCTTCGCTCGAAGACGCGTGTTCCGCCGCCGCCTTGGAGACCAGCACCGTCTTTCCTGCCAGGTCCCCCACTACATCTCGATTCTCTTCAGCGTACCTGGCGAGTTCGGCCGCGGCGGTCTGGACCTCGCCTACGGCCGTGCCGATCGCATCGAGTCCCTGCATCACGGCCTGGGCGACTGAGCCGATGCCCCCGACTTTCGTGTTGCCGACCTGCATGGTCTCGGAGACCTCCCGCACCTGAGTCCTGATGAAGTCGACCGTCTTGGTGACTTCCTCCGCCGCTTTGGAGCTGGAGTCGGCCAGCTGACGGACTTCCTCCGCGACCACCGCGAAACCCCGGCCATGCTCTCCGGCCCGGGCCGCCTCGATTGCCGCATTGAGGGCCAGCAGGTTGGTTTGGGACGAAATCTGCTTGATCAGATCGATGAAGGCGGTGATCGACTCCGATTGGTTCACCAGCGCGCGGACCTGCTGGGAAGAAGTCTGCACCACGCTCTGAACGTCGAGCAGGGTGCTGCGGGCCGCTTCGACATCGCCCCGGTAGCGCAACGCGGTGCGGCGAATCTCTTCGGCCAGCCGGACCACCCGCTGAGAGGCATCGGCGTTGCTTCCCGAGGTTTCTCTCAGCCGGCTCAGCAGCTGGTCGGCCTGGTTCATGCCCTCTACCTGATGCTCGGCGCCACCCGAGATCTTCAGCATCGCGGCCGAGATCTGCCCGCTGGACGCGGCGATCTCTTCGCTCATGGCCGAGAAGTCTCCTGCGCTGGCAGCCAGCTGTTGCGACTCCTTGACCACCGCGCCAACCAGATTGCGCAGCCGGGAAGCCATATCATCCATGGCGTGCGCCAGCCGGGCCAACTCGTCCGGCATCTCTCCCAACCGGACCGGCCGAAGATCGCCGGCTCCGAACCGCTCGGCCGAAGCGGTGAGCCGGGCCATCTGCCGGTCGATCACCCGAACGAACGCGACTCCGGCAGAGATCGCAATAATCAGAGCGAGAAAGGCGCCGATCACCAGCAGCTTTTGATAGAACGCGGCTCGTGAGCGCAGCACCGCGGAGCGCTCCAGCGCGTGCCGGCCCTGTTCGGTGCTGAGTTCGCGTACGGTTCCGACCAGGCTGTCGGTTGCGGTCTTGGCTCGAGCCGCCAGCAACCGGGCCTCGCCGATCCGCCCCAGATCGGCCAGAGCGTGCGCGGTGGCGTAGACCACTTCCAGCTCGGCCTGGGTCGAGGCCACCAGATTGATGAGCCGCCGGTCGCCGCCGTCGAGGTGCTGCAGATCCCGCAGCTGAGCCTGATATACGTAGGCCGAATCGCCGTTGGCGATGAACTCGGCTTTGACCGCGGGGCTGGGGGTAGTGAGATACTCTTCCGCGGCGCCGATCTGGGTGAGCACCGAGGAGACCAGGATGCTGCCGAGGGTGGTCCCTCGCTGGAGAGCCTCGACGTCTTCGCTGGTTTGACGGGTGATTTGCCGAAGTGCGATGATCGAGAGGACGGCCATTCCGGAGATCAAACCCACCGAACAGGCCACGGCCCCGTAATTGATACGGCGGAGACTCGAGAAGATCATCGCTGGTACAACCCGCGCCGGGCAGAATGCACGGACGACTCCGGTTATGAAGAAAGCTTTTATGAGGTCAGATGAAGCCTAGTGAGTGGGTCGTCGGCCCGCCAGCAGCGGAGTTTGATCTGCATGGTCAAAGCGTGTGGGAGGCGGTCGCCAACGCCGAGCGATTTCTGCAATCGCAGTGCCGGGCGCGCCCCGGGGCGGTGGTGCGGCTGATAACGGGACGGGGGGCCTCGGGCGGGCAGGCGCGGATCCGCACCCGGGTACGCAGCCTGCTCCGCCGGCTGAAGGATGAGGGACGGTTGGTTGCGGCCTTCGAACTCGAGGATGGAGAAGGAAGCTTCCTGATCCGGCTATCTCGGTGATGGCTGCTCGATAGCCGGGACCGGCACCGGAGCAACCGGCTGCTGGGTGGTCTTCCTGGAAGTGTCGCGCGCCGGCTTGAGCGGGGGAGGGGGAGGCTCTGCGTCGCGCCGGCGACCCCAGTCGTCCAGTACGAACCCGTCGATCAGACTCACCGAAGCGACTTTGGCGTTGTTATCGACCCGCCAGGTCAGCCGCATCATCCGGCCCTGTCTCACCCACTGCAGCATCCATTGGGGTCCCTGCACCCTGGCTCCGACTCCGCCGAAAGCCGACTCCAGCTCATTCTTCCATCCGTCGAGCTGTTCCCCGGTGACCGGGCCGGAGAGGGTGAGAATCCCGCTGGCGCTGTCCATGGATGAGAGCCAGAGAGAAACCGGCCGGCTCCAGACTGGATCGAAGAGAGTGGCCCGGCACTCCGCCACACTGCGGTCCCGCTTGGAGCGGTCGCAGCGCAAGCCACTGCCACCGAGGGCCTGAACCTGCTGGCTTACCACGTCGAGCCTGGCCCCAGCCTCGAACCCGAGAAAGCTGAGGGGGGGCAGAGCGGACTGAGCTGGCGCGACCGGGGCGGTCGCACAGAGCAGAGTCAGCAGCAGAATGGGCGAGCGATATCGCATGGTGGGAATATCGCCGCTCCGACTGACGGTCTCTAGTCTGGCGGAGCGATGCGCCCCGGAGGCGGGCAGGTCTGGCCCACACGCTCCGGGGCGATAAGGCGAACGGTTCGCTGGTCAGCCCTTGCGGACGTTCGACGCCTGGAGACCCTTGGGGCCTTCGACGATGTCGAATTCCACCGCATCACCCTCGGCGAGGGACCGGAAGCCCTCCATCATGATCGCAGTGTGATGAACAAAGACATCCTTGCCACCTTCCTGCGCGATGAAGCCGAATCCCTTCGCATCGTTGAACCACTTCACGGTACCCTTCGCCATTGCTTCTTACTCCGGTAGAGGGAGCTCACCGGCTCCGGAAAACACCCCGGCCGGGATGGCCGGGGCAAAGCAAAAACGCCGGTCGTGGCAAGCCGACCAGGCGGCAAGTCGCTGTGACGATTATTGGAGAGGGCGGCTGATTGCAGCTACCATGGCGATAAGGTTCAGCCCAGTCAGGCATCTGTCAAGAAGCCAGCCAGCCAATCTGACCGATCCCGCCCCCGTGACGGTCCGGCCCGGCCCCGGTAGATTCCCCGCCCGCTCCTTCATTAACCAGAGGCTCTCATGTTGTTGCCCGTCCTTCTGGCGGCCCTGCAGCAGCCGGCCGCACCGCCTACGCCGGCTCCTCCCAAGCCGCTTTCATCCCCTATCGCCAAAGTCGTAGTTCAGCCGGCCGAGGCTGCCGTGCTGGTAGGAGATACCATCCGGTTGCAGGCGGTCGGCTATGACTCCGCCGGCCGGGTGGTGGCGAGCAAGGTGAGCTGGTTCGCGGCTGGTGGATTCTTCGAGGGGTCGGTCGATTCAACCGGTCTGGTAACCGGTGGTGCGACTGGTACCGTCACGGTCACCGCCATGGTGCGCCCGGATGCGGGTGGAAAGTCTGCCACCGCATTCGGCCGGGTCACCATTCTGCCGCAGCCGGCCACCAAGCTGGTGGTGAGTCCGGCGGTCACCCGGCTCTACGTCGGTCAGTCGCTCGCCCTGGACGCGGCTCCGTTCGCTGCCAACGACGACCGTCGCTACGACCAAGTCCGCTGGACCTCCGATCGGCCCGGCGTGATCGCAGTCTCGAACGATGGCCGGCTCACCGCCAAGGCACCGGGGCAGGCGACTATCAGCGCCACCGCGGGACGGGCCAGCTGGCGCCAGCCGGTGACGGTGGTGCCTAACAGTGTGACCCAGGTCGCGCTCGAGCCGGCCACGATCGAGACCCGCACCGGCGACGTGGTGCCGATCAAATTCTCGGCTCGTGCGGCCGGCCGGTCGGTGCCCGATGCCCGTCCCGAATGGTCGGTGAGTTCGGGTGGCGGATCGGTTACCGACGCCGGATTCGTGGCCGACGAACCCGGCACCTACCGGGTCTACGCCACTTTCGCCGGGAAGACCGCGGAGACGGTGGTCACGGTTCGGCCCCGGGATGTCCGTCGCCCAACCACACTGATCGGGCGCCTGCCTCTCAAGTTCTCGGCCGCCGAGTTCTGGCTCCACCCCGATGGGAAGCACGGGTACATCACCACCATCGGTGACCGGGCCTATGCCATCGATGTTTCCAACCCCGCCAGGCCGGTCATCACCGACTCCGTGGTGGTAGATGCGCGGACTATCAATGACCTGATGACCACCGAGGATGGGAAGTACGGTGTGCTCACCCGGGAAGGCGCCTCCAGCCGCAAGAACGGAATCGTAGTGCTCTCCTTCGAGGACCCGGCTCACCCGAAGCAGATCGCGGAGTTCACCGAGACGGTGACCGGCGGAGTTCACTCGACCTACATCTACAAGGGTTACGTCTACCTGACGGACGACGCGACCGGCTCGATGCGGGTCATCGACATTCGGGATCCCTACAAGCCCAAACAAGTGGCCCGCTGGGAGACCCCCCGTCCTTCGGCCGGCCGGACCCTGCACGACATCGATGTGAAGGATGGGCTGGCCTATCTCTCCTATTGGAATGACGGGCTGGTGGTTCTCGATGTCGGTAACGGAGTAAAGGGCGGCAGCCCGGAGAATCCCAAGCTGGTTAGCCAGCTCAAGTACGATCTCAACGCGCTGTACCGCGATGTGGAGGCGGTGGGTGGCCCGGGCTTCATCCGGGGAACTCACACCGCATGGCGGGCCGGCAAGTACGTGTTCGTGGGAGACGAAGTCTTCTCCGCCAAGCCGCGTCCGACCGAAGGTGGTGGAGTGATTGGGCTGGGCCGCGCCTATGGCCGGCTCCACGTCATCGATGTGTCTGATCTCGCCAGTCCGCGGGTAGTGGCCCACTACGAGCCCAAGGACGGTGGTACCCATAACGTCTGGGTAGCCGGCGACACACTCTACCTGGGCGATTACCAGGGTGGACTGCGGGTGCTGGATATTTCGGGAGAACTGCGGGGAGATCTTCAGGCCCAGGGCCGGGAAATCGCTCATGTCGTAACCGGGGACAAGCAGGGATTCTTCCCCAATGCGGCCAATGCCTGGGGCGCGATTTATCGGGACGGCTACATCTACGTTCCAGACATCAACTCGGGGCTCTGGATTGTGAAGGTTGATGCGAAGTCGGAATTGACGCCGTAAGTGGCTAATAGCTAAGGGCTAAGAGCTATGGGCCCCAGCCCATAGCTCTCAGCTTTCAGCTCTCAGCCTGCAGTAAGCGGCACCTTCCCTTAGATTCTCCCTCATGACCGATCCCCAGACCGTCTCGGTTCGGAGCTTCACCGACCGGGCCGAAGCTCTGTCGCACTTCATCCTCCGCGCCGGCGAGGCGCCACGAATCGTGGCCTTCGACGACGCGGTTGGCTGCCCCTTGGAAATCGCCTTGGCGGCGCTGGAGTGGACCAAGGCGGTGGGAGTTCTACCGGATGAAGATTTGCTGCACGCCGCCCGGTTGACCGGGGAGACTGCAGCCGCGGTGATCGAACGGAAGGTGGAAGGCCAGCGGCAGTACATCTATCTGGGGCCCCGGCTGGATGCTCCGCCGATGGATGTGTTCGAAGGCAAGGTATTGTTCGACGAGCCGGGAGTGAAAGCGGTCGAGTTCACTCAGCGGGCTCATGCCCTGGCCCATTTTCTTCGGGCCACCAACGGCACCGGTGCGCTGCTGGCCCTCCTGGGGCGCCGGGCTCCCGAGGTGCGTCACCTGCGCCGCTGGATGGGCTCGATCCTGGGTGAACTCGATATGCCCCGTACTCTGGTGGGCGGCTGGTTCGCCGCCTCCAGCGCCGGGTGTCTGCTCTCCGTGCTCGACGGCGAGCCTAACTACCGCTACATCGAAGTAGGACTAGAATCTTGAAGGCGACCTCTCTTCTCCTGCTCGCGACGCTGTTTGCGGGCAGTGGTGGTCTCTCGGCCCAGATGGTGGTGCAGCCCGAGGCCAAACTCAACGAAGCCCAGATGGTAGTGCGGACTTCCCTCTACCGGCTTCGCGACTCCCTGCAGCTGGTGGAAGCAGCTTCCGCCCGGATCGCGCGGGACCTGGCCACCTCCAGCGACGCAGCGCTGCGCTCCCGGGCTACCATCATGGCCCGACGCTGCGCCGCCGCGCTGAGCCAGACCGACTCCACCCGCGGGGTGGTGTCCCGGGGCGCCCTCCCCGATCCCGATCCCAAGGGGCTGCGGCTTACCCTCGACAAGGCCCTCGATACCCTGCGAATTCAGCTGCAGGCCTGCGTGGGCCAGTTCAACTCGCTGTCCGATCCAGCCAAATCTGAGGAGTTGAGGGGATACGGCATCGGCCGAGGGAAGCAGGTACAGGTGGCAATTCAGAAATACCGGCCTACCGCTTCCCAGTATTTCAGGGCTGCCTTCGATCAGCAGTACTGGCCCAATCTCAACGGCGCCGGGGCCACCCCATCTGGCGGACCGCCGCGGACCCCGTAAACCCGAGGGCTTTCGGTTTGTCGAAGGGCGACTCAGGCGGGTCGCCCTTTGGTTTTTCTGTGGGGAATTGTGGATACACAAATCCACATTGATGTGGAGAGGTGGGCTAGGTCGAGATATCCACGTTGGTTAACTATCCACATTCTACCCACTTTGAGTGGCGTAAGCCGAATAAAGACAGGCACTTGCAGCGTTTCTCCAGAGTCCTATCTTAGCCTCAACCGCAGGGCGGATACGTGGTGGGGCCTCTCGCTCCACCGGCGGCCGTTCAGCGAGTCTGGACGGGTATTCGGGGGAGACTGCCGACGTCGGCAAGGGCTTAGGCGGTCCGCGATCCCGGTGATCACCCCGGTCCAGGCAGGTGAGGCCAGTCGCGTGCTTCACCCGCCCCGATCTGGCGCCTCGGGGTGCAGTGCGAAAGGTCGGTCCGCGACCCGACCCGAGTCGCAGCGCTTACGAAGACGAACCAGGTGGGACGGCCATCCGGCCTGGGGATCAATGCTGAGGCCTAACAATTCATAACCAGAGGCGGAAACAACCTTCGGCGATTTGTTAGAGAAGAACGGCGGCGCAAGCTCCGCCCTCAGACAGTCGACGTGGTAAGCGGCCGCCGAGCCCCCGAGCTCGGCGGCCGCTTCGCGTTCCGGGTCTTGACGCAGGCAGGGGAGGTGCTAGCGTCCAGTATATGAGCAGCGATGCTGAATGGTTAGTGGAGCTCGAGGTTCCTCGGCCGCCGGACAGACGGATCGGTCCTGGTGGCTGGCCGACAATTTCGTAGTCTCGATGCTAAGGGCGGTCCTGTGGACCGCCCTTATGCGTGTGGGACGCATCCCCAGTCACTTTGGTAGCGCCAGATCCGGCGCTGGTCGAGCTGCCGGACGGTCTGAGAGGAAAAAGCCGCGTTTTCGGCGAATAACTCGGGAGTATTGAGCGCCCCGGAGAAACTTGCCGCCCTCGCGCTGGTCAGATCAGCGTGACAGAGGATCTCGCTTTCGAGTGTCAGCGGGAGAATGGGTGAGCCGAATTCCAGTTTCCCGTGGTGCGACAGAATCAGGTGGTGGAGCAGGTCGAGCTCTTCGGGTAGGCAGGGCGATCCGGCCCGCTGGACCGCGCGATCCAGCATCCGCGCGCCGAGGACTACGTGACCGATCACCCGGCCGCGGGTGGTGAACTCAAAGTATCCGTCCCAGGTATAACTCTCAGTCTTGCCCACATCGTGCAGTAACGCCCCCGCCAGGGTGAGATCGCTGTCCGCCTCGGGAGTGATGCTGACGGAAGCGGCGGCAAGGTGAGCGACCTCACACGTATGTTGGAGCAGACCACCGAGCTTAGCATGGTGGCCGCTGAGACTGGCGGGGCAGCGCTGGAAACGCTGGCGAAAGCCGGGATCGTCGAACAGGAGATCGACGGTGGCCCTGAGACGGGGTCCTCGGATGGTTGAGCGCCACCAGTCGATCAGGCGCCACCACGGAGCCGGATCTCCAATGGACGGGAGGAGTACTTCCCAGGGGGACTTGTCAGAGGGCAGGAGACGGATCGATTCTACATTGAGCTGGCGGCGATCTCTCCAGGCACCGATGGTCCCGGAAATTTCTACCGCCTGGCCTCGGCGGAGATGTTCGATCCGATGCCGGTCTGAGGGCCAAAACGGCGCGCTCTTCAGCCGGCCGCCGGGAAAGCCGAAGGTGATGATAGTGTGTGGGGCGTCACCGGTTCTGATCTCGACATCCTGAATCAGAAAGATCTCCCGCACCGCAGTGCCGGTCTGTGCGTTTGCCAGCGCGTGTGAGACCGGCGGGACAGGATCCAGGATTGGCCACGGCGGCAGTCCCGGACGACTGGTGTGACCCGGCGTAGTGGCCGACGTCACCGAATGGGGCTCGGAGGGCGGAGAGGCGTTTGCCTCTAGCGAAGCGAAGCTTGTCAGGGGCCGTCCTCCGAGCCCCACTTCATACCGCCGACGACAGGGGGGTGAGCTCATGAGGCCCTCTCATATTCTGGTTCTGGATACCGATGCCGGACGGCGTGACGCGGTGCTGAACGCGCTGCGGACTGCCGGTCATCTGCCGGTGTTGGCCGGTAGTCCCAGTGAGGCTGCCCAGGCGCTGGCGGTCCCCGGACTGGACCTGGCCATGCTGGCGCTGTCCACTCCGGGGCTCGATCAATCGATGCTCCGCGAATCGTTGGCTCCCAATCATCCGGTGGAACCGGAGCCGCTTGATGATGTAGAGCGACGGCATATCGCGCGTACTCTGGCCTACACCCGCGGCAACAAGCGGAGAGCAGCCCATCTGCTCGGTATCGCCCGCAGTACGCTGTTGGCGAAGGTCCGGAAGTACAGTCTGGACCCTGGTCCGGACGGGGAGTAAACTGGCCGGCAGGCGCTTTTTTCCGACCACGGTTCTCCACCCCATCACTGCTGCCGCACCCGGCCGTAGCGGGAAACGATCACTTGCCTGGTCGCGCTACCGCGGGTGAGGCGGTACGATCCGTTGGCCACACCAAACCCAATTCCAGTCGGTGCGAAGGTGATCGCGCGGGGGAAGCCGGTCACCGCGACTCCGGCTTTCGCCGGTCCCCCGGACCGCCAGCGTTCGATGGTGTCGGCGGAACCTTCCACCGCTCTGAGCACCAGTGAATCGGGCGTAAGCGTCAGCACGGTTACCCGCCGCTCGACCGAGGCAACCAGACGGGCCCGGGCATGGGCGCCCGCGACCAGCGCCGCGGCCTGATCGACCGCCAGCTGATCTCGCAGAGATCCGATAGCGGGCAAAGTGACGGCGCTGAGGACCGCGAGGATCGTCAGGACCAGCAGGAGTTCCAGGAGGGTAGTGCCGCGTGACATGGGGCCCAGGATAGCACTCGGGCCCCGAATGCCGGGTCACCCAGTGACGCAGGCTGGTGCGGAAAGACGCCGAAACCGGTACCCTTGCCCTCCCCTGAACCGCGGCGCATACTCTCCGTCCCGGTTGAACCGAGCCAGAATACCCGTGACCATCGCCGTGTCCGCTCCAGCTGCCGCTGTCACCCCAGATGCACTCGCCACACTCCGCCAATACGCGGCGCTGGCGCCGTGGAGCCTGCGTGACCTTGCCGCGCTGGCGGGTGCGATCCTGGAATCATCGTCAGTCTATCCGGTTAACGCCGCTGCCAGCGCCCGTCCCAGCGAGCGGACCATCCGGTTCTATGTGACCCGCAAGCTGGTGAGTCCGCCCGAAGGTCGCGGTACTGCGGCCACCTATGGCTACCGGCATCTGCTCCAGGTCCTTGCCATCAAACTGCAGCAGATGGAAGGAGCCACGCTGGATCACCTGATGAAGGAACTGGCCGGTCTCCCGGGTGATGTGGTCGAACGCCGTGTCGCCGCGGCGCTGGGTGCCCGTCTGCCTCCTCCCGATCAGCTACCCCTGGCTGTGCCGGAGGGGGCTCCACGCGGCAAAGTGGGCCGGGCCCTCCAGGCTTGGGCATCGGCGGCGGAATCGGCACCTACCCGCCGCGGTCGCGGCCATCTCTGCCGTCGAGTGCCGCTGGGCGCCGGCGCGGAACTGCTGCTGGACGAACGCCACCCGCTCTACGAGGCGCTGGAGGACGAAGCGATCGCCGAGGCGTTGCGGCACGCCCTCGAAGGACTCGGCGCTCGTCACTAGCCCCACCGGGCTCCCCGTTCCACTATTTTTCGTTTCCTCCCCACCGCAAGGAACGGTCATGGGCTTCGTGCTGCTGGCAGTCATAGTGGTAGTGGCTCTGTGGGTGATCAGCGCCTACAACCGGCTTATTGCGCTCAAGAACCAGGTCACCAACGGGTGGAAGCAGATCGATGTGCAGCTCAAGCGGCGGCACGATCTGATTCCCAACCTGGTCAACACCGTCAAGGGCGCGATGGACTTCGAGAAGACCACGCTGGAAGCGGTAATCTCGGCCCGCAACAAAGCGATGAGCGCCAGTGGAGGCGGGGTGGCCCAGGTTGCCAAAGCCGAGGGAGAGCTGACCCAGGCGCTGGGCCGGCTGTTCGCGCTGAGCGAGAACTATCCTCAGCTCAAGGCGACCTCCAACATCCAGCAGTTGCAGGAAGAGCTGGTGAGCACCGAGAACAAGGTCAGCTTTGCCCGCCAGAACTACAACGACGTTGCGACATCATACAACACGGCGCAGGCCCAGTTCCCCACCAATCTGGTCGCCGGGATGGCCAAGGCCTCGCCCGCGGAACTCTGGGAGATCGAAGACGCGGGCGAGCGAGCGGTGCCCAACGTCGACCTGAAGATGACGTGAGACGTGAGACGTCAGACGTGAGACGGATGCTTCAGCAGTGGCAGTTTCGTCTCACCTCTCACATCTCACGTCTCACGTAACTATGTCAGAAGTACGCCAGAATCTTTTCGAGCAGCAAGAATCCAATCGGCGACGATCCTTCTGGCTCGTCGCCGGTTTTGTACTCTTCTTCGCCTGGGTCGGTTTTGGGGGCGACATCGCCTGGTATCTGATGTCAGCCGACACACCCCAGACGCCCAACCGCCAGCCCTACCGCCACACCGTCCCCTTCATCGGAATCGTCACGACTCTCATTGCCGGGGGAACCTGCTGGTATTCCTGGAAGAAGGGATCCCAGCGGGTGCTCTGGGCCACCGGTGCCAGGGAGATCACCCAACCGTCGGATGAGCTCCAGCGGCGGCTGCTCAACGTGGTCGACGAGATGTCGATCGCTTCGGGAATTCCCCGGCCCAAGGTGTACCTGGTTTCCGACGCCGATCCCAATGCCTTTGCCACCGGAGTGGAGCCGGGTCAGGCCGCAATCGCGGTGACTCAGGGGCTGCTGTCCACGCTCAATCGCGATGAATTGCAGGGAGTGGTGGCCCACGAAATGGCTCACATCCGGAATCTCGATACCCGTCTGATGACGCTGCTGGCCGCGCTGGTCGGCGCCATCGCCTTGATGTCGGATGGAATGGGCCGCATGGTACGCGGCGGGTTCCGGGTGAGCCGAGGCGGTGGCGGGCGCGGGGTGAGAAACAGCAACAAGGGCGGCAATCCGCTTGCGCTGGTCATCCTGGTGCTGTGGCTGATCACCCTGGTGCTCGCGCCGCTGGTCTCCCGGTTCCTGGCGATGGCGGTGAGCCGGAGGCGGGAGTTTCTGGCTGATGCTACCGGAGCCCAGTTCACCCGCAACCCGATGGCCTTGGCATCGGCGCTGGAAAAGCTGGACGCCGCCGCGGCACCGACCCAGGCGATCACCCGGGGGGCGGCCCATCTCTGCATCGTTGATCCCGCTGCCAGCCAGCTTTCGGCGCGAGAGGGGAAAGTGGGCGACATCTTCGCGTCTCACCCGCCGATCCGGATACGGATTGCCCGATTGAAGGGAATGGCCTTTCAGGCGGCGAAAGAGGGACAGCCCTGATGGCTCTTGGCTATGGGCTCTGGGCTGTGGCCCCGTGGATTCTGGGAACCTCCACCGCCATCCTCATTACCGCGCTGGGCTTCGGGATTCTGTTCGGCACCAAGGCGGTGCTGCGGGCCCGGCTCAAGCGCTGGGCCCAGCATGTGCTCCTGGAGTTCCGGGCCCGGACCGATCGCTACAAACTGGTAGAACGAGACCGGATCCGCGAAGCCCTGTTTCGCGACCCCCGTGTCGAAGAAGCGATCAGGGAGCACGCCACGCTCCACGGGGTGGCGGAACAGCAGGTGCGGGCCCGGGTCAATCACTATGTCGATGAGATCGTTCCGTTCTTCAATGTGCTCTCCTACTACAAGCTGGGATACAATCTCTCCCGGCTCCTGATCAATCTGCTCTACAAGGCTTCGATCGAATTCACCGACCAGGCCTCACTCGACCGGATCCCCCGCCGGGATGTGGTGGTCTATCTGATGAACCACCGCAGCAACGCCGACTACGTGGTGGTGGCGTACGTGCTGGCCC
>CAZOES010000020.1:21742-41683 GCA_964578865.1 uncultured Gemmatimonadaceae bacterium | reverse complement strand
TCCTGGTTCCCTGAGCTCCTGGCCCACTAGCCCACTAGCCCACCCCGTGCCAAATCAACCGGATGTCCTGATAGCCGGCGCTGGTCCCGCCGGAAGCGCGATGGCCGCCCGACTGGCCGCGCGGGGGCACCAGGTATTGCTGGTCGATCGGGCGGTGTTTCCTCGTGACAAGCCTTGTTCCGAGTACCTGAGTCCCGCCGCGGTCCGAAAGCTGGAACAACTGGGAGTGACCGACGATCTACGACGAGCCGGCGCCCAACCGCTGTTGGGCACCAGGGTTTTCGCCGGAAAGGGGGCAGCGCTTACCGGCAGCTTCACCCGGGTGCCGGGGGCCGGTATACCCCGCGACGGTCTGGCCGTGGCCCGAACCATTCTCGATGCCCGGCTGGTGCAGGCGGCCACAGCCGCCGGGGCAGAACTCCACCAAGCGACGGCCGTGGAGGAGCTGGTCTACCAGCATGGCGCAGTCGCCGGGGCGGTGGTACGGGATAGAGACGGGTCTCGTCGGGTCATCCGATCGCGGGTGGTGATCGGGGCCGATGGACTCCGCTCGATCGTGGCCCGGCGAATCGGGAGGCGGCGCCACTATTTCCCTAACCGGCTGGCCTTCGTAGCCCATGTGGCGGGAGTCGCGGGTCTCGATGGTCACGCCGAGATGCACCTGGGCGCGGAAGGATACGTCGGGCTCAATCACATCGGTGGAGATCACACCGCCAATGTGGCGCTGGTGGTTCCGGCTGGAACCGGGGCCGGTGCCCGGGGCCGGGTGGAGAACTTCTTCTTCGAAATGCTGAATCGTTTTCCCGGTGTCGCCGGGCGGATTCCAGCCGATCGAATGGTGCGTGAGGTGCTGGTCACCGGCCCATTCGCGGCCTGGTCCGGAAGAACCGTGGTGGATGGAGCAATGTTGATCGGCGATGCGGCCGACTTTTTCGATCCCTTTACAGGTGAAGGGATCTACAGCGCCCTGCGGGGTGCCGAGCTGGCTGCAGAGGTGGTGAGTCAAGCACTGGAAGGCCCTGAGGCCATTCTTTCGAGCGCCCAGCTGCGCCCGTACCGGCGGGCCCGCAGGAGAGAATTCCTGGGCAAATGGGCGGTAGAGCGGCTGGTAGGCTACGGGATGTTCGCGCCGCGACTGTTCAATCGGGCGGTGCGCAAACTGGAAGCGCGGGGATTGGCCCACACCTTTGTGGGCGTCACTGCCGATGTGCTTCCGGCCCAAAGGGTCCTCAACCCCTGGTTCCTTGCCCGGATGGTCTTGTGAGCAAGAGTGATGTGAACCCGGCACTGTTCCGTCAGTTGCTGGGACGTTTCGCCACCGGCGTAACGGTGCTGACTACCCGGGACGCTGAAGGCCGTCCGGTGGGGATGACCGCCTCGAGCCTCGCCTCGGTATCGCTCAATCCCCCGCTGCTCTCGGTTTGTGTCGACTTCACCGCCGACATGCACCGGGCTTTGTCTGCCAGCGGGACCTTTGCGCTCAATATTCTGTCGGCCGACCAGCAGGAGATCTCCCGCCGCTTTGCCGAACTTACGCCGGAGGAACGTTTCACCGGAATCTCCTGGCAGGAAACCGACGACGGACACGTGGTGCTGCGCGGCGCCCTGGCCCACATCGAGTGCGAACGCTACGCCGATTTCCCCCTCGGCGATCATACCCTGTTTGTCGGCCGGGTAACCGGCGGCAACGTGGCCGATGGAGAGCCGCTACTGTACTACCGGGGTGGATATGGCGGGTTTGCCGGATGAGCAGCTCCGATCTCCTCACTGCGCTGGGCGATGAGCTGCTGGATCACCCCGACGCCGATCCCCGCAGGGTGGAAAAGTCGCTGCATCACATCGCCCGGTCCAACCGATGGTTCGGCGGCTGGTGGGCGGTACGCCGAGGGCTGGAGCGGGTGCTCGAGGGGGTACCGGAGGGAACCACTCTGACCCTGCTGGACGTAGGAACAGGCAATGGTGACCTCCCTGCCCGCGCAGTCCGTTGGGCCGCTGGCCGGGGGATCACCCTGATCCCGATCGGGATCGAGCGGCACCGGACCGCGGCGGCGCTGGCCGGCGCGCGGGGAGTGCACAGCATTCTTGGCTGTGCCGGCGCGCTCCCGGTTCGGGAAGCGGGAGTCGACGTGGTGCTGGCGAGCCAACTGGTCCATCACCTGACGCCCTCCGCGATCGTCGACTTCATGGAGACGGCCAATCGGGTTGCTCGAGTCGGCGTGGTGATCGCCGACCTCCGTCGTTCCCTCATGGCGTTGGCGGGATTCTGGATCGGTTCGCGCTTATTCGGTTTTGACGAGGCCACCAAGGCGGACGGAATGACGTCGGTTCGCCGAGGATTTCAGAAACAGGAATTGATCGATCTGGCGCAGGACGCTGGAATCGAGGCAGCCGTGGAACGGACCCTGGGATTCCGCCTGGTCGCGGCCTGGAAAGCGAATTGATGCGAACAGTCGATGAACGCCGGATCGCGGCGACCCCGGAACAGGTTTTTCGAGCCGCCAGCGACGTGGAGCGCTGGCCGGCCATTTTGTCGCACTATCGCTGGGTCAAAATGCTGGAGCAGCGGGGTGACCGCGGTGTGGTGGAGATGAGCGCCAATCGTCCTTTTGGTCCGCTCAACTGGCCCACCTGGTGGGTCTCGGAAATGTGGATCGACCAATCGAAGCGGCAGGTTCGCTATCGCCACATCCGGGGAATAACCCGGGGTATGGATGTAGTCTGGAGTGTGGAGCCGGATGGAGATGGCACCCGGGCCACCATCGTGCATGAGTGGTCCGGACCTTCCTGGCCGCTGATCAGGAAACCCGCGGCCGAGTTAGTCATCGGGCCGGTGTTCGTGCATGGGATTGCTTCCCGGACTTTAGCTGGGATTGCAAAAAACTGTGAGGATAGAAGTGGGCTAGTGGGCTAGTGGTTAGTAGAGATCCTCGAAACTCCACCACGACTGTGACTTTGAGACCCAGCCCACTAGCCCACTAGCCCACTAGCCCACTAAGACTGAGACTCAAGAATGCAGAAGAATTCCAGACGAGTCGTCATCACCGGGATCGGTGCTGTGACCCCCATCGGCACCGGGCGGGAGGCGCTTTGGGAAGGACTCAAAGCCCGCCGTTCGGCGGTGGGTCCCGTGACCCGGTTCGACCCGGCCCCCTTTCGTTCGAAGATCGCGGCGGAAGTCCCCGACTTTCGGCCTAACGATTTCATGGAAGAGAAGCGGCTTAAACGACTGGACCGTTTCGGCCAGCTCAGCATCGCCTCGGCCCGACTGGCCTTGAAGGATGCGGAACTCGACCTGACCCGGGAGGATCGGGATCAGGTCGGCGCGATGATGGGCACCGCCCTCGGTGGAGTGGCTTATGCCGAGGAGCAGTACCCCCGCTATATGCGGGGCGGACCGCGCGAAGTGGATCCGGCGCTGGCCCTCACCGTGTTCGCCGGCGCCGGCAGCTGCAACCTGGCAATCGAGTTCGGGGTCTGCGGACCCAACTCGACCAATGGAATGAGCTGTGCCTCCGGTACCATCGCAGTGGGAGACGGATTCCGGGCCATTGCCCGGGGTGAGGCCGACGTGATGCTGGCGGGCGGAGCCGAAGCTCCGCTGGCGCCACTCTGCTTCGGTGCCTTCGCGATTATCCGGGCGATGTCCACCCGAAACGAGGATCCCACCAGCGCCAGCAGGCCGTTCGATCAGGGCCGCGATGGATTTGTCATGGCGGAAGGTGCGGCGGTGCTGGTGCTGGAGGAACGCTCCCGCGCGCTGGCGCGGGGAGCCCGGATCTACGCCGAGATTCTAGGTTATGGTCTCACCAACGATGCTCACCACATGACGGTGCCGCGGCCGGACGGAAAACAGGCGGCCCGGGCCATGCGGCTGGCGCTCGCCGAGGCCCACATCGGCGCCAATGAGATCGGGTACATCAACGCCCACGGCTCCTCGACCCCGCTCAACGATCCCACCGAGAGCGGAGCGATCCGTCAGGTGTTTGCCGAGCACGCGACCAACGTTCCAGTCAGTGGAACCAAGGGGTATTACGGACACGCGCTGGGAGCCAGCGGCGCGTTCGAAGCCGCCATCTGCGCGATGGCCAGCAGCAATCGCTGGCTGCCGCCGACGGTCAATCTGGAACAGCCTGACCCGGCCTGCGATCTGGCCTACCTCTCCGGCGAGGGCAAAATGGCCGATCCGGAATTCATCCTGAGCAACAGCTTCGGATTCGGCGGGATCAACGCCTGTTTGGTGTTCCGGAGAGAGGATGGACGGTAAGAGTGGGCTGGTGGGCTGGTGGGCTGGTGGGCTAGTGGGCTAGTGGGCTGGTATGCGAACACGCAGTTCCTAGCCCACCAGCCTACTAGCCCACTAGCCCACTTCTTTCTAGATTCTCGCCGCCTTCAACTCCGAGAAACTGCTCAATGACGTCATTGCCCCGTCGCGCCGTCGCTGAGGCGCTGGGAACCTTCGGACTGATCTTTTTCGGCTGCGGCGCGGTGGTAATGAGCTCACTCCCCGGCGCCGCCTATGGGCTGCTCGGTGTGGCACTGGTCCATGCTCTGGTACTCAGTGTGATGATCACCGCGACCATGGCAGTATCGGGCGGGCATCTGAATCCGGCGGTGACGCTGGGATTGATGTCGGTCAAGCGTATCGATGCCAAGTCAGGTCTGGTGTACATCGCGGCCCAGCTGGCGGGGGCGGTGCTGGGTGCGCTCACCCTTCGTCAGGTGATGCCGTCCGGTATCGTATCGGTGGGAACCCTGGGGACGCCGGTACTGGCCAACTCGATGAGCTTCACCGGCGGCATCATGCTCGAAGCGGTGCTCACTTTCTTCCTGGTTTCGGCCGTGTTCGGGACTGCAGTGTCGTCCGACGCTCCCAAGGTGGGTGGCTTCGGGATCGGCCTGGTGCTCTTCTTCGACATCATGGTTGGTGGCACCATGACCGGCGCGGCAATGAATCCGGCCCGGGCCTTCGGGCCGGCGCTGGTTAGCGGAACCTGGTTCGCCCAGCCGGTGTGGTGGGTGGGACCGATCGTCGGGGGCGTGCTGGCGGCGCTGCTGTGGGAGAAGGTGATCCTCAAGAAGGGTTAGATTGTCGCTAGAGCGTGAAACGTGAAAAGTGAAAAGGGCCGACCTCTCCTGGAGGCCGGCCCTTTTTCGATCATCACGTTTCACTTTTCACGCTTTTCCCTTTGCGCCCTCAGGAGAAGCGAGACTGCGTAGGTCAAGTAGATCAGGCTCGCGGCTACATACGCCGCCACCATGTAGCCGCCGTTCTCAGGCGTCATAGGCCGCCTCCCGCGCATCGCGAGCCAGTTGGATTCCATACCGCAGGGTCAGCATCCCGATATACAGCAGCAGGAAGCACCCGATCCCCAGCAGCATGGTCTGGAGCATTTCGGGTGGTAATGAAGGCTTGCTAGGCTTGAGCACGATCGGCTGGGGATGCAGACCGCGCCAGAGATAGACACTCAGATGGATGAACGGCACCAGAACCAGGGCCATGATCGCAATCACCGCCGAGAGCCGGCCGCGTTCGAGCGGATCCCGCACGGCGGCCCGCAGGGTGTGATATCCCAGCAGGAGAAAAAACAGAAACAGGGTCAGGGTGAGACGGCCGTCCCAGGTCCAGTAGGTTCCCCAGATCGGCCGGGCCCAGATGGGTCCGGTGGTCAGCACCACCAGACAGAAAATGGTTCCGACTTCGGCAGAGGTGGCGGCTAATCGGTCGAACCGCGGATCCCGGAGCCAGAGATACAGAATGCTCATGAGACCGGTAAACGGCATTCCGATGAAGAGCGTTACCGTCGCGGTGGGAGCGTGGACGTAGAAGATCTTCTGGGCCAGTCCCTGATTGATCTCCGTCGGGGTGTACTTCAGGGCCAGGACCATCAGACCGGCCACACTCAGGATCCCAAGCAGCAGCAGCACCAGGCCGCGGCGCATCACCGCATTGGCCGGTTCGAGGTTGGGGGTCATTCGTCCACCACGGCGGGGAATAGGAGAAGCGCCAGGGTCAGAAACACCACATCGTACACCAGCAGGAAGG
This sequence comes from uncultured Gemmatimonadaceae bacterium, assembly GCA_964578865.1. Taxonomy (GTDB): domain Bacteria; phylum Gemmatimonadota; class Gemmatimonadetes; order Gemmatimonadales; family GWC2-71-9; genus JADJOM01. The sequence continues at coordinate 35,640 of CAZOES010000020.1, read as the reverse complement.
TAAGCCCGGGCACCACTTCGCTGAAAGGACGCCCCGCCAGCAGCGGGACAGTCACTTTCACCGCGTAGATCAATGGTGGCACCATGAACGGCAACAGCAGCACCGGCAGCATCAGTTCGGCGAAGCGGGTCCGCGCCACGATGGCGCTGAAAAGAGTACCAACCGCCACGAAGCCGGCCGTCGCCAGCAAGAGGGTAAGCACCAGAGGCGGAAAAGCGTAACCCAGTCCGAGATTAAAAAAGAGCACGAACAACGGCAACGCGATCGCCTCGACAATCAGGACGAAGACCAGATTGGCGAGATACTTCCCCAGGTAGATCAACTCGCGGGAAACCGGTGCGAGCAACAGCCCATCGAACGCGCTGTTCTCCCGTTCGACGGTGAAGGCCCGGTTCATCGCCACGACTGAGGCGAAGGCTACGGTCACCCAGAGAATGCTGGGCGCCAGGTCGATGGTGGCGACCGCGGTGGGATCGCGAGCGAAGTTGAACACGATCAGCATCAGGGCCGCGAACACCACGGCGGAGAGCAAACTGGTGCGGGTCCGCCATTCCAGCCGGAGATCCTTCATCGCCACGGCGAGCACCAGCCGGAACATCCTAGCCACGGGCCAGCCCCTGATAGGCCTGCTGGAACTGATCCAGGTTGTCGGGGCGCTGCTGCTCCAGTACCCACTGGCCGTTGCGCAGCACTCCGACTCGAGTGGCCAGTTCCCAGGCCTCGGCCGCATGATGGGTCACAATCACCATCGCCCGTGAGGCGGTTCGCTCGGCGATCAGCAGATCCCGCAACCGGTCCGCCGCCAGCGCATCGAGACCGGTGAACGGCTCGTCCAGCAGCAGCAACGAAGGATCGTGCAGCAGCGCCCGGGCGATCGCGGCCCGCTGTTGCATTCCCCGGCTCAGACTCCGAGGCTTGTCGTTTGCCCGCTGCTCCAGGCCCTGCGCGGCGAGCACCTCGAGCACCCGGCCTCGGGGATCGGGCAGATCGTACAGCGTGGCGGTGAGCAGCAGATTTTCCTGCAGGGTGAGTTCGTCGTAGAGCAGCGACTGGTGCGACAGGAGGCCGATCGGGCGGCGGGCGTCGGGCTCGTCACGGGTGAGCGGTCGCCCAGCGATCTTCACGGTCCCCGCAGTAGGTAACAGCAATCCGGCGAGAGTCCGCAGCAGGGTGCTTTTGCCTGCCCCATTCGGGCCCAGAACCAGCAAGACCTCCCCGCGCTGAAGAACCAGGTCGACGCCCGCCAGGGCCCGGACCGGTCCGTAGCGGCGGGTGAGTCCCCGGGCTTCGACCAGCGGGGTCTCAGCCGAGGGCATCGATCCGCTGAGCCAGGTCCGCGAGATCGAACGGCTTTACCAGGTAGCCGTTGTGGGGCAGATCGAGCACCTGCAGCTGGGGCTCGAAGCTCATATAGGCGGAAGTGATGATGACCCGGAGACCGGGTACCTTGGCGCGGAGCCGGCGCAGCAGATCGATGCCGTCGGTGTCGGGCAGCCGGAGATCCAGCACCGCCACGTCGGGCTGGTGTTCATCCAGCAATCGCAACGCCTCTGCGCCGGTAGCGGCGTATGCCGCTTCGTAGCGCGACGCAAAGGCGCGTTGGTAGCTCAAACGCAGGGCGGGCTCATCCTCGATGAAGAGCACCCGCCGCCGGGGCACGGCGTGGGCCATGCCCCGAATATAGCCTTACGCGGCGTCGGCCTCGACTTCGAACAGATCGTCCAGCTTGGTGAGCACCAGCAGGAACCGGAGCTCGTCATTGGGCTGGCGGAGCACAACGACCTGACGGCGTTCCGAGGCGCGGCGCTGGATCAGCATCAGCGCACCGAGACCGGCGGAGTCCACTGAACGAGTGGTGCGGAGGTCGATCACCAGGCGGCCAGTACGCTCCGGCAGCTGGTCCAGCAGACCCACCGCGCTCTGCCGGAAGGTGGTGCGGCTGTCGAGACCCAGATGCTCCGGGGCCACGAGTTCGAGAACCTGCGCTTGGGTAGCCTGCATTGTTGCCTCCAGCGCCCGGAAATCTTCCGAGCGCGATGCTCCGCCGGCCTGTCCTGCACGCGGGGTGCATCGCGCTCGTTGGCGCGGGGCACCCGCCTTCGGCACCGAGCTATCTCAGTCACGTCATTCGACGCACTTGAGACCTCTAGTTTTGCGGCCCCGGATCACTCCGGGTGTGCTCTATCGGGCGGATCGGTTGTCGGAGACTCTGTGGTCTCCGGCCGCAATAAAAAGCGACCCTGATGCCAGATAGCTAAGTTGTTGTAATCTCATTACTTAAATAGTGTCGCGGAGGCCCCGCAACGGTCGGAAGCCTCGAATTCCGCAGCTTTCTGGTGCGCACTGCAAGGGCCCCTGAGGTGGGCTAGTAGGCTAGTGGGCTAGTGGGCTAGGGCTAAAATCGACAACTTTGCAGGAGTTGGTCGCAGAGAGACTTGAAGGGCCGTTTCGTCATTCCTACTAGCCTACTGGCCCACTAGCCCACCAGCCCACTTTTGTTGTCCCACTAGCCCACTAGCGAACTGGCTGTTCATGACCGACCAAATCGATACCCTCCTGACCGAGACCCGCCGCTTTCCACCGGCCAGAGATTTTGCCGTTCAGGCCAATGCCCAACAGGCGCTGTACGACTCGGCCAAGGCTGACCGGATCCGGTTCTGGGAAGAGCAGGCCAAAGCGCTCGACTGGATCACGCCCTGGCAGAAGGTCCTCGATTGGACCCCGCCTCACGCCAAATGGTTCGTGGGCGGCCGGCTCAATATCTCGGCCAATTGTATCGACCGGCATCTCAAGGGACCACGGCGCAACAAGGCAGCCCTCATCTGGGAAGGGGAACCGGGCGACCGGCGCACCATCACCTACTGGGAACTGCACCGCGAAGTAGGCCGGGCCGCCAATGCGCTCAAAGCCCTGGGTGTCAAGAAGGGCGATCGAGTCGCCATCTACCTCCCAATGATCCCCGAGGCAGCGATCGCCATGCTGGCCTGCGCCCGGATCGGGGCGGTGCACTCGGTGGTATTCGGGGGATTCTCCTCGGAATCATTGCGTGATCGGATCAACGACGCCGAGGCGGTTTGCCTGATCACCGCCGATGGGGGCTACCGTCGCGGCGCGGTACTGCCCCTCAAGCGGTTTGCCGACGAGGCGATCAAGGAGTGTCCCAGCATCAGGAATGTCGTGGTGGTACAGCGCCGTCCCGGGGGCTCGGGCGACGAGTCGTTCGCCAATATCACCGAGGGACGGGACCACTGGTGGCACCGGCTGCTGGATCAGGCATCGCCCAACTGTCCAGCCGAGCCGCTCGATTCGGAAGACCTGCTGTTCATTCTCTATACCTCGGGAACCACCGGAAAGCCTAAGGGAATCGTCCACACCACGGGGGGCTATCTCACTCAGGTCAGCGCCACCACCAAGTACGTCTTCGATCTCAAGGAAGAAGATGTCTTCTGGTGCACCGCCGACGTGGGGTGGGTAACCGGGCATTCCTATGTGGTGTACGGCCCCCTGTCCAATGGGGCCACGGTGTTGATGTATGAAGGTGCACCCGACTGGCCGGAACGGGATCGTCTCTGGAAGATCGTGGCCCGTTATGGCGTGACGGTCTTCTACACCGCCCCGACCGCGATCCGCGCTTTCATGAAGTGGGGCGAAACCCTTCCCGCCAGGCACGACCTCTCAACCCTGCGTCTGCTGGGCACGGTGGGCGAGCCGATCAATCCCGAAGCCTGGATCTGGTATCACAAGAATATCGGGAAGGAACGCTGTCCCATCGTCGATACCTGGTGGCAGACCGAGACCGGCGGAATCATGATCACCCCGCTGCCCGGAGTGACCACCACCAAGCCAGGCTCGGCCACAATTCCCTTCCCCGGGATTTCGGTTCAGCTGGTGGATCAGAAAGGAAAGACTCTGCCCAAGGGCGGTGGGCTCCTGACCATCACCGAGCCGTGGCCCTCGATGCTGCGCACCATTTGGGGCGACGACGCGCGTTACCAGGAGACCTACTGGAGCAAATTCCCCGGCCAGTACTTCGCCGGCGACGGCGCCAAAGTCGACGATGACGGGTACTGGTGGATACTCGGACGGGTCGATGATGTGCTGAATGTGGCGGGGCACCGCATCGGCACCATGGAAGTGGAGAGCGCCCTGGTGGACCATCCCTCGGTGGCCGAGGCCGCCGTGGTCGGCAAACATCACGACCTCAAGGGCCAGGCGCTGGCTGCCTTCGTTACTTTGAAAGAGGGAACCAAGCCCAGCAGTGAGCTGAAGGACGACCTGAAGGATCACGTCGCCAGGAAGATCGGTGCGATCGCCAAGCCGGACGACGTCCTCTTCTCGGCCGATCTGCCCAAGACTCGCAGCGGAAAGATCATGCGGCGGCTGCTCAAAGACATTGCCGAAGGCCGGGCGCTGGGCGACACTACTACGTTGGCTGATCCGTCAGTGGTGAATCGGTTGAAGGATCAGTATGAGGCGGAGGAGGGGTAGGCGGTCAGGCGGTCAGGCGGTCCAGATGCGACGGCACTCAAGATCTAGAGGTCAGCAATGCGCATGACGAATTGGCTGGTGGGTATTGCGGGTTTTGCGGTCATCGCGGGCATCGGATTCGCACCTACACTGACAGCCGGACAGCCGGACCGCCCGACCGGCCCCGAAATCACGGTCTACCGCTCCGCCTCCTGCGGCTGCTGCAAGAAGTGGATTGATTATCTCAAGGCCAACGGCTTCACGGTGAAAGACATCGTGCAGGAGGATCTTTCATCGATCAAAGCCGAGTCCGGCGTCACCAGCAAGTTGGCGTCCTGCCACACCGCCATCGTCGGCGGATACGTGGTCGAGGGGCATGTACCAGTGGCCGATATCCAGCGGATGCTCAAGGAGAAGCCGAAGATCGTGGGAATCACCGCGCCGGGAATGCCGGGAGCCGGGCCGGGGATGGATAGCGGCAAAGAGCCGTACGAGGTGTTGAGCTTCGATGGGAAGGGAAACACAGCTGTGTGGGCCAAGCATTAGCGGGCAAGAAGCGGGCGTACCGCGGGCGAGAAGCGGGCGGCAGGAAAGACGAACGGGTGAGAATCGACTCGCGATTCCACCCGTTGCTCTTGCCCGCTATTCGCCCGCTCAGAACTGAATCTGCGCGCCCATCTCCACCACCCGGTTGGGGGGGATGTTAAAGAACGCCGTGGCAGACTGCGCGTTCCGGTTCATGACAATGAACAGCTTCTTGCGCCACAGCGAGAGCCGGAAAGGCGCGTCTTTCTCGCTCCCCGTTGGCACCGTGGCAATCAGAGTTTCCCGCCCCAGGTAATAAGTGGTCTCGAGAGGCCGCACTGAGACACCGAAGGACTGCAGCTGCCGCATTATCTCGGGCACTTCGGGCGACTCCATGAATCCATACCGACCGGTGATCAGATAGAACTTGCTGCCCAGGTCTTTGAAGACGACCCGATCCTCATCCGGCACATGAGGAATGTCTTCGGTTTTGATCGACAGCAGAACCACCTGCTCGTGGAGCACCTTGTTGTGTTTGACATGGTGCAACAACACCGCCGGAGCGCCGCCGGTCTGGGACGTCAGGAACACCGCAGTCCCGGGCACTCGTTGGGGAATTCGCTTGGCCATGTCGGTCAGGAACAAATCGATCGGCAGGGAGTTTTCCTCCTGGATCCGGCTCAGCAGCACCCGCCCGTGTTTCCAGGTACTCATCAGTATGAAGATCAGCACCGCCACCACGATGGGGAACCACCCCCCATCGACAAACTTGATCACGTTGGCCGAGAAGAAGGCGAGATCCACGAACAGGAACAGCCCACAGAGCGTCCAGGCCTTCGCCTGACTCCAGCCCCAGCGCTCCCGGGTCACCACGGCGAAGAGAATGGTGGTGATCGCCATTGTGCCGGTCACCGCGATGCCGTAAGCCGCCGCCAGATTGGTCGACGAGCGGAACCCGATAACCAGCCAGATACAGGCAATCATCAAGGCCCAGTTTACCTCGGGCACATAGATCTGGCCTTTTTCCTTCTCCGAGGTATGGCGGATTGTCATCCGGGGCGAATAGCCCAGCTGCACGGCCTGCTGAGTCAGCGAGAATGCGCCCGAGATCAAGGCCTGCGAAGCTACGATGGCCGCCGCGGTAGCGAGGACCACCATCGGATAGAGCAGCGCAGGCGGAACCAGGGCGTAAAATGGATTGCTGATGGTGGTCGGATCTTCCAGTACCAGTGCGGCCTGCCCGAAATAGTTGAGCATCAGGGCCGGCAGCACCACCCCGAACCAGGCCACCCGGATTGGACGTTTCCCGAAGTGACCCATGTCGGCGTAGAGGGCTTCGCCTCCGGTAAGCACCAGCACTACCGCACCCAGAATCAGGAAGCCCTGCAATCCATCGCGGATGAAGAAATCCACCGCGTACCATGGATTCAGGGCCTTGAGCACCTGGGGCTCGCGGACGATCCCGCCGATCCCGAGCAGGGCGATACACACGAACCACAAGACCATGATCGGGCCAAACACCCGGCCTACCCCTCCGGTACCCCTCTTCTGGAACAGGAACAGGACGAAGATGATCAGCGCGGTGATCGGGACGACGTACCTGGTCAGCAGCGGTGTGGCGTACTCGATACCTTCGATGGCGCCCAGCACTGAAATCGCCGGCGTGATGACTCCGTCACCGTAGAGCAGGGCAGCTCCGAACAAGCCAAGCATCACCAGCACGGTACGCCGACGGCCTTCTTTGGGGCCCATTACCAACGCCAGCAGGGCGAGGATGCCTCCCTCGCCCCGGTTATCGGCCCGCATGACCTGGGCGATGTACTTGTAGGAAACCACGAAGTTCATCGACCAGACGATCAGCGAGAGCACCCCGACGACGTTCTCGGGTGTTGGGGGGATCCCGTGCTTCGCGCCGAAACATTCCTTCAGAGCGTAGAGCGGGCTGGTCCCGATGTCCCCGTATACGACGCCTAGTGCCGCCAGCGACAGACCGGCAAGCGCCTTACCAGTCGGGGGCGCTTTGCCGGGGGTGGAAGTACTCACACGGGCCTACTTGGTGGCTTTCTGGCCCGCCAGCGAGTCGAGCATCGCCTTCAGCATGTCGTAATGGACCGAGCCCTGACCGCCATACAGCCGGCCGTTGATCAGGAAGGTGGGAGTAGAACCCGCCCCGGAGGCGACCGCCTCATTGTAGCTGGCCTGCAGCCTCCCGGCGTAACGACCCGAGCTCATGCAGGCGTCGTACTTGGGAATATCCAGCCCGACCGCCTTGGCGTCGTCACTGAACACTCCGATGGGATTGGACTTGGCCGGCCAGTTCCCGTCCCAGCTGTAGATTTTCTCGTTCATCTCCCAGTACTTGCCCTGTTCGGCCGCACAGGCCGCCACGTGGGCCGCAATCCGGGCGTGAGGATGGATCTGGAGCGGGAAGTCCCGATAGCGCCAACGGACTTTTCCGGTGGCGATCAGCCGTTCTTTGATGGTGGGAAACTGCACCGTAGCCCACTGCTGGCAGGCGGGGCATTGATAGTCAGCGTATTCGGTGACTTCGAGGGGCGCACTGTCGCTGCCGAGGAAATAGCCTCGGAAGCCACTGGTGTCGGCCACCTGGATAACCGGATTCGCGGGGATGCTGACCGAGGGTTTGTGGAGCGTGAGGTAGGCGATGACGCCGGCTCCCACAACCGCCGCTCCTCCCAGGAGCGTGTAGAACCCCTTCATTCCGCCGGTGGCGGCCGCCATGGTTGATCGTCCTCGGGTTGATCGAGTGAAAGAGAGCTCCGCCTCGCTTCCTCCACGATCCGCCGGCTTTCGGCGATCTCGGGAGTATCGTACGTGGAGCGGACTTCGTAGTGGAACAATTCGCTGCGAGCGTCTCCCAACAGCCGCTGCAACTCGCCCGCAGCCCCCAGCAGACCTCCCGAACGATCCAGCTTCTGGATCCGCTCGGCTAGATGGCGCAGTAAGGCGAGCAGCTGCTCCTCCCTGGCCCGGCCATAGACCTCGTCATGATCGCCCATGCACTCTCGCGTCCTGCGGCGTCTCGACTGGGCGCCTGGCTCTCAGTAAGTGAGCATGGAATCTAATCATCCCCGAACCCGGGCGGGAAACCGGGGCAATTTGCCACTCGCCCTCCGGTATGTGTATATTCTGTCCCGTACAATCCCCTTGGGAGAAACAAAAGAATGGCGAAAGCAAAACCCCCCCGTCGTCCCGCACCCGAACCCCGCGTTTTCGATCAGGCCCGCGACGAGTTGTTCAGCCATATCCTCCGCTGCGGCGTGCTGGAAGCACTGCCGGAGCACCAGAAGGAGTGGTTTGACGACACCATGCTCTACCTCGCGGAACGCTACGATAGCCTGAGCGATGAAGAGCGGGCTCAGCTGCGGACTCTGGGGGAGCGGTACTGCCAGCCGGTGGCGAATCGGCCTTCGGCCTCACAGGCCGAACCGGAAGAAGCCAGCGTCAACTAGGCTGTAGTGGAAGGCAGCAAGATGAAACGCCCCGGCGAGTCCCGGGGCGTTTGACGTTTCAGAGTCCTTTCGGTCGATGGAGCCAACGCCAGCGCCACCCGGCCGAGATTCTGGCACCACCACCTACGCCGGCCTCGAGGGCCCAGCCTGACCGGCCCCCGGGCGACCGCTCCACCCCAAGCCCCAATACCAGAAAGCCCTGGTCTCGGGGGCCCACCTCGCCGGCAATCCCGCCAAACCCGTACACCCCTGCGCCATTCATTCGGTCAGGCGAGAGCAGATAATGCAGCAGCAGCTCGGCTCGACCTGAGGTATGATGATCGACCGCGCCGGCATCGATAGTCAGCACCAGTCGGGTCTTGCCCTGCCGCCACCCATTGTACCAACCGCCACCGAGCCACACCGGGTCCTGCAGCAGAGTCAGACCCTGAATCCCGGTCTCGAAGCCTCCCCGGGCCTGAGCCGACAAGCGGGCTGGAAGAATGAGAGCGATGACAAGCGGCAGGATGGTGAGCCGATAGGACACCGGGCGCTCAGCTCAGTACCAGCTCGTGGGTCAGCGCGATGTCGGGCGCGAGGGAGTGCACCACCGAGCAGTACTTCTCCAGCGAGAGATCGATGGCGCGCTGAGCCTTGGCCTGGTCCAGCCCGGTGCCTGAAAGGTGAAACGCCATGTGGATCGCGGTGAACCGTCTGGGGTGATCCTCCCGGCGGGTGCCGGTGACTTCGATGCGGCAGCGGGTGAGACCGGCCCGGGATTTTTCAAGAATGGAGACCACATCGGATCCGGTACAGCTGGCGGCGGCGAGCAGCAGAGTGACCACCGGGCTGGGGCCATTGAGCGAATCGCCGTCCATCTTGATGCGAGGCCCGTCGGGAGCGCCGCCTTCGAAGGTCATCCCCTCGACCCAGTCGAGCGTCGCGTAGCGAAGGTTGGAGCTCATAAGTACCGAGTACCGAGTACCGAGTTTGAGGAAGTGGACTTGGTGGGAAAGTAGCAGGGGGTGGGCACCCTGGCACTCGGTACTCGGTACTTGGTACTACTTGCCGACCGGCCTCTTCGCCTTCGGCGCGGCCGCGTTGTAATCCCAGATGGCGTACAGGGCCATGGCCCCGGTGGCCCACGCCAGCGGACGGAGCAGGGGAGAATCGGTGAGGAACGCGACGAGGGTGAGCAGCTGGGCCACGGTCACGGCCTTGCCCCCCAGCCTCGCCGGAATGGCCATCGCCCGGCCCAGCATCCAGGTCACCACAAACGCGATGGTCGCGACCAGGTCGCGGATCAGCACCCCGGCGATCTCAAACCATGCCAGCCGGCCGGACAGCGCCACCACGATGAAGGCCGCCAGCATGAAGAGCTTGTCAGCCACCGGATCGATGAACCCGCCAAAACGGGAACTGCCGACCCGCCGGGCGATGGCGCCGTCGAGCAGATCGGTGGCCGCGGCGATGGCGAGTACGACGAGTCGTTCGATCGGTTCGGGTAGAATCAGGAAGGCGAGCGCCAGGGGAATACGCGCGAGGGTAATCACATCCGCCAGCGTGATGCCGGAGCGTGGCGGTGACGGCTGACCTTGCTCCCCCTCAGGCCGGGGGGTACCTTGGGAAGCCGTTACGGGTGCGGGCCCGTTTCCATCCCGCGGATCACTCACGCTTACCGCTCACAGGCTATGGACCTCCAGCTCCTCAAGAAAACGGCGATCTTCGCCGACCTCGATGAGGGAGAACTTGCGCGCGTAGCGGAGATTTGCAAAGAGCTGAAATACCAGGGCGGCCAGGCCATCTTCAAGGAAGGCGAGCCCGGCAATCGCTTCTATATCATCGTGAGCGGTGAAGTCCGGATCAGCCGCAATATCCCCGGCGCCGGCGAGGAAGCCCTGGCGGTTTTGCAGCCGGGTGCCTGCTTCGGCGAAATGGCGGTGTTCGACCGCTCCGATCGCAGCACCGACGCGATCTCCAACGGACCGTCGGTACTGATGACCATCACCCGGCCCGACTTCGAGATTCTGCTCGACTTCAACCGCGACATGGCCTTCAAGATTCTCTGGTCCATGGTGCGGCTGCTTTCCTCCAGACTTCGAGTGACCAACGATAACCTCCGGTCGCTGCTGGCGATATCGATGTTCTGAGCCGTCACCGTCAGCCGTTAGCCTTTAGCTCGCTGACGGCTAATGGCTGCTGGCTAACGGCCACCATGATCTCTCATACGCTTACAGAGCTAACCAACATCACCAGCCCGCTCCTCAATGACGAGAGCGGGCTTTCTGCCCTGGCCATCGCCGCCGGCGGCGCGCTGGGGCTGACGGCCCACGGGCCACCCACCGCCAAGTCGGGTCCCCGGGGGATCGCAGTAGGACTGCTGGGACACGGCGGTCATGTGGTGATGCACGTCCATCCCGACGCCGGATCGGTGTTGATCGATGTGGTGACACCCGGCACCACTCCGGCAGTGAGGGCGGTCGAGGTCATCGCCCGCCGGCTCGGTGTGGCTGTTCCGGTCGAGGGCTAGTTGATTCGAAGGGTGCCTGCCGACCGGTGAACTTCCGACTGACCCAGAGTCTCTGGCTCCCGGTACCGCGCCCGCGAGTCTTTCAGTTCTTCGCCGACGCCACCAACCTCGAGCGTCTCACTCCGGCCGAACTCAACTTTCGGATCCTGACCCCCGCCCCCATCCATCTGGCGGCCGGAACCGTGATCGACTACCGGCTCAAACTGTTCGGTCTCCCGCTCGACTGGCGCACCCTGATTACCGTGTGGCGCCCGGGTGAGTGCTTCGTGGACGAACAGATCGAGGGACCCTACGATCTCTGGGTCCATCGCCATCGGTTCGTCGATCGGGATGGCGGGACCCGGATCGAAGATGAGGTGACCTATCGCTTGCCGCTGGGGCCGCTGGGAGTGGTTGCGGCCCCGCTGGTTCGATTGCAGCTTGGCCGGATCTTCGCCTTTCGCCAGAAAGCGGTAGCCCGGCTCCTCGCCGCCTGACCATGTACCGTTCTCTCGACCCCGAGCTGATCGTCACCACCGCCGCCACCCTGCAGCGGCGGATCAGCGAGCGCTTCCCCGACTCGGGATTGAGCCGGGTGGCGGGGGAGTTGTTGACCGTCGCCCGGGAAACCAGCCCCCGAATCGCGGCCCTGGCCCAGCCCCGGTGGGGACTGCGAATCGGGATCGGACTCCTGATCGGGGTGATGCTGGGTGTGATCGTGGTGACCCTGAGCCGGCTCAACCTGCCGGTTTCGTTCAACGCCTTGGGCGAGTTGGTGCAGCTGCTGGACTCTGCGATCAACGATGTGGTCTTCATGGGAATCGCGATCGCGTTTCTGGTCACCATTGAATCGCGGATCCGGCGGCACCGGGCTCTCAAGGCGCTGCACGAACTGCGCAGCCTGGTTCATATCGTCGACATGCACCAGCTCACCAAGGATCCCGATACGGTTCTGCGGGACCGGAGCATCACCGCCTCTTCCCCCACCCGGGCCCTGACACCTTTCGAACTGGGGCGATATCTCGATTACTGCTCCGAGCTGCTCTCGGTGACCAGCAAGGTGGCCGCGCTGTATGCCCAGCAGCTGGAAGACCCGGTGATTCTCGATGCAGTCAATGAAGTGGAGTCGCTGACGGTGGGCTTGTCAGCCAAGATCTGGCAGAAGCTGGTGATTCTGGGGAATACTTCCCGCGGCCGATCAGTCAGTCCCGCCAACCTCGAGCCGCAAGCACCACTGTAGTCGCGAGCACCAGCGCCGCGGGCAGCGGATTGTAAATCGCCCAGACCGCACAAATAGCAGTCGCCGCCGCGATCACCCCGAAGCGGCGGCGATCATACCCGACCGGCGGAGCCAGGTCGGGCCTGCCACGGGAAGGGGCCACCGCCGGAACCAGTGCTTTGCCGCTGCCCAGCGGGAAGAGCAATGCCGCACCGACCTGGGCGGCTGCGACCGGATTGGGAAGGGTGTTGGAAGGCACCAGGGGAGCTTCAATCAGTACGGTACCGGTCGGCCCAGCCTGGTTCTCCACCGGCCTGGATCCATCGCTATCCCGGGTCCCCGATAACAACGCCACCAGCACCGCCGGCATGGGATGTTCCGGGGCGATAAGCGCCGCGCGCCTGGCTGCTTCCAGCGCCGCGGCCGGAGCGCCGGATGCGTGTTCCAGAGCCGCCTGGAGATAGGCCACTGCAGCTGAGCCGGGAAGTTCGGTCGCAGCGGTGCGGGCCAGGTCGAGGGCTTCGATCACTCGACCCTCGCCGGCCAGGATCCAGAGTCGGAGATACCAGCACTGCTCTTCGGGGACCCGCGGGTGCCACACCGCATCGAGCAGCTCCAGGGCCCGGCCGGTCTGCCCGGCATTGATCAGGCTGCGCACCAACGCCAGATGATCCGGGGTGACCCGGACCAGGGGAGCGGCGGCCATCATGCTGACGGGAGAGTCGGGAACGGAGAGAGCGGTGTTCCGAACCATCGCTGGGACTGGGGCGGTGGAGGAAGGCACCGAGATGATCGGCCGGCTATGGCCGACGCGAGAGCCAAGGGGAGCTGTCACGACCTTATTGTCGGCAGGTCGGTCTGGGGACTTGAGGGGTAGAGATCCCTCGCTACGCTCGGGATGACCTGCCGGTCATTTCCCGCCCCCCACACCCCGAACGATCCCCTCACCCCGGGGGCCATTCATCGCCTGACGGGCCACCTCCCGAATCTGCTCCGCCGTAACCATTCGGTACTGCCCCGTCGGGTCCTCCAGGTCGGCCAGCCCGGCGCCGGCGAACCAGGCATCCAGAATCTCACCGGCCAGGGCAGCCGCGCTCTGCCGCCCGACCTCGGTCTGGCCGGCCAGGTAGTTCACCGCCCGCTGCAACTCGTCCGGACTCACCAGCTCCTGCGTGAATCGCTCCAGTTCCTTGAGCATCTCGGTGCGAGCTTCGGCCTCCCGCTCGGGCGAGGTTGCGATGTACGAGAGAAACGAACCACCCCGAGCTTTCTGCCATGAGGTTGCCACCACGGTGTAGGCCAGGGAACGCTTGTCTCTGAGCGCCTCGAAGAGACGGCCGCCCAGACCGCTGGCAACGGCGGACCAGACTTCGGCAGCGTGACGCAACGGCTCCTTCCGGGATGGTCCGGGAAAGGCCAGCGCGAAGGCCGACTGAGCCTTTTGTCGTGGCACCACCAGACCCGGAGCCCCGGCTCCCACCCTCCACTCGACCGGTTTCTCCAATCGAACTCCGGTGCGAAGGGAGTGACCACCGAACACCTGGGAGAGTTGGGTCAGAGCACTCTCGGGCTGGAAGTCTCCCACCGCGATCACCACTCCCCGTCGACTCAGGAGCGACTGGCGGTGCCAGCTGCGGACCTCATCGGGAGTCACTCTGCCGATCTGATCGGGGAGGCCGAACGCCGGTATGCCGTAGCCCTGATTCCCGAACGCCTGAGCAAAGGC
>CAZOES010000020.1:0-21732 GCA_964578865.1 uncultured Gemmatimonadaceae bacterium | reverse complement strand
GAACCGACCGCCGCCTGCGCGGCCCGCCGCGACGGATAGCGGTACATGTCGTCGGTGACCTGGGTGGTCTCTTCCACCAGCAGGCCCCGTTCGGCAATGATCGCCTCGTCGCTCAAGGTGGGCTGGTGGAGCACCCCATCCAGCAGGCCCGCGGCCTGCCCCAGATTGGACGAGAGAACCGTTACCCCGAAACCAATCCAGTCGAGAGTGACGCTGGGGGAGACCGATCCGCCCAGACTCTCGAACGCGAAGGCCAGACCGGCGGCATCCAGCCCGGCAGCTCCCCGGATCGCGCTGCGGGCAACCAGAGCGGTGAGACCGGCTTTCCCCTCTGGATCGAACTCGGTGCGCGGGAGGTAAACGCCGAGGGTTACCGTCGGCACTCCGCTCTTCTGGCGAACCAGGAGATCGAATGCCGGCGTCGCCTCGTGATAGACGTGCGCCGTGATGGACGGGCGGGGCGGGCGGGACCGGCGCGGCTGGATGGGTGTTCCCGGCAAACCGCCCGCCTTGTCCGCCCTGCCCGCCTCGCCCGTCAGGCTCTTGCCATTCAGCTGAGTAACCGCGAACGCCTTCGCCACCGACTCGGCCCGCAGGTCGTCACCTCGATCCTTGGGCTGATAAACCACGGCCGAAACTGATTGGGGATCGAGATAGCGCGCGGTCACCTCACGGACCTGATCGCCGGTGGTGGCTGCCAGCAGGGCGAACTCCCGATCGAGTTCGCCATAGTCTCCCAGGGCTTCGGCTGCGGCCAGAGAAGCGGCGCGGCCATCCATCTCTTCCATCCGGCGGGCCCAGCGAGTCAGCAGCAGCGTGCGGGTTCGCTCGAGATCCTCCGGCGGCGGACCCGCCATCGCCAGCCGGGTGACCACCTCGGCAACCCGGTCGGTCACCGCGCCGACCCTCTCGGGATCACACTCGGCGCCGATCGAGAATACCCCCAGCTCGGTCGGCGAGTAGTGATGAGCGCTGACCGAGGTGGCGATTCCAGTCTCCCGCAGCGTCCGGTAGAGCCAGCTGCCGCGACCGGAACCCATCACCCCCGCGGCGAGGTCGAGCGGAATGGCATCGGGGTGGAGCGCCGGACTCCCCCGCCAGCCGAACACCACCTCCGCCTGGGTGACGTCGCCCCGAAGAGTTCTCGACCGAATCTCCCGGCGATCCGGCTCCGGCGGCGAGGGATCTACCGCACCGGGTCGCGCTTCCCAACTGCCGTAAATCCGCCGGGCCAGAGCGAGGGTCGCATCGATGTCGATGGCGCCAACAATGGAGACGATGGTCCGCTCCGGCACGTAACGGGAGTGGTAATAGCCGTAGACATCTTCCCGGGTGAAGCCGGCCAGATCCTGCTCGTAGCCGATGCGCCAGCGGCGGATCCGGTGATGGTCGTACATCACCTCGTGCAGGGTCTCATGCGTCAGGGCGCTGGGGGTGTCAAGCTTTCGCTTGGCCTCCTGGATGATGACCTTGAGCTCGCGAGCCAGTTCTTCCCGATCGACCGCAGCATGCATCAGGGCGTCGGCCTGAATCTCCAGCGCCTGGGCGATTTGAGCCGCCGGAAGGACCGCGTAGTAGGAGGTGTGATCGTAAGTGGTGCTGGCATTGAGATAGCCACCGGCCGCCTTGGTCTCCCGGGCGATCTGCCCTACTCCGCGAGTTGGTGTCCCCTTGAAGAACATGTGCTCGAAGACATGGGAGATCCCGGCCCACTTGTCCGGCTCATCGAAGAACCCGGCTTTCACATGGGTCACCACGGCGGCAACCGGAGCCGAAGAATCGCGCTGAACCAGGAGGGTCAGGCCGTTAGGCAAGACTTCGCGGGTTACGCCCGCCGTCCATGACGGGAGGGAGAGATTGGGCATGG
This sequence comes from uncultured Gemmatimonadaceae bacterium, assembly GCA_964578865.1. Taxonomy (GTDB): domain Bacteria; phylum Gemmatimonadota; class Gemmatimonadetes; order Gemmatimonadales; family GWC2-71-9; genus JADJOM01. Next base: position 19,865 of record CAZOES010000020.1, on the reverse strand, counting down.
CCGTAAGATATGAACGTGAGACGGGAGACGTGAGACGGGAGACGGGAGACGGGGTAACTAAGACGGGGCCCAGAGTTTCCTCGGAGCCCCGTCTTACGTCTCACGTCTCACGGACCCTTACTGGATGATGCGCACAACTCCGGCTTGGGCCGACCCGCGGATAAACGCCTCCGGATCGGTCGTCGGAATCACCACACCGGTCTCGGCGGCGCCGCGGCGGGCCAGGTCGAGCATGAAGTCCTGCATGCTTGCGCCAGCCCATTCGCGATCGGAACTCTTCATCTGCTCCAGCAGCTCGGCCCAGGTTCCCTTGAGCGTCCGTCCCGAGAGGGTGGCGATGGTGTGGGTGCCGGCCGAGACCGGGCGCTTCTGCATGGCCTGCAGTTCGGTGAGCAGGGTTCCGAAAAGTTCCAGCTGCGCCGGGTCGCGGGTCGAGCCGTCCGGCTGGGTGGCTTCGACCTCGGCGAGGATCTGATCGATCGGGTCGACCTCAGGCGAGACCTCGGTCAATCGGGCAAACCAGGGCAGCAACTCGGGGTCTTTGTCCCCCAGCCGGTAGATCGTCTTCTTGAGCTCGATGTAGCGCCAGATGCCGAGTTCGTCGAAGTGATCCTCGGGAAGGGTCATGTGCAGGTGATGCATCGCCGCTTCGGTCTCGCTCCGGTCGTACAGCATGTTGGCGAGATAAATCCGGGCTTCGCTGTACTGGGGATCGATCTGGAGAGCCCGGCGGAGCCAGTAGAGCGCGCCGCCATCGTCATTGAGCCGGTGGCAGGCATAGCCCACGCAGGCCGCGGCCTCGGGGCAGTCGGGCTGGGCGGCGACGGCGTATTCGAAAAACTGCTGGGCGGCCGCAATGAGACCCTCGCGGAAGAGGGCTCGGCCGACCTGCAGCATCAGTTCGTGATCTTCCCGGAAGCCCAGCGAGAGAATGTGATCGAAGGCGCCCAGAGCTCGTTGACGATCGCCGATCTTGAGCAGGACTTCGCCGTAACCGGCGAGGGTGTCTTCGTGATCGGGGTCGAGCGAGAGGGCCCGTTCGAAGGCCTGACGAGCCCAGGCGTAGTCTTCCCGTGCGAGATAGGCGTAGGCCATCCCGACGTGGAGTTCTACGGCATTGGGATAGAGCTGGGTGCCTTCGAGCAGGAGATCGAGGGCTTCGTCAAAGCGGCCTTCGTTGTAGAGCTGGTGAGCGCGTTCGTCGTAGTCGTCGGAGCTGAGAAACCGATCCGGCTGCAAGGATTCCCCTCCTGCGGCGAAGTAGATCTAAGGTATTGAGACCCCGAGCATCCGTGCAAGTGGGTGAAGGTCACGAGTTTATCCACGCCGAAAAGCGGTGAGACGGGTGACGGGAGACGGGAGACGGAACCGATTTGATCCGACCTCGTGGCCCACCGCAATCGTCCCCGCTCACACGGCAACTGGGCGTTGGCTGACATCCGTCTCCGTCTCCCGTCTCACGAAGCACCAGGATTTGACAATGCCGAGCAGCGATTTATGTTACTGACCAGTCAGTAAGTAACTGGAGTGTCACAAATGCCCCGTCGTAGTCGTCCCGCTCGTAGACCCCGGTGGAAACGCCGCCCCGAGGCCCGGCCTGAGGAGATCCTCTGTGCTGCGCTGGAAGTCTTTGGGGAACTTGGGTTTGCACGTACTCGCCTGGACGATGTCGCCCGGCGAGCCGGGGTAAGCAAAGGAACGCTCTACCTCTATTTCGATAACAAAGATGCCCTCTTCCGGGGCATGGTGACCGCAAAGTTAGAAGCTGTGTTGGCGCACGCCGAAGAGTTTATCCGCACCTGGGATGGGAACACTCCCGACCTCATGCGGGCATTTATCCGGGATTACTGGGAGACGATGAACAAACCCGAGAAGCTCCGCCTCTCGAAAGTGGTGATGTCGGAGCTGACCAACTTCCCGGAGCTGGCCAAGTGGTACTACCAGGAAGTGATCCTCCGGGCCCGCCGAGTGGTAGAGAACATTCTGGCCCGCGGGATTGAACGGGGCGAGTTCCGTCCGGTCAACACCGCCTTTACCGCTCGCGCACTGCAGATCCTGGTGGTGAACATGGCGCAGTTCCTCCACTACTTCGGAAAGTACGATCCTGCACCGCTGTCTTCCGATGACCTGGTCACCGGCATTCTCGACCTTTACCTGCACGCCATTGAAGCGCCGCCGGTGGCGGCGATCCGGAAGTAATCATGCGTACGCTTTCCTTTCTGGCTCTGATCCTGGCCGCTGCACCGCTGGCCGCACAGACGACCGCCCCGCGCACTCTGACCCTGGAACAGGCCATCGCATTGGGCCGGGAACGTGGCGTCTCTGCCGCCCTGGCCCGGATCAATGAGCGGATCGCCAACTCCCGGGTGAATCAGCGCCGGGCCGATCTGCTTCCCTCGGTGACGGTCTCCGGCTCTGCCACCCGGCAGACTCTCAACCTCGACGAGTTCGGTATTCCGCTTGCCAGCGGAGTGACCGATCCGTTTACCCTCTGGCGATTCCAGGTCCAGGGCCGGGAGCAGCTCTTCGATGCCAGCACCATGGCACGGCTCCGGTCTTCCAAGGACTCGGCGATCGCGGTGGGCAACGATGCCAAAGCCGCGGGTGAGCTCGCCGGAGCGACTGCGGGACTGGCCTACCTGAAGGTCCTCAGCGCCGAAGAGACCGTGGCGGCCCGTCAGGCCGACAGCGCGGTCTCGGCCGACTTGCTGAATCAGTCGCGCCAGCAGGTGAACGCCGGCACCAGCGCTGCCATCGATGCCACCCGGAGTGAGACCCAGTTCGCCGCGGTCCTGACTCAGCTGGAAGTGGCCCGCAATCAGCGCGACCGCTCCCGCCTGGATCTGGTCCGGGCGCTCGATCTGCCGCCCGAAACCGAGCTGGTGCTGGCCGACTCGCTTAACTCGCCCTCGAGCGCCCTGCTGACTATCCCCGACACCGCGATCGGGTTCGCCCTGGAGCATCGCAGCGAAGTGGCCGCCGAACGAGGCCGCACCAGGGTTGCCGAGCGGTCGCTCAAGGCGATCGGGCTGGAATACATCCCCAATCTCGCGGTTGGCGGCAGCTACCAGCAGAGCGGTCAGGAGCTGAGCGCTCTGGCCGGGAGCTACGCCCTGCAAGTGATCGTGTCGATCCCGCTGCTGGACGGCTTCAAGCGGCCGGCCCGGCAGCAGGAGAGTTCGGCCAGGCTGGATGCGCAGAGGCTGCGCCAGCATGACATCGAACAGCAGGTAGCGGTCGAGACCAGGCAGGCGGTGCTGGATCTGGCCTCGGCCGACCATCAAGTGAAGCTGGCGGGTGACCGGCTGCGGCTGGCTGAGCAGGAGCTGGCCCAGGCCAAAGAACGGTTCGTGGCGGGGGTGGCCGGCAGTGTCGAAACAACCAATGCGCAGGGCGGCCTGGTCTCCGCGCGCGATGGACTCATCCAGGCCAGAGTGAATGCCGCCGTGGCGCGGGTCAGTCTCCGCCGCGCTCTGGGCGTGCTTGACCAGACGCCGTAATGACGGCAGAGGAGAATGACATGACCGCCTCGAACACCATCGAGACTCCCCGGCGTGATCCGGCGCGGCCCAGCGCCAAAGCGCCGGAAATCCCCGCCCCGGAACCCGCCCCCAGGAAGCGGCCAACCGCGCTCATCGTGCTCGGCGTCGTGGTGCTGCTGCTCGGGATCCTGGGGACCCGCAAGTTCCTGTTCTCCCTGCACCATGTGGAGACCGACAACGCCCAGGTCGACGGGCACATCACTCCGGTCGCACCCAAGGTGCAGGCCTTCGTGGCTGACGTGCGGGTGGAAGAGAATCAGCACGTGAACGCCGGCGACACGCTGGTCGTCCTCGACGACCGCGACCTGAAGGTTCGTCTCGATCAGGCCGAGGCCGACTATGCCGCCGCACTGGCCGCGTCGGGGAGCCGCAACCGGGCCGGACAGGCGGTGGCCCAGCTGGCCGCGAGTCAGGCTCAGGCCCAGTCGGCCCAGGCCAGCGTGACTTCGGCCGAAGCGGCCGCGCGCAAAGCAGCCGCGGACCTCGAGCGGATCAAGGGTTTGGCCTCGCAGAAGATCGTTCCGGCCCAGCAGCTGGATGCAGCTCAGGCTGCGAATGATGCCGCCGAAGCGAACCTGGAAGCGGCCAGGCGGCAGGCCTCGGCGGCGGGTAGCGTGGTCGCAGCTTCGGGCGCGGGCCTGAGCGCCGCTGAGGCCAAGCTGGCCGGCGCCCGGGCCGCGGTCGAGAACGCCCGGCTTCAGCTCTCCTATACCGTGATCACCGCTCCGATCAGCGGCGTTATCGGGCGGCGGAGCGTGGAGCATGGCGCCCTGATGCAGGTGGGCCAGACGCTGCTCTCGATCATTCCCGACAAGGATGTCTGGGTGACGGCCAACCTGAAGGAGACCGACCTGGCCGACATCGCGGTGGGTGATTCAGTGGACTTCACGGTCGACGCCTATCCCGGCCGGCATTTCAAGGGTCACGTGGAGAGTCTGAGCCCGGCCACTGGAGCCCGCTTTGCGCTGCTCCCGCCCGATAACGCCACCGGCAACTTCACCAAGGTGGTGCAGCGTCTCCCGGTGCGGGTGGCCGTCGATGGCGCTGCCGACCCGCAGCATCCGCTCCGCCCCGGTATGTCGGTGGTGACGACCATTACCACCCGGTAATACCGATGGCAACGATGGCCCTGCCGGCTCGGCCGGCACGACTCAGCCGGGAAGAGGTTTACCAGTACCGGTATCTCATCGCCTTCGCAGTGGTTTCGGCCAGTGTGCTCGAACTGGTCGATACCAGCATCGTGAACGTGGCCATTCCCCACATGATGGGGAATCTGGGCGCAACCCTGGATGAAATTGCCTGGGTCAGCACCGGCTACATCGTGGCGAACGTGATCATCCTGCCGATGACCAGCTGGCTCTCCGACCGGTTCGGCCGGCGGAACTACTACACCGGCTCGATCATCCTCTTCACCTTCGCCTCGTTTCTCTGCGGTAACGCCCACTCGCTGGAAGAACTGGTGGGAGCCCGGGTGCTGCAGGGCATTGGCGGTGGCGCCCTGATCTCGACCGCCCAGGCGATTCTGTTCGACGTCTTTCCGCTGCAGGAGCGGGGCAAGGCGATGGCGATCTTCGGCATGGGCGTGATGGTCGGCCCGACACTGGGCCCGACCCTGGGCGGGTGGATTACCGACAACTACTCCTGGCCCTGGATCTTCTACATCAATATCCCGCTCGGCATCATCGCCGCGATGATGACCTGGCGCTTTGTGCCCGAGCCGTTCCACGCCAATGAGCGGAACGATCACATCGACTGGACCGGTCTGCTGCTGCTGATCGCCGGTATCGGCTCGCTGCAGGTGATGCTGGAGCGGGGCGAGTCCAAGGACTGGTTCGACTCCAACGAGATCCGGGTCGAGGCGATCATCGCCGCGTTCTCCCTGATGGCGTTCGTGTGGCACGAGTGGCGTACCGATCATCCGGTGGTCGATCTCAAGATCCTCAAGAATCGCCAGCTGGCATCGGGAGTCTTCTTCGGATTGATCCTGGGCTTTGCGCTCTATGCCAGCGTGTTCGCGTTACCGGTCTTCCTGCAGAGTCTCCGGGGCTATACCGCCTGGGACACCGGCAAGGTGATTCTCCCCGGGGCGATCGCCAGCGCAGTGACCATGGCGATCACCGGCAGGATTACCGGCAGAATGGACGCTCGATTCCTGATCGTCACCGGGGTGGGATTGTTCGCCTGGTCGATGTGGCTGCACTACCACTTTACCCTCGACATCGGCATGAGCGACACCGTCTTCCCCATGATTCTGCGAGGGGTGGGACTGGGTCTGATCTTCGTGCCGCTGACCCAGGTGGCAGTGGCCGACCTCAAGCCGCAGCAGCTGGCCCAGGGCACCGGGCTGTTCAATCTCTCGCGCCAGTTGGGCGGAAGCTTCGGAATCGCGGTGGCGGCGACTCTCTTGAGCCGGTTCACCGAGCAGAGCCGGGAAGCCCTGCGGGCTCACCTCAATCTGGGCGAACCGGTGACGGCGGCCTGGGTCCAGAGTGCGACTCAGCGGATGCTGTCATTGGGGGGCAACCTGGAAATGGCCCGGCAGAAAGCATATGCCCTGCTGGATTACAAGCTGTACCAGCAAGCCAGTGTGATTGCCTTTGAGAAGGTTTTCCTGGTGATGGGGGCGACGTTTGTGCTGGCACTGCCGCTGCTGCTGTTATTCAGAACGGGGAGAACTCAGGGCGGCGGTGGAGCCGCACATTGAACAGCGTGAAACGTGAAAAGCAAAAAGTGAAAAGGTGGCTCCTCGTCGGGGCCACCTTTCACGTTTCACGTTTCACTTTTCACGTTGTTTCGCTTACCCCACCATCACCGTCGGGCACCCCATCACCACCGTCCCGCCATGGGCGGTGAGGCTTCCCATCTGGGCCGCGGGCATGTTGCTGATCAGCACGGTAAAGGCACCCATGGCGATTACATCCGGCGGACCCACGCAGAGACACATATCGCCGACCCGGGCCGCCGGCATCCCACCGATCAGCACCGTGATACCACCGGGCGGCAGCACCGGGCCGCCCACATGGGGAATCGGGGGCACGCCCGGAGTCACCATCGGACAGACATGCATGTCGCCAACCCGCGCGGCTGGTTGAGGCATCGCTTCCTCCCTCTGCGGTAATCCGGCCTAGGACTCGGGCCAGAGCTTGATCTTGCCGATCACATCGAGACCCTGTTGAATCGCGGCGACGAATTTCTCCTTCGCCTTTTCCGGCTCTTTCTCCACCACCGCCATCATCACCGCACCGGCGATCGCCTTGGCGGTGTCCCATTCGCCGGGGGGAACCGCCTGAACGTTGGGCGGTGCCATGCTGTCTCCCGCGAAGAACGCCGCCGCACCGGTGCAGCCCGCCGCGGTGCCGAAGTCGGCGGCCTCCCCCTTTTCGAAAGCCAGCCGCCGGTTGGGATCGGTCGGCTGAGCGATCCACTTCTCGGTGGCGTCCAGCGAATCCTTGATCTTGGGCGCCGGTTCCGCCCCGGCCGCCCGCTTGGCGGTGACCCAGGCCCACCAGACGCCTTCCCGCTTGGGCAGCGCGTGGGCGATGTACTTCACCGCATCCTGGTGCTGCTCCGCCTCGACCATCTTCTGGACAAACGCGCGATGGGCGATCGTAGGAGTCAGATGCTTCATCGCATCGTCGCCCAGTTTCGCGATGGTCGCCAGATCTTTGGGGGTCTTGGGTCCCGGCCGACCCCCCTGTGGTGCCGTCATGATTATCCGATCATGGTGATGGCGCCGCCGGCCTTGAGCATGGCGTCGGCGGTAACCTGGGTAATCAGCCCCTTCACCTGAGTCTGCACCGTACCCTCGACCTTGGTCATCAGACCCGACATCTGGATCCCCGACATATCGATCTTCACGCTGCTGGGTCCCACCTTGAGCTCGATCCCCTGCAGTGCCTCAATGGTAATCTTCCCGAGATCGGCCTTGATGGTGATGTTGCCCAGCTTCGCCTCGGTGGTGATGTTGCCCATCTTGGCGGTGGTCTCGATGTTCCCCATCCCGGCTTCGCTGGTGATGTTGCCCATCTTCACGTTGTTCTTCTGATTGCCCATCCCCACTTCGTTTTCCTGATCGCCCTGATCGACCTTGGTGCTCTGCTTGCCCATCTTCACCTGCACCAGATGATCGCCCTGGCTCACTTCCAGGGAGCACTTACCGGTCTCGACCTTGGTAACGTCGTCGACGTGAATGGTGGTAGTCCGCTTGCCCTTCTCCACCGTGTGGACCTCGTCGCCTTCCTTCACCGTCTTGGTTTCGTTGTTCTTGATGGTGGTGGTCCGGTCATGATCGACCGTCCGGGTCTCGTCGTTCTCCACCTCGGTCAACAAATCCTTCTCCGCGTGCAGCCGGACCAGCTCTGAACCCTTCTTGTCCTCGAAGAAGAGTTCGTTGTAATTGTCCGACCCGCCGTTGGGCGTGCTCTTGGTCCGGATGCCGCTCTGGGTCTTGCTGGCCGGCAGGGTATACGGCACCGGATTGTCGGCGTTGTAGAGCGAACCGACAATCATGGGCCGATCGGGATCGCCCTCGAGGAAGGAGATGACCACCTCGTCTCCCACCCGGGGAATCCAGATGTTGCCCCAGGCCTGACCGGCTCGCTGCTGGGCCACCCGGACCCAGCAGGCAAACTTGTTCTCCCAGTCCCAGGGGAACCGGACCCGGACCCGGCCGTACTTGTCGGGCCAGATCTCCTCGGTGTCTCCCGAATCGCTCTCGTCCACCACCTTCGCGGTCTGGAGACCGGAGATGTTGGGCTTCTGGATGTCGACCGGGGGACGATAGACCACGCTGTCCGGGATGCAGCTGAATTGATTGCTGTACCCGCCGCCCGCCAGCCCCTCGGCATAGGCCGGGGTCTGACTGGCCGAGTGCTGCACCGAGGTCAGCATGTAGGAGCCGCTCACTTCCTGATCGCCCCGGCTCTCCACTTCGAAGGTGTGGCCCACCGTGAAACCGTAGGCATTGCCGCTGCCTTCGATCTGCTCGACCCGGGCCTCCTCCTGCTGCATCCGCAGTTCGGCGTAGCCATCACCCTCGGTCTGGACATCACCGGCCCGTTTATCCGGTTCATTGAACAGCCGGACGTAGGCACCGGGAAACTCGAACATCTCGAGATCCTTGGCCACATCGGCCGGAGCCACCGCCGGAGCCGAAGCTTCCAGCTTGTTGCGGGGCTGCTGGAAGTCATAATCCCGATGGGTCACCTTGCCGGTGATCAGCTGATAGCGATGCTCCCACGATTCGATGTGGGCTTCATCGGAATAGAGCATTCCCGGTCCGAACACCACCTTCTTGTTGACCGGATTCTCCTGGTAGGCCCCGGTGCCGTCGCCCAGCTTCAGGGTGTGCTTGCCATCCTCGTGCGTAAACCAATAGAAGATGCCCTCTTCCTGCATCAGCCGGCTGATAAACTGCAGGTCGGTTTCCCGGTATTGAGTGCAGTAGTCCCGCCGAGTGTAACTATCCGAGATACCACCCAGATCGTAGGTGACCTTGGAGTATTCCTGCAGGACGCTTTCGATGACTTCGAGGGCGCTCACGTTCTGAAAGATCCGGGCATCGGACGCCAGCTCCATCAGATTGATCCACGGTACGATCTCGGCCCGGTAGCTGACGAATTCCTTGTCCCGCCCACCCTGGGCGAAACGCTGGATCATGCCGTGAACATAGCGCTTGGTTCCGTCGGCCAGAGCGATGGTGATGGTCGCCCCGGTTCCCAGCAGCTTCTTGGGATCGACCTTGGTATGGCTGCTGGCCTCCTTCTCCGCCAGCAGGGTGACGTCGAAATGGAAGGGGCGGGAGATCTGCTCAACTCCGGCAAGGTGATCCAGTAGCAGGACATCACTACCAGCCTCGGTCTGGATGGAGAGCAGCCGGTTTTTCTGAGTGATCGCCATGCGTCGGTCCCGCGTTGAGTGTGTGCTTGAGCGTGCAAGGCGGACAGGACGGACAGGGCGGATTAGCCCGCCATGAACCCGCTTCCGCCTTGTCCGCCTCGTCCGCCATGTCCCGTCTACCCAGAGCTACGCACCACGCAGCCCGTCGCTCTCACCCCGCGTGGGCCCCCACGGGCTGTTCACCTTCAGGCGTGTAAGTGAATGCCCCGCCTTCACCTACGCCGACCCGGATAGTGGTTGGCTTGGTGCCGGCAACCATGGCGCCCAGCAGCATCGTGGAGACTTCGGGCAACAGGGTGTTACTGAGAATGTTATCCACGTTGCGGGCCCCGCTCTCCACCTCGGTGCAGCGCTTGGCCACTTCCTCGATCATCTCGGGCTGGGCCACCAGCTCGATGCGGTGAACCAGGTACAGCCGCTTCTGGATTTTCCTGAGCTTGAGCTGAATGATCGACTTGAGGTTCTGGTCCCGGATCGGGAAGTACGGAATAATCACAGTCCGGCCCAGGAAGGCCGGCTTGAAAGTCTTGTCCATCTCGGGCTTGAGCGCCTTGGCCAGACCCTGATCGTCGGGCATGGTCTCGGGATCGGCGCAGAGCTTCATCAGGGTGTCGGTTCCGCAGTTGGTGGTCAACACGATGATACAGTTCTTGAAGTCGATCGAGCGGCCCTCGCCGTCATCCATCCGGCCCTTGTCGAAGACCTGGAAGAACAGTTCCAGCACGTCCGGATGGGCCTTCTCGATTTCATCGAGCAGAACCACCGAGTAGGGACGCCGCCGGACTGCTTCGGTCAGCACCCCGCCTTCGCCATACCCGACGTACCCCGGAGGCGATCCCTTGAGGGTCGACACTGTGTGGGCTTCCTGGAACTCGGACATGTTGATGGTGATCAAATTGTGCTCCCCGCCATAGAGCAGGTCGGCCAGCGCCAGGGCGGTTTCGGTCTTACCCACACCGCTCGGGCCTACCAGCAGGAACACCCCGATGGGTTTCTCCGGGTCGGTGATTCCCACTTTGCTGGTTCTGATCCGCTTGCTGATGTACTGCATCGCATGGTCCTGACCGATCACCCGCTTGGCCAGATGCTCTTCCAGCTTGAGCGCGGTGCTCATGTCGTCGGTGACCATCTTGCCGGTGGGAATGCCGGTCCAGCCGGAGATGACTTCGCCCACCAGACTGCCGTCGACGCAGACCCGCACCAGCGGCGCATCGCCCTGAATCTTCTCCAGCTCCTTCTCCAGCTTGGCCAGTTCTTCCTTGAGTTCGAGCGGATTGCGGCCAACCTTGGACTGGCGGCCGGGCCCCGAGCTGGTGAGGGTCTGTTCCAGATGCTCGCGGGCGGCCCGGATCTTCTCGACGATGCCCCGCTCGGTTTCCCACCGGCTCTTGAGCGCCTTGAGATTCTCCTCGGTCTTGGCCTTCTGCTTGGCGATCGACTCCAGCCGCTCGGTGTGGTCGGCCCCCACGGTGGCTTCCCGCTCCAGCACCCGGGACTGAATCGCCAGATCGTCGATCAAGCGCATGGCATCTTCTACCGCCGGGGGCGTGGTGTTCTGGCCCAGGGCCAGCCGGGCGCAGGCGGTGTCCAGCACGCTCACCGCCTTGTCGGGCAGCTGCCGGTCAGCGATGTAGCGGTGGGAGAGTTTGACCGCGGCCTCCAGACCGTCGTCCAGAATCCGCACGTTGTGATGTTTCTCCAGCGCGCCCACCCCGGCGCGAAGCATCAGCTTGCAGACCTCTTCGCTGGGTTCCTCAACCTTTACCAGCTGGAAGCGGCGGGCCAGGGCGGGATCCTTTTCGAAGTACTTCTTGTACTCCGACCAGGTGGTCGCCGCGATGGTCCGCAGTTCCCCACGCGCCAGGGCCGGCTTGAGCAGGTTGGCCGCGTCGTTCTGCCCGGCGGTGCCGCCGGCGCCGATCATGGTGTGGGCTTCGTCGATGAAGAGAATGATCGGAATCTCCGAGTTCTTCACTTCTTCAATGAGACCCTTGAGCCGGTTCTCGAACTCGCCCTTTACCCCGGCGCCGGCCTGGAGCAGCGCCAGGTCGAGACTCTTGAGCACCACATTGCGGAGCGGAGGCGGAACGTCACCCGCCACGATCCGGCAGGCGAATCCTTCCACCACCGCGGTCTTCCCGACGCCGGCCTCACCGACCAGAATCGGATTGTTCTGCCGCCGCCGGGTCAGCACGTCGACCACCTGGCGCACTTCGAAGTCACGACCCAGCACCGGATCGATCTTCCCGTCTTTGGCCCGCTGGGTCAGATCGACGGTGTAGGCATCGAGGTTGGGCGTCTTGCCGCCGGGCTTCCTGGCCCCACCGCCACCCTCCGCCGATCCTCCGGCCGCTGCCGCGGAGCTGGTCATCTCGGTCGACTCGGCCACTGCCTTGTCGAAATCCTTGCGCAGCGCCTCGGCCTGGATCTTGGCGAACTCCTTGCTCATGTCGCCCATCATCCGCTTCAGCTCATCGTTCCCCGCCAGAGCCAGCAGAGTATGACCGGTGCGGACCTCACTGTCCTGCAGATCGATCGATGACAGCAGCCAGGCTTCGCTCAACATCCTGATCAGACTGGGCGACAGGGTCGGATTCCTGGCGTTGCCGGTCTTGAGCTTGTCCATGCTCTTGGTGATGTCGTTGGCCAGCCGCGACCGATCGACCCCGAAGTGCCGCAGGATCGAGGCGGCGTCGCCATCCATCCGGTCGAGGATCTTCAGCAGGTAGTGCTCGATCTCGACGTCGTAGTTGGTCCGGGAGAGACAGAGCCCGGCGGCCGCCTCCAGCGCGCTGCGGGTCTCGGGGTTCAGCTTGCTGACGAGTGACTTGAGATTCACGTTCATCGCGGGCCGTTCCTTCTACTGCAGGGTGAGGATCGTATCGTCGGGATCGCGGTCCATCGGCCGGGTCTTGAGCCAGGTGCCCTGCCCCAGGCGTATTTCCTGTCCATCTCCCAGCGTCGTGGGGTTCACGTCCTGGCGCCGGAGAGTGAGCTGCACTTCGAAATCCATCCCGTCCCCGCCGTAGGCCCGGGTCAACTCCCGAAGCGCCTTATAGGCCGACCCCCGGGGCAGGAACGAGTCGAACTGTTTGCGGGTGAGCGGTCCGAACCGGAGCCGCACCCGGGCCTGCTGGTCCCACAATTCATCGCCCACCACGCTGCCCAATCCCAGCGGCGCAGTGCCGGGCGGAGGATCCTCGTCGAGATAGGTCCGGACCTTTTCTTCCAGCGGATACCAGGCACCGACGAACTGATCGACCTCCACCGGCAGTCCGAAAAAATCCTCCAGCAGCTGCTCCAGGGCCAGAGCCGACCGCTGGCGCGACATGAGCAGTCCGGCATAGTAGAGCAACGCCTCCCGCCGAACCACCCTCGTCTCCGAGGGCTTCTCTTCCCCCAGCAGGCCGATCAGATCGGCCAGATGCCGGCCCAGCTGGTCTTTCTGGTCCCGTTCGTGGGAGATGAGAAAGTGATGCTTCTCCCACGCCGCATAAAACAGCGAAATAATCCGATGGTGAAAGATGTCGAAGAAGTCGCGCATGGTGCTGTCACGCGCGCGCAGCCGTTCGATCACCGTCAGGGTATAGCGATGGGGCAGAACTCCCTGCGGACCGGTCAATCCCAGGAAGTTCACCAGCAACTTGGTCGGCCCTTCATCCGGGAGATCAATCGCCTGGATCTCGCTGGCTGGAAACGCCAGCGACGGATGCACCGTGAACCGGGCCACCTCGGCCGCGGGATCGGCAAAACGGCCCACCGGAATCTTGTCCGGGTTCTCCCGCTCCAGCAGACGAACCGCCTGGAAGAACCCGAACGGAGTCGGGTCCAGGGCCAGCCGCTCGACCGGTGTGAGTTCCTCTAGATCAGCGGTGTCCATCCGGCCCTCGGCGCCCACTCACGCAGCGGCAATTTCCGCTGCTGACTGCGGACCACCAGCTGAGAGAAGCTGTTGAGTGACGCGTACAAGCCAAGGAAACGTTCCAGCACGCTGGCGAAGAGGAACAGGCCGCCACCGGCGAACTGCTCTTCATCAAAATCGATTTCTACCCGGTGTCCCCGGGCGAAGGCGATGCCGTGATCGGTGGTGACCCGGGAGAAACAGGGGCTCCCCTTCATGCCGAGTATGCCCTGGATCTGCCGTTCGCCCACCACGCTGTCTCCGGCGTTGAAGAGCCGGAGCAATTCCTGCAACCCCTCCGAGCCACCTTCCAGCAGCGCGGTGTACTTGAGCGCGAACATCGAGACCAGCCGCCAGAGCTGAGGTTTCCCCAGGGGCGGCTGGATCACCGAGGTTGGTTTTACCAGCGCGGTGATCTTGCGGACCGGGCCGCCGCTGGGAAGCTCGAAGTCGCTTTCATCGGTGCTGAAAGGGAGCCGGGAAGGCAGATCGGCGTTGAAGCAGGTCAGCCGGCAGGTCACCGCCGAAAGACCGGGCTGCTGAGTCCGCCCTTCCAGATCCGCGAACGAAATGAAAACGTCAGAGCCGGCATCGAGCCGCCAGCCGCTGGGACGGCGCACCGCATTCCAGAAGAGTTCCTGCCCCGCGCCGTGGGCGTGACGATAGGAATAGAGCGGCTCGAACTTGAGTACCGCACCGCCACTGGCCGCCGCGCCCTGGACCTCGTCCACCGAGAAGATCTCGGTCGAGCTCCGCCGCCGGGCGTCGGGCACGATCAGATACTCATGCTTCTCGTGGGTCAGGGCGACCGGCTCGGACGACTGAGGGAACAGGTTCACCACCGGTGAGCAGCCCAGCCGGAAGGTCCCGCTGTTCACCGAGGTCTCCAGCATCTGCTTCCGCTCGCCCCGTTCGAACTGGCTGATCAGAAAGACCACTTCAGCCACGTTGCCGAACCCGGCGGCCCGAACCTGATCGAATCCCGAGAGCTCGAAGAACATGAACTTCTCGGGAAAGGTGAAGTACTCCTGCAGCAGGCCATAAGCGGCGAAAGAGCGGCGGGATACCGGCAACACCATCTCGTCGGGGCCGAAGCCCACCGGCTGCAGCGCCGAGGGACTCAGGGCGATGGGCCGGCGCCGGGTGCCGCTGCTGGGATCCCGCACCAGCACCTGGACGCAGTTGTTGGCCAGCATCTCGTATAAGGTCGAGACCAGGTTGGTCTCACCGTTGAGATAGAACCGCAGGGTGCTGAGGTCGAGCTTGTCGAAGGTGATGTCGGGGAGACCCCGCAGTTCCAGCCGGATCGCGGCGATCGCTTCGGCCGACTTCACCGCCGGCTTGAGCCGGTCGGGACTGGTCCATTGCGCGTCGCTGATTGTGATGGGCCACAGGGTAGTGTCGTAGCAAGTGCGGAACTTGCACGGGACCCCGCCCACCGGGCGGGAATTGATGATAGTGCCCCGGGGCAGCGGGAACCCATTGGAGAGTTTGGGATCCTGTTCGAACTGGACGATCGACATGGAGGGGACCGGCCGAACGTAGTTGGGATTCACTACGCCGAGCAGGGCCTCGCTGACTTCCGAGAAGTCGTCTTCCAGCCGGAGCTGCACCCGGGCCGTCAGAAACGCGAAACCCTCGAGGAGTCTTTCGACGTGAGGGTCTTCGCATTTACCGGGTTCGAGCTGCAGACGGGCGGCGACCTTGGGATACTTCTTGCCAAACTCTGCACCCAGGCGCCGGAGGTATGTCAGCTCGCGCTCGTAGTGGTACAGCAGATCGTCACGCATCGCGTATGGTGGCGACTTCGAGGTCGCCATTTCCCTTGTGCATCACAGTATCGAAGGTGATCCGCTCGGGGCTGGGCTCCAACCGTAATACCGCTTCCACCTGCATTCGCACATCGGCCAGCGGGGCATCGTCCCGCGGAGCCACCGTCACTTTCACATTGGCCAGGCGGGGCTCGTACAGGGCGATGGCCTGCTCTATGTAAGCGGCGAGCCGGGTCAGGCTCTCGCCTGAGTCGCGGCTGAGCGAGGTCAGATCGGGCAAGCCATAGTGGAAAACCGACCGGGCCAGTTCGGGCAAGCGGCCGGCATCAGGCTCCTCAGTGCGGCGGGCATTCATGAGCCACTCGAGGTCACGCTGCAACGCCGCTTTGTAGTCCCGGATGGAGTCGGCCCGGTTGATGGGCCGGTCCCCGGACGCTTCCGGATCGCGGTCGATCAGGCGGTCGAGAACCGTCGCCTCGACCAGCACATCGAAATCACGACTCGGCATTGGCCTTGGCCGCCGGCTGCCCCAGGGTCAGGGCCTGGACTGGATCCAATCGGCAAATCCGGAGATACAGGTCATTCTTGACCTTGGCGTCGGCATTCGACTTGGTGTAGCTGTGGTAGAGCAGCACCATCGGCTCGGCCACCAGCGGGCCGGCTTCCCAACTCTCCAGTTTCGCCTCTTCGATCTTGGCCAGCAGCTGCTTGAGAATCGGAGTCGCAACCGCATCGAGACCGGCTTCCAGCATCACGTTCGCCAACTGAGTCTGGCGGATAAACCTTCCTCGCTCATTGGTCTCCCGATCCAGAGCCCGTTTGATCCGGTCGATCGCCTTGGGGGCCTGCCCGGCCCGGACGTCCGCCAGAGCTCGCTCCAGCATCTGATCGCGGCTGCCATCGCTCGCGGGTGCCATGGGAGAGGCCATCGGAATGCCGGCTCCGCCCTCGCCATCGCCGCCCAGCAGACCTTCTGCGTTAAGCCATTGGACGGTGGCAGGACCCGCGGTCGGCAGGTCGTCCATAAGGGTCATCTCGTGCAGCGTCGGCACCTCGGTCAGCAAGGCCCGCAGCTCCCGGCGGATAGCCTGACCCGCCTGGGCGTAATCGGGGCCCAGACCATCGAGGGCATTCAGCACGTAGCGCTGGAGGTCGAGCCAGCCCCGCCCGGCTTTGGAGCCCATGACCGTTTCGGAGACTTCCAGCAGCGAGGCGAAATCCTGGTCCAGCAGCAGGGTCTTGAGCTGGGTCCGCATCGGAGCCGGAGGGGCCTCCAGCAGGCGAGGATCGGGAGAGGGGGCTTCGGCCCGGAGTTCTCCCCACCGCAAAGCCCGGAGCATCAGGTAGCTCACCGGGCTGGTTGCCTCGTGCTTTCGAAGAAACTTCGCGGCACCGATGACCCGTGCAGCTGCGTCGTTACGATCGACCGGCTCGGCCGCCAGCGGACCGGCGGGGCCACCGGCGGCGCCACCGCTGGCGCCGCCGCTTTCCTCGGCCCCGGATTCCGCGGCGACAGGGGCAACCGGGTCAGGATCGACCTGAAGCTTTCGCTCCAGAAGTTGAGCGACGGTCCGCTGGACCTCGCCCAGTGAGTCCTTCATTCCCCGGTAACTGGGAGCGGCGTCGGCGAATTTCTCCTGGCTCAGAGCGTCGAGCGCTTCCAGCGCTGCCAATGCCGCACTGAGGTCGCCCGCCACCTGACGGAACCAGACCTTGGGAGTAGCCTCGAATCCCTTCTCGAACATGTCGCCCGAGATTTTGCCTTCTTCCAGCGCTTTCTTCCGAGCCTTCCCCGCCTTATCCGCATCGTTCTCGGCTTCCTTTTCGGAGGGAACCGAGCCCGACTCCTTCTGCTGCCACCAGGTGTGCCCGTTCTTGTTGATGGGCGAGGACTTGATCGCGAAGTCCAGCCGGCCGCCCAGCCATTCCAGCGGGGTGGCCCGCAGTTCCAAGTCACCGTCTTCGATTTCGGGGAACAGACCGTCCCAGAATTTCTCGATCAGTCCGCGAATCAGTGTGAGCCCGCCGGCCAGTCCGGCGTAGCCTTCGCGTCGGAGGAGCGCTTCGGTGAGCCAGACGGCCAGCTGGAGGTCCTTGCTCTTGGTGGCAAGTGCCTCACTGGTCAGTTTGATGACCGCGGGCCAGTCCGCCAGCTTGCGTGGCCGGTCCCAACCGCCTTGAGGGATGGCGTCTTCCTCCCGGCGGGCTTCCTTGATTTTGTCGTAGACGGGGTCGTACCGGAGGTCGGCACCAGCGGGGGAACCCCCCGCGATCGGGTTCAGGAGATCGTCGCGCAGCGGCATACTGCCCCCGTCAGGCGGCGGTCTGGACTGGGGTAATGACCAACTCGCGGAGTTCGAGGATTGGCATCTCTTCACCATCCACCAGTAGCAACTTCTGACCGAGGGGTGCTTCCACCCCGTCGTCCCACCGCACCCATTCGGTGGCGCGGCCTAAGCGTACTGCAGGATCGTCCGACTCATCGGCCCGGGGCGTGAGCACCGGAACCATCACCTCACCCAGATCGAGCCCTTGATAGCCTTCCGCGGTGAGCAGCTTGGCAGGTGCCCACAGCAAGTCGCGCAGCCGGGTGGGGGCTCCCATACTCACTTTGGCAACCGACGCGAGCGGGAGCCAGCTGTATTGGCCGGCGGCGAAGATCTCCAGCCGGGCCCCGATCCGGGGGTCGGCATCGGTGATACTCTTGAACGGCTTGCCGTTAATGGTCCCGCTGAGCGGGGGGAGCTTTTCGTTGTGCCGGGGCCAGGAATCCTCCCGCCACATCTTCTGGCGGGTCCGTTCGGCGTGGAGCGCGCTGCGATAGACCAGCGCTCCCATGGCGGCTTTTTCGCCGGCCCCCGCCAGAATATCCAGGTGCTTCTCGGCCCGGTCGAAATCACCAGAGAAGCAGAGTAATTCGAACAGAAAAGCGCGGCGCTGGGCGTCGCCCGGATTGCTCCGGAGTTCGACGCCCAGCGACTCGATTGCTTCTGCCAGCTTGCCCTCGCTGAGGAGAGCTTGCGCTTTCACTGGCCTTGCTGCCTTAGGCCGAGACCTTGGCCTGATCCCAGGTACCAACCTGCGGGCCGGCGGCCTCACCAGCATCGGTCTGCGAGTTGTAGGTGATGGTCACCTTCTTATACGCGAACGACGCGCTTTCAGTCGGGACATCATCGCCACCGGTCGAGCCGGACCACTGAATCGAGGTGACGAACACCTTCTCGAACTCGTAGGTCAGGTAGATCACCTGCTCACCACCGGCCTTGCGGAACGACACCTTCGCCTTATCGAAGTGCTGACCAGCGCAGCACTTGTTGAAGAAGGTGCAGCTGGCGATGTCAGTCTTCTTCATCACGCTGAAATCATGGAGGATCGCTTTGCCGGAACCTGAACCACCACCGATCGGGTTGGTGCTGTTGCTGGCACCGAAGCTGAACGACAGGATCTCGATTGCACCTTCAAAGCCCTTAGCGGTTGCCTCACCAGCGAGTTTCGGCTCAAACTGCAGAAATGCATCGAACGCCATCTGAATCCTCCTTGAGTTTTCCGCGGTTTAAGACCGCGTCGCCTGGGTGCCTAGTGACTCCCGCCTAAGTAACGCATGGAGGGCCTCGGGATTCTCAGCCGCTCTCCTACTTGGCGGGGGCCGGCAGCTCCGCCACCAGTCGCATGGACATGGTCAACTCGTCCAGCTGGAAGTGCGGGCGCAGGAATGCGACTGCCCGATAGACCCCCGGCTTCCCAGGAACGTCCACCACTTCGATCCGCGCATCCTTGAGGGGCCGCTTGGCCTTGATCGCCGCCGAGGCGTCGTCGTTGGCCACCACGTAATTGATGATCCACTTGTTGAGATACCGCTGTACTTCGTCCTTCGAGGAATAACCCCCGATCTTGTCCCGCATCATGGCCTTGAGGTAGTGCGCAAAGCGAGACACGGCAAAGAGATACGGCAGCTGGGCCGAGAGACGGGCGTTGGCGGTCGCGGCATCGGTGTTGTACACCTTGGCCTTCTGGGCCGACTGGACCGAGAAGAAGCAGGCGTTGGAGCTGCCTTTCTGGTGAACCAACGGTACGAAGCCGAGGTCGGCCAGTTCCTTCTCACGCCGGTCAGTGATGGGCGTTTCAGTCGGGCACTTCATGGCCACATCGCCCGACTCAGTCTTGAAGTTGTGAGTCGGGAGACCCTCGACCAAACCGCCGCTCTCCACCCCCCGGATGGTGGCGCACCAGCCGCTCCGGGCGAACGACTGGGTCACCTTGCTGGCCAGAACCCAGGCCGCGTTGCCCCAGAGGTATTTGGAGTGATCGGTGCCGTCCACGTGCTCTTCGTAGTTGAACGCTTCGATCGGCACGGTGGCGCTGCCATACGGCTCCCGCATAAGAACCCGGGGCACCGTCAGGGCGACATAACGGGAATCGTCACTGTTGCGGAACGTCTTCCAGCGGGCGTACTCGGTGGTATCGAACACCTTGGCCATGTCACGAGGCTGATCCAGCTGGGTGAAGCTG
Source organism: uncultured Gemmatimonadaceae bacterium (assembly GCA_964578865.1). GTDB lineage: Bacteria > Gemmatimonadota > Gemmatimonadetes > Gemmatimonadales > GWC2-71-9 > JADJOM01. Next base: position 243 of record CAZOES010000020.1, on the reverse strand, counting down.
TCCAGGCTCATCATGTCCGCGCCCGCGGCGGTCAGGAACGGCGCGTGCGCCGCGGCGGCGACCTCCGAGATCTTCTCCAGCAGTTCGATATCCTGGCCCGACTTATCGAACTCGTAATCGCCCACCAGAGCCCCGAAGGGCGCGCCACCGAAGACCCCGAATTCTTCCTCGTAGACCTTCTTGAACAGGGCGCTCTGATCGAATTCAGCGGCCCGCTGCAGGTCGCGCAGCAGTTCCTTCTTG
>CAZOES010000019.1:41864-43187 GCA_964578865.1 uncultured Gemmatimonadaceae bacterium | reverse complement strand
CGGCCTGTTCGGCTACCGCTCGGAGTTCCTGACCGATACCCGGGGCACCGGCATCCTGCACCACCGGTTCCTGGAGTACGGGCCGTGGGCCGGGCCGCTGGCGGGCCGGAAGAACGGGGTGCTGGTGGCGGACCGGGTGGGAGAGGCGGTAGGCTTCGCCCTCTTCAACCTGCAGGAGCGGGCCCAGATGTTCATCTCCCCGGGCGATGAGGTATACGAGGGGATGGTCTGCGGCGAGAACTCCCGGCCCGGCGATATGGACGTGAATGTGTCGAAGGAAAAGAAGCTGACGAACATGCGCACCACCGCGTCGGACGAGAACATTCAGCTGGAGCCGCCGCGGCAGATCACGCTGGAGTATGCCCTCGAGTACATCGAGGAAGACGAGCTGATCGAAGTGACGCCGAAGTCGATTCGTCTCCGCAAGCGGGCCCTGGCGGCGACCGATCGTAAGAAGATGGCCCGGGCGGCCGCGCGAGCGGACGCGTCTTAGCACACTCCCTAACCGTGTTCACCATATGACGGAGGCAGTCATGTTGCCGTGGGAAGCGTCGGTCGATGCGATTCAGGCGCGTCGCCGCCGGGACGATGAAGATTTCAACAGCGACGACGAAGAGGCCTTCTCGTTCGACGACGAGGAGGATGACGAGGACCTCGATGACGAGGATCTCGACGACGAGGACGACGACGGCGACGACGACGACTTCGATGACGAAGATCTCGATGTCGAGGTCGAAGAACTCGAAGAAGACGACGAAGACGGCCCCCGCCGTCGTTAGTCGGTAGACTGGTGTAGCTTCAACGGACGGCCCAGTTGGCCGTCCGTTGCTGCTTTATGCAGAGGAGGAAATGATGAGAACACTCAGGATTGCAGGAATTGTGGCGTTGCTGGCGGCCGGAGCCCTGGGTTGCGGTGGGAGCGCCGCCAAAACCGAAGCCACGCCGGGTCCCCAGTGGGCCGGCCAGTTGACAGTGAACAACCGCTCCAACAGTGACATGGATATCTACGTGGCGCGCCGGAGTGACCGGGTCAGAGTTGGCCTGGCACCCAATAACAAGGTCACGATTTTCAAGATTTCCCCCGCTCAGGTGGCCGGGGTCGGGGCGGTTCGCTTCCTGGCGATTCCCCTGGCTGCCAGCGCCACCAAGCCGATCAGCTCGGAGCCGGTGACTCTGAGCCCGACCGATACCGTGACGATGGATATTCCGCCATCGTAGTCGGGAGTCAGGAGTCGGGAGTCGGGAGAGCGCCTCTTCGGGGGCGCTTTTTTCGTTCTAGCCGAAACCGGAAGCGCCGAGCACCGTACTACACATGTAGACGTG
>CAZOES010000019.1:29489-41764 GCA_964578865.1 uncultured Gemmatimonadaceae bacterium | reverse complement strand
CCCGGAACTCGGAACTCTGAACGAGGAACCATGCTCGAATCGATTCGACAGGATCTGGCCTACGCGGTTCGGAGCTTCCGCCGGACCCCCGGGTTCACCCTCATCGTCATCGCCACGCTGGCACTCGGCATCGGCGCCAACACCGCGATCTTCAGTGCGGTGAATACCCTGCTCCTCCGACCGCTGCCGTTCGCTCAGCCGGATCGGCTGATGAAACTGAGCATGGTGATGCCCCGGAATGGCAACGCCAACTCGGGCCGGGACGACATGGTGTGGAGCTATCCGAAATTCGATGCGCTTCGGGAAATGCAGACCAGCTTCAGCGACCTCGCCATCTACTCGGCGGGTGCCCAGACCCTTCGCACCGATGCCGGTGCCGAGCGGGTTCAGAGTGAGTGGATGAACCGGGGTTACCTCCCCACGCTTGGGGTCACGCCGATCCTGGGCCGCAATCTCCTGCCGGAAGAGGATGCTCACCCGGAGGGTCCCAAAGTGGCCCTGATGAGCGCCTCGCTCTGGCGCCGTCAGTTCAATGCGGCGCCCGACATTCTGGGCAGGTCGGTCACGCTCGATGGGGAACCCTACACCATCGTGGGAGTACTGCCTGACAACTTCCGGGGAGTATCAGGCGTCGCCGACCTGTGGCCCGCGATGCAGTCGCAGGACAAGGGCAGCCTCACCGAGCCCCAGTCATACTCGTTCAGCGTGATTGGCCGCTTAAGGCCGGGGGTGTCTTTCGCCGCCGCTCAGGCTGAGGTCAATGGGTTGGGAGTCCGGATCGAGGAGCGGTATCCCACCAATGCCGGTAACGGTGCCTGGGGCGCCACGGCGAAGCCGCTGGACCGGACCCGGGTGGATCCCTTCGTCCGCCAGTCGCTGCTGGTCCTCTTCGGAGCGACGGTACTGGTGCTGCTGATCGCCTGCGCCAACGTGGCCAATCTCTTTCTGGTCCGGGGTGAGGGGCGCCGGCGGGAAATGGCGGTGCGACTCGCCATCGGCGCCGGACGAGACCGGCTATTTCGCCAGTTGCTGAGCGAGAGCGTAATTCTCTCGACTGCGGGCGCCGCGGCCGGTATGGCGGTCGCGTGGGTGGGAACCCGGTTTCTCTCTACCCTCGACACCGCGGCGGCGATTCGCGCCACTGCGACCGATCCGATCGGTGCGGTGAATTTTGCCTCGATCCGGCTGGATCCCGCGGCGCTGGGATTCACTATCCTGCTGGCGATCGCCACCGGTGTGGTGTTCGGGCTCTGGCCCGCGGTCCGCGCCACTCGCACCTCAATGAGTGAGGCGCTCAAAGCAGGAAAACTGCAGGTCCCCAACCCGGGTCCGCTGGCCATCTCCAGCCGCAGTCTCCTGAGTGTGGTCGAAATCTCCCTTGCGCTGGTGTTGCTGGCCGGGGCGGGTCTGATGCTGCGGAGTTTGGGCCAGCTGCTGTCGATCGATCAGGGGTTCCGGCCCGATGGGGTGCTCACCATGCGGCTCAACAGTCCCGATGGAATCTCGCGCGACTCGCTGCCGGGGTTCTTCGACCGGTTGACCGGGGAACTGGGAGCCGTGCCGGGAGTGACCGGGGTCGGGCTCACCGATTGTCCGCCCCTGCGGGGTGGATGCAATGGAACCATCATTGCCTTTCGCGACCGTCCGGAGAGCGAGGCCAAGCCCGAAGTGGGGGTTCATTGGGTGACCCCTGACTGGTTCAGCCTGCTGCAGATACCGCTGCTGCAGGGGCGTGGCTTTGCCCTGACTGATCGTCTCGGAAGTCAGAAGGTGGTTCTGGTCAATCGAACCGCCGCCCGGAAGTTCTGGCCGGGGCAGGATCCGGTTGGCAAACCGGTGAGTGTAGGGCAGGGAGGATTCTGGAACGACACCGCATTTGTCGTTGGGGTGGTGGGAGACGTGCGTTACGGTCAGGCTCAGGACCAGCCCCAGCCCGAGGTCTATCTCTCCTACTTCCAGTCCCCTCGGGGCCGAATGATGCTTTTCCTGAAGACCAATGGCGATCCACTGTCGCTGGCCGGCCCGGCGCGTGAGGCATTACGGCGAGTCTCACCCGAGAGTCCGGTCTATTCGGTGGCGACCCTTCAATCGTCGGTGGAGGAAGGCCTGGCCTACGCCCGGATGAGCACCACACTGCTGACTCTCTTCGCCGCGCTGGCTCTGGGACTGGCCACGCTGGGGGCCTACGGCGTAATGGCCTACTCGGTCCAGGATCGGCGGAGGGAACTGGGTATTCGAGTCGCGCTGGGTGCGACCAGCGGTAACGTCATACGGTTGATTGTGGGGCAGGGTGTTCAGCTGGCATTGATCGGCGGCACCCTTGGCATCGCCGCGGCGCTGGGGCTCACCCGACTGCTGCGAAGCCAGCTCTACAATGTCGAGCCCAACGATCCATTCACTTTCGTGCAGTTGGTTGTGGTGCTGGCGGCGGCGGTGGTGCTGGCCAGCTGGATTCCCGCCCGCAGGGCCGCGCGGGTGGATCCGATGGAGGCGCTGAGAGGAGAGTGATGATCGGAGCGCTGACACTGGTGGCCGCGATGGCCGCACTTTCGCCCCCGGGCGACAAGATTCCGTTGCGTCTCGATCGTCTGGGGTTGAGCCTGACCATCGACTACCAGCAGGGGTCGGTCCGGGGGTCCGCTACACTGCTGGTAGCCAACCCTTCGCCGCGGGCAGTAGCGGAAATACCCCTGCTGCTCAACCGTCTGATGGTGGTCTCTCGGGTGACAGACGCGAAGGGCCGGCCGGTACCCTACTCCCAGCGAACCACCATCTTCTCGGACGACTCCACTTATCAGGTCGCTGCGATCCGGATCCAGCCCACTGGTCCGATCGGTCCGGGGGATTCGCTGGGGTTCACCGTCGACTATGGCGGTGTGCTGGTGGGCTATACCGAGACCGGGTCGCTGTACATCCAGGATCATGTCAGTCCCGACTTCACCATTCTCCGGGAGGACGCGCTCGCCTTTCCGGTGCTGGGGGTGGCCTCGTGGGCGGCCAATCGAGCCATCGTCCGAGAGAACTTCGAGTTCACAGCACGGATCACCGTGCCGGAGAGTCTGACCGTCGCCGCCGGTGGCAGCCTGAGCGGGCGGGAACGGCGGGATTCCCTGGTGACCTGGACCTACCGCAGCACCGCGCCGGTCCCGTTTCTCAATATCACCATCGCGCCGTACCGGATTCTGGAGGATTCGTCGTCGAGAATCTTCTACTTTCCGGCGGACTCGGCCGGCGCTCGTATGATGCAGGGAGCGATCGCCTCGGCGCTGGCGCGGTTCGATCAGTGGTACGGCCATCTGGGTGCCCGGCCCCGGCTCACGGTCATGGAGATACCGGAGAATTTCGGGTCTCAGGCCAGCCTGACCGCCGGAATCATTCAGACCGCAGATGCGTTCCGGGCCCGGATGGAACTGCGCCAGGTTTATCACGAACTCTCCCACCTGTGGAATGTCCCAGACCTCGACCGGCCCTCCTCCCGCTGGAATGAAGGGCTGGCCTCGTTTCTCCAGTGGCGCATGGCTGGGGAACTGGATGGCTGGAACGATTGGGACGGCCAGGTGGCACGGCTGTCGGCATCGCTGCTGGAGCGGTGCGCTCCACCGGCACCGTGTGGCTCAACCCCAATGGCGGACTTTGGCGCGACCCGGCTGACCGACCGCTCCTACGGAGTTGGGATGCTGATGTTCCTGGCCCTGTACCGCACTATGGGATCAGAGCGGTTTGACCGGGCGTACCGCAAGTTTTTTCAGCAGAACCAGACCAGCGGAGGCAACCTCAAGGCATTGACCGAGGTGTTCACTGCAGAAGATGCTCGTTCCCGCCGGATCTTCGATGAATGGATGTACTCGGCTCGGTGGTACAATGTGCTGAAAGCGGGCGGCAACTTCTCCGAAGTGATCGCCAGATATTGAGGCTTGGAGGTCCTCCGCTTCGTCCCTGACCGGTGGCGTTGACCGGGAGTGGGACTACATTCGCATTAACCGCTTTCCGCCTGAGGTACCCATGCGTGTCGCCCTGGCTCTCCTCTTCGCGCCGGCACTGCTCTCGGCGCAATCCACTGTTCCGGTGACCGAGTGGAAGGTTCCCTGGCCCGATTCCCGGCCCCGCGATCCCGCGGTCGCACCGGATGGCCGAGTGTGGTTTGTGGGCCAGGCGGGGAACTATGTGGCAGTGCTGGATCCCAAGACCGGAAACTTCAAACGCTACGAGATCGATGGGGGGACTCATCCGCACAATCTGATCATCGCCCCCGATGGCGGAGTGTGGTACTCGGGGAACCAGAACGGCATGATCGGCCGGCTCGATCCAGCCAACGGCCAGGTCAAGCGATTCCCGATGCCGGAGAAGGATCTCACCGATCCCCATACTCAGGTGTTCGATCCCGACGGAAACATCTGGTTCACCCTGCAGGCTTCCAATGCCGTGGGCCATCTCAACACCAAAACTGGAGCGATCCGAATTGTCAGGATGCCCAACTCCGGTTCGCGGCCCTACGGGATTCTGATCGATTCCAAGGGCCGACCCTGGTTCGACGAGTTTGGCACCAACCGGATCGGCACTGTCGATCCGGCCACCTTCCAGCTCAAGGAGTACCCCATTCCCGATCCGGGTGCCCGTCCCCGCCGGATCGTGGTGACGCCGGACGACCGGGTGTACGTGGGTGACTATTCACGGGGGAAGCTGGTGGCCCTCGACCCGGCGACCGGCCAGTTCAAGGAATGGCAGAATCCGGCCGGGAACCGGTCGGCGCCCTACGCGATGTCAGGCGACGACCGGGGCAGAGTGTGGCAGGTGGAGACCGGGGTGCAGCCCAATCAGTTTGTCAGCTTCGATCCCAAAACCGGGAAGTACGGGACCCCGATTCCCGTCAGCGAAAGCGGTGGGATCGTGATCCGGCACATGGTGTTCGATCCGAAAACAAGGAGCATCTGGTTCGGGACCGATGCGAATACGATTGGGCGGCTATCGCTCTCCGCAGTGGATGCTCCGGGCACTACCCCATAAGGTGGAACAGGATTTCAGGATTCAAGGATTGAACGGCTCAATCTTTCGAATCCTTGAATCCTTGAATCCTGTTCTCACTAGTTGGGACCGGTGATGCCACTCTCCCCGTTCCCGCTGACGCGGTAGTTCAGGTTATAGGCCGGCAGGAACCCGCTGTAGCTCCCGTCCGAGCGCAGGTTCTGGGTCGGCGCATTGATCCCCCGCTCGGTCATTGACGGCAGGTAGATGTAATTCGGCAACAGCAGATCGGCCCCTCCATTATTGGTCCACACGCCCGGGATCGGCACGTTGGGCGCCAGGACTTCCAGCGCAACCAGGTCGTTGGCCACGATCCGGGGATCTTCCGGGGGAGGAACGTGATCCTCGGTCATCCGGAAGTTGAGCGGCACCGTGGTGATCGAATTTGCGGTCGGGGTGAAGATTGGACCGTACTGCTGCACCGAGCAGCAGGCCTGGCCGGTGGCGCTCTGGTAGAGAATCCGGGCCTTCACGAAGCGCATCGGGCCGGTCACCGGTCCGATCCGAATATTGGCCGATACTACGGTCCCTTCCCGAGTGGTCGCGGCACCGGGGAAGAAGGTGATCAAGAGACAGGAAGTCGCCCCGCCGGCAGTGAAAGGCTGAGGGAAGCTGGCGTTGATCTGGACCGGAAACCCATCGGCGCAGGTAACGCCGCTGGTGGGATTGAAGTCCAGGTTGTTGCCTACCTGAATGGTCTGGCCGCCGCCACCACCATCCCCGCCTCCGCCACATCCCGCCACAGCGCACGCAGCCATCAGGCCCAGCAGGCCTCGGGTGATCGACATGCTCCCTCCAGTTGTCTTCGGGGTGGGGACTCATCTGCTCTTCTAATCACGCGCAGTTGTTCACCGGATTGGCTCAGGCATTGGGCGGCAAGGCGGCAAGGCGGCCTGGGGGGTGTGACGGGCAGCTGAGCCAAACTCAGCCGGTCTTGCGCGTGAGCAGGGAACGGGGCCACTATGGGCGGACTCTCACCGCAACCCCCGTGGATTCAAGCTCTTCCGACATCACTCGATTGCTGGTCGAAGTCTCGGGCGGCGACGCCGGCGCGATGGAGCGACTCATCCCGCTGGTCTACGACGAGCTGCGCGCCCTCGCCTCCAGCCAGCTGCGCCGGGAGCGGGGCGAGCATACCCTCAGCCCCACTGCGCTGGTTCACGAGGCCTTTTTCCGGCTGGTGGATCAGAAGAGCGTGAACTGGCAGGGGAAGTCGCACTTCTTCGGGGTGGCGGCTCAGGCAATGCGCCGGATCCTGGTGGACCATGCCCGGCGCCGGAGTGCGGCCAAACGGGGGCGGCAACACCAGGTGACCCTGGATTCAGATGCGGGTGATTCGGCGGCCGAGGCCGGATCGGAAGAAGTGTTGGCGGTAGACCAGGCCCTGCAGCGGCTGGCAGCGGTCGATCCCCGCCAGGCCCAGCTGATCGAGCTGCGCTATTTCGCCGGCTTCTCCATCGAGGAAACCGCTGAGCTGATGCAGACCTCGCCCGCCACAGTGAAACGGGACTGGGCTTTTGCTCGGGCCTGGCTGCAGCGCGAACTCCGCTAACTATCGATGCCGACCGATCCGGAATACTGGGACCGCCTCAAGGCGGCTTTCGCCTCGCTCTCCGAGCTGGACGGCTCGGCGCGGCGCGAGCGACTGGAGCGTTTGGCTAACCACGATCCCCGGATGCACGCCGAAGTCGTCGATCTGCTCGAGGCTTCGGAGCACGTGGGAGAGCGCTTCGAGCAGGGCGCCGCGCTGGCCGCCGGTCTCAGCGAAGCATCGCCCGGGCTGGTGGGGCAAACCGTCGCTCAATGGAAGATCGTGCGGGAGGTCGGGCTGGGCGGTATGGGTGCGGTCTACGAGGCGCACCGGGTGGACCAGCAGTACCACAAACGAGTGGCCTTCAAGACTATAGCCACCGGACGCGCCTCCGATCCGATGCTTCGGCGATTCCGGCACGAGCGGCAGATCCTGGCCCGGTTGGAACACCCCAACATCGCCACTCTGCTCGATGGCGGGGTGGCTCCGGACGGCCAGCCCTACTTCGTGATGGAATACGTGGAAGGCGAGCCGATCGACCGCTGGTGTGCCACCCACAAGGCCGACCTCCCAACCCGACTCGGCCTCTTCCGCCAGGTCTGCGCCGCGGTGCAGTACGCTCACGAGCAGCTGGTGGTTCACCGCGATCTCAAGCCGCGGAATATCCTGGTGACTCCCGATGGCACCGTGAAGCTGCTCGATTTCGGCATTGCCAAGCTGCTGGAGCCGACGGTGGCCGAGGCACAGCTCACCATGACCGGCGCGCTGCCGATGACGGTGGCCTACGCCAGCCCGGAGCAACGTCGGGGCGCTCCGGTGGCCACCGCCAGCGACATCTATTCGCTGGGGATAGTGCTGTACGAGATGCTGGCCGGGCGGAGGCCGTTCGATGATTCGCTGCCCGGTGTCGAGCCGGAGGAGCGGGCCCTGATTCCACCCAGCAGGGTGGTGACCGAGACCGGGGCGAGCGACGCCGGTTTGCCCGAGATTCGCAAGCTGCGCAAGGCCCTGGGCGGAGATCTCGACAGCATCGTCCTCAAGGCTTTGCGCCCCGAGCCCAACCGCCGCTACCGCTCGGCTCAGCTGCTGGGCGACGATCTGGGGCGTTACCTCGATGGCGCGCCGGTCACCGCCCAGACCGATGCCTTGGGTTACCGGGCCGGCAAGTTCGTGCGGCGGCACAAGGCGGCTGTGGTAGCCGCCGGCTTGGCGGTGCTGGCCCTGATCGGCGGGGCCACCGCCAGTCTGCAGCAGGCCCGGGTGGCCCGGGCCGAGCGGGACCACGCGGTACGCGAGGCGCGCCGCACCGCCCAGGTCACCGCCTTCCTGCAGGACGTCTTTGCTTCGGCCCGGCCCCAGCGCCAGGGTCGCAGTGTAACGGTGGTTCAGGCCATCGATTCGGCGATCGAGCGGATCGATTCTTCTTTCGCAGCCGACCCCGATCTGCGGGCTTCGATCAAGCTGACGCTCGGTTCTACTCTCAACGACATGTTTCTCTACGAGCGGGCCCGGCCGCTCCTGCAGGATGCCTACCAGCTGCGCCGCTCGCTCGATGGTGATGTCCCTTCGAAGGAGCAGGCCGATGCGCTCTACGATCTGGCCAACATCGAGGCCCAGATCGGCAGCGCCGGGCTGGCCGAGTCGTTGTACCGGGTCTCGCTTCACATGCTGGGCCAGTTGCCGGCGCCCGATTCAGCCGACATCTGGGAGGGGATGAGCAACGTGGCCGAAGCCCAGCTCAATCAGGGGAAGGTGGCCGAGGCGGCGGCGCTGTACGACTCGGTTGCCCGAGCACTCGACCGGCTCAGACCGGCCGACCTGGAGACCCGGGGAATCACCCGGGCGAACCGTGGGGTGGCTCTGGCCCAGCTGGGCCGGAGTGAGGAAGCCGAGCCGGTGCTGCGTGAAGCTGTCGGGCTCTTCGAGCAGGCACGGGGGCTGGACGATGCCCGGGTGGCCTCCGCCCTGCAACCACTGGCCGGGACTCTGATCTTCAACCGCAAGTACGCTGAAGCGGAGTCGGTGGCGCGGCGGGCGGTACTAATAGATGAGCGGGAGTTTGGCCCGACAAATCCGGCCACCCTTTCGGCCCTGAGGATGGTGACCGGCGCCATGGTCGAGGCCGGCCGCTGCCAGACGGCACTGCCGGAAATCAGGCGGATGCTTGCTCTTCGGGGAAAGGATCTGGTTGAGACCGACCCGACCCTGGGCACCGTATTGTTGCAGCTGGGACAGTGTCAGGCAGCGGGAGGACAGCTGTCCGCCGCTGAAGCGACCCTGCGAGACGCGCTCCGGGTCCGGGAAGGGTCCCTCGGCCGCGAGCACTGGGCTGTGGGACAAGCCCAAAGCGTGCTGGGCGAACTGCTGGTGAAACAGGGTCGGACTGAAGAAGGCCAAGGTCTGGAGCGGGCTGGGTATGACCGCCTGGTCAAAGCCCTTGGGGCCCAGCATCCTCGTTCTCGAGAGGCTGCAGCCCGGCTCAACTAGCCCGATTGACAGGAGGAAGTCGAACCTCGGACAGGACCGAGGCGACCATGGCAAGGAGCGCGTTCTGGCGGAAGGGTTTTTCCAGGAACCGTACGTTCCGGTCGGACATCGCATCGGCAATCTCGGCCGTCTCTTCGGTATATCCCGAGATGAACACCACGCCCAGATGGACGAACCTCCGCCGCAGCAACCGGCTCAACTCCAGACCACTGATGCCTCCCAATACCATGTCGGTGACCAGGAGATCGGGTGTGATGGCCCCACGGGTGGTCCGATCGAGTGCCTGCTCGGCTGAGCTGAAGGCCTCTACGGTATAGCCGGCATCCTGCAGGATCGTGGTGGTGAGGGTTCGTATCTGGGGATTATCCTCGACCAGGACGATGGTTCCGGTCGCGATCTGGACGATGGACGTGGGGGCGAGCGAAACCTTGGTAACCGGGGTATCGACCGTTGGTAAGTAGACCTTGAAGGTGGACCCGTGGCCCGGTTCGCTATACACCAGGATTTTCCCCTTTGCTGCGGACACGATGCCGTACACCGTGGCTAAGCCCAGGCCACTCCCGCGGCCTTCGCCTTTGGTGGTGAAGAACGGCTCGAAAACCCGCAGACGAGTGGCCTCATCCATGCCAACGCCGGTGTCGCTCACCGAAAGCATGGTGTAATGCCCCTCGGCGAGATCTGGGTGTTCGGTCACGAAGGTGGAGTCGAGTTCGACCCGGGAGACCTCAACCGTGAGCCGGCCGCCGTGTGGCATGGCATCGCGGGCGTTGATGCAGAGGTTGAGCAGGATTTGCTCGAGATGATGGGCGTCGGCCCGGATCCGGCCAGCATCCGGGGCAGTCACGAATTTCAGATCGATCCGTTCTTCGACCACCCTCCTCAGCATCAATTCCATATCTCGGACCACGCTGGTGACATCGAGGACCTGGGGATTGACGGGCCGCGGCCGGCTGAAGCCGAGGAGCTGGCGGGTCAATGCGGCGGCCCGCTCGGCGGAAACAGTTATCTCCCGGAGATCCTCCCGTCGCCGTTCGTTGGGGGGTAATCGCTCGACCGCCCGGTCGGTGAACCCCAGGATTGCAGTCAGGAGGTTATTGAAGTCGTGGGCGATGCCGCCGGCCAGCCGACCCAGGGCTTCCAGTTTCTGAGACTGGCGCAGCTGGTGTTCCAGCTTGTGCTGGGAGGTGGTGTCGATCACTGCACCCACCACACCGATGACCTTGCCGTCCGGATTCCGGACCGTGTCGGTCGACAGGGTTACGTGGCGGATGGCGCCCGACTTGTGTATCCGGGTGGTTGCTCTGCCTGACACCGGGTGTCCGTTCAGGGTTGCTTCGATGAAAAGCTTGCTCTCATCGGCCAACTCCGGGGGGACCAGTGGAGGTGCAGGCTGGCCGATCGTTTCGGCCGCGGTATAGCCGAATAACCGTTCTGCTCCGGGACTCCAGAAGGTGATTCGCCCGGTCAGATCGGCGCTCACGACGGCTACCGGACTGGCGGCCATGATGGCCCGGAAATTCTCCTCGTGAGCGGCCAGCTCCGAGGAAGTCGCCATCACCTGGCCGGCCAGCATGTCCCGTTCGGTCCGGCGGGTTGCCAGTTCGCGCTGTACGATGGTCCCTGCGAGTAAGGCGAGGAGAATGACAGCCAGCGTCGCCACGATCACCGAGTTGAGCGAATGCCGGAGGGTAGCCTCGGCCGTTACCCGCGCCGCGATCAGGGTCTTCACCGCTGTGGTCTCCGCGGCCGCCAGGTGCCGGCGGATCTCATCCATCAGCAGCTTGCCCTTCCCGGACCGAACGACGCCGACCGCTGCCCTGAGGTCCCCTCGTTTGCCCTCGGCGATCGTGCTGTCGACGATGGCGAGCCGCAGGTTCAGCAGCGAAGAAATCGTATCGAGACGGCTGGCGACTTCGGGGATGGTCCCGGCCTGATCTCGAAGGCTGCTGAACACGGCGGCAAGACTTTGGTGGGCCCTGTCGTACGGCTCGAGATAGGCGGTGTCGCCGGTAATGATGAAGCCACGCTGCCCGGTCTCAACATCCTGAGCCAGTGAGAGTAGGCGCCGCAGATCTCCCACCACCGCCTGCCGGTTCAGATACTGTTCATTGGCGGCAACAAACTCCCGGCTGGCCCGCTTCATCGCAATAACCAGGGCCAGAGAGATGACGACAAAGACGCTCAGTACGAGGCTGAGCCGTTGCCATACCGTCGTTGTCAAACTGAGACTGCTGCTCTGGAGGTAGTCCTGAGTTACAAGACTTCATGAAATTGTCAAGAAGATAAATCCCGGTCACCGGAAGATTCGTCCACGAGCCTAACAAAACAATGCGAACGAAAAGGCCCGGTTTTCGCCGGGCCTTCGGTATGGATGATTTCCGCCTCCCGGTGGTCCCCGTCAGCTCTTCGCGCGGGGTGGATAGGCCTTGAACAGCTTCTCCGCCGCCTTGTTGATGTTCTTCTCCCGCTTCTCGGGGCTCGCCCTGGGATCCAGCTCCTTGGTGGCCGTGCCCCGCCACACGATGGTCCGATTGGACGCCTGGACCACATCCACAACCAGAGTACCAATCACGATCTCCTCCGCTCTGGCGGTGGTGGACTTGCTGGCGAACCGGTAGCCGCCCCACCCGGACGAGAAGCCGGTGACTTGCAGGTTCTTGTTGAAGCTGGCGTGATAGGCCACCAGCACATCGGGGTTGTCGGTAACGGCCACCTGACGCAGTCCCTTGAGTGCGAGCTGCGAGTCGATTGCGCCGACGATTCGGCGGTGATTGAAGCCGTCCTCCAGGTTGTGTCCTGGCACCCAGGCGTAGGTCTTGTAGCTCGAAAACGGCGCGTCCAAGTCATAGTCATGGCTCACGTCCTGGGCGCTCACCTTCGAGGCCGATACGATCAACGCTGCCGCGGTCATCATCGCTGCGATACGCATACTCCCCTGCGGTCCTTTCCCGGGGCCCTGCCCCATTGAGTGTGTGTTGCGTCAGGCACTTTCAACGGGGGAGAAGTTAGGGGTCCGGGCAGGGCTGCGGGACAACCGGGGAGTGGAGTCTGGGGTCGGTCGATCGGTGGAGTAGTGGGCTAGTGGGCTGGTGGGCTAGTGGGCTAGTGGGCTGGTGGGCTAGTGGGCTGGTGGGCTAGTGGGCTGGTGGGCTGGTGGGCTGGTGGGCTAGGAACTGAAAATGCACCCCATCCCGGGATGAGGTGCCTACACTCGCCGCCTCGCCGCCTCGCCGCC
>CAZOES010000019.1:27249-29389 GCA_964578865.1 uncultured Gemmatimonadaceae bacterium | reverse complement strand
TGCACCCCATCCCGGGATGAGGTGCCTACACTCGCCGCCTCGCCGCCTCGCCGCCCTACAGCCGCAGCATCCCCCTCTCCATCGCAACCGTCACCGCCGCGGTCCGGTCATCCACGCCCAGCTTGGCGAAGATGTGGATCAGGTGAGTCTTAACCGTCGCTTCGGAAATCTTGAGATCCTTGCCGATGATCTTGTTGCTGATCCCTTTGGCAACCAGGGTGAGCACTTCCAATTCCCGTCCGCTCAGCGAGCGCTCGATCGGGCCCCGGGAGCGGGAGACCAGCTTGGACGCCACCGTCGGAGAAAGCACCGAGTCTCCCCGGGCGGTGGCCCGGATGGCTTTGAACAGCTCCTCGCGGGGTGTGTCCTTGAGGAGATAGCCGGTGGCACCGGCTTCGACGGCGCGAAGAATGTCGCCATCGCTATCGTAGGTGGTCAGCACCAGGATTCGAGTGGCGGGGGCCGCCTCCCGGATGGCCTTGATGGCACCGACGCCATCCAGCTCCGGCATCTGGAGGTCGACCAGCAGCACGTCGGGCGCCACGTGTTTCACCACCGAGACCGCTTCCTTGCCATTGGCGGCCTCGCCTACCACTTGAAAATCCTCCTGCCCCGAGAGCAGCCCCAGGACCCCGGCCCGGAAAATCGGGTGATCGTCGGCGATGACAATGCGGATCGGATTCATGAGTTGGATCCCCCCGCCACGGGATAGGTGCCGGTCGCGCCAAGGACCGGGAGGGTAATGCTGATGGTGCTGCCTTCTCCCGGCACGCTTTCAATCGAAAAGCTGCCCTGCAAGGCCTCGGTCCTTTCCCGCATTCCCGCCAGCCCGAACCCGTTGCCAGGTGCCGCATTGTTATTACTCGGTACAAATCCTTTGCCATCGTCCTGCACGTCCAGCACGATCATATCCTCCATGTAACTCAGGGTCACGGTCGCGCTGCGCGCTTCCGCATGTTTCCGAATGTTGTTGAGTCCTTCCTGTACTGCCCGCAGGATGGTCAGCTCGATGTCCGGGTGCATTGGGGCGGGAGAGCCGGTGATCTCCAGAAACGCCGGCAGCCCGTTGCGCTTCGACCAGTCGTCACAGACCCGGTCGAGCGCCTCGGTCAACCCCCGCTGAGCCAGGATCTCGGGACGAAGCGCCTGCAGCATCCGGCGGGCCTCGTCCAGTCCTTCCCGGGCCACCGAGCGGGCCAGATCCAGATGGGGCTTGGCCGCCGATCCCTTGAGGGGGTCGATCTGTTCGGCGGTCTCCAGATGCACCACGATGCCGGCGAACCCCTGGGCCAGGGTGTCGTGAATCTCCCGGGCCAATCGCTGGCGCTCTTCCAGCACTCCCGACTTTCGCTCGGCTGCCGCCAGACTAGCCTGCAACCGGCTCCGCTCTTCGTTCTGCATTACCAGAAGCTTGATCGTGACGCCGATCGCCATCACCGCCACGAACCGCATGATCGCGGCGCCCAACGGAAACACGTCGGGATTGGCCAGCACCAGCATCCGGTGAGCGACCTCCGATCCGATGACCGGTGGCAGTCCGCAAAGAATCGCCGGGATGAACTGAAGCCGCAGGAAGTATTGCGTGATCAGCGCCAGGGCAACGATCGCAAAGGCCAGATCCATCGACATCAGGTATCCCTGGATCAGGCTGCCGATGACGGCCAGGCCGATGTTCAGCGCTCCCTTGGGCCCGGTTGGGTGGCCCAGCTTGACCCAGATCGGGAGCCAGATCGCGAAGATGGCGGACCAGAGCAGGAGATGCAGCAGGTCAGCCGGCGCATCCAGCCGACGGGCTCCCCCAATCAGGATCGCCAGGCCCAGCGCCATATAGGGATAGCCGTAGGGATTCTCCACAATCCGGCGGAGGACCCGCTCGGCCACCTGCGTCGGTACTGAAAATCCCGCTGTCATAGGGCTCGTCATTTCATCTCCTATTACTCACCCCACCTCATCCCGACTCCGAGCGTAACGAGGAGGAGGGATCTGCTATTCCATCCTGGATCCTTCCACTTCCCCCTCGCATCCGCTCGGGGTCAGTGTCAGGATGACGGTGCCAAACCTAGGCCCCCCACCCCCCCCCCGAGGCCCGGGCATAAGCCGTCGCCGGCGGAACTGGCTCAATACCCGGGACTCTACCGCG
>CAZOES010000019.1:21886-27239 GCA_964578865.1 uncultured Gemmatimonadaceae bacterium | reverse complement strand
ATTCGCCTGAGCCGGGCATCAACCGATCGATGGATGGCCTCCCCTCAGCCGCTGGATACCCGGTCACCACTCGAAATCCGAGATTGTCCCCCGTCGCGAACAACCGTTCCGCGTTCCTCGTTCCGCGTTCCGCGTTACGAGGCCCCGGAGCCAAGTGATCGAAACAGGGGATGGCATCAGAATGACAACTGGACAGCTCTTCGCAAGGGTAGTGACCGGCTCTTCCCGAGTAATCGCGGGGCTTTCCTCCGATGGGGAAGCCGAGACCGAGGTGGGTCGCCGATTGACGGCGGTGGGCGGTGCCTTCGCGCTGATCTTCTGCATCGCGATCCTGCTCTTCAACGTAGTTGCTCCGGTGATGGGCAGCATGCCGGAGATGCGGGTGCTGATGTGGCCGATGCCGGGCAACCTGATCTCCCTCACGGCGATCGTGCTTTCTCTCGGGCTTATCGTGGTTGCCCGGAAGGCGGGCGACAATCCCGACCTGCTCCGGCAGGCCGGGTCGATCTATCTGATCCTGCTCAGCTTCATCTTCGGCCTCATCACTTTCTGGGTTCCCCGATTCGACGCTCCGGTGCCGAGCTGGGTCGGGCTGGCCATTGTCGGGTATGTCGGTCTGGTACCCAATGATCCCCGTTCGACCAGGAACACGGTGCTGCTCGCCGCGACCATGGCGCCACTGGCACTTCTGGTGGTCGGGCTGACCGGCAAGGACATCCGGGCTACTCCATTCGAATACCTCATGGCGTTGCTGCCCAACTATCTCTGCGCCGCCCTGGCGGTGGTGCACGCCAAGGTAATCGGCAAGCTGGGGCGTCAGGTCAAGGAAGCCCGGGAATTGGGGAGCTACCGGCTGGAAGAACGGCTGAGTGAAGGTGGAATGGGCGAAGTGTACCGGGCGTCTCACCGGATGCTGGCGCGGCCCGCTGCAATCAAACTGATCCTGCCGGAGAAGCTGGGCAGCACCACGCCCGAATACTCCAAGGTGTTGCAGCAGCGCTTCCGGCTGGAGGCCGAGTCGGTCGCCTCGCTTCGGTCGCCTCACACCGTGAGTCTGTATGACTTCGGCGTGGCCCAGGATGGCCGGCTCTACCTCGCCATGGAACTCCTCGAAGGGCTCGATCTCGAGTCGCTGGTACGGCGTCATGGTCCCTTGCCGCCGGCCCGGGTAGTCCATCTACTGCGGCAGGCCTGTCACTCCCTCGAGGAGGCTCACGCCCGTGGTCTGATCCACCGGGACATCAAACCGTCGAACATTTTCGCCTGCCGCATGGGACTGACGGTCGATTTCGTAAAAGTGCTGGACTTCGGCCTGGTAAAGGAACAGAGCAAGTCGGAGGCGCGGCTCACCGCCCCCAATCGGACCGCCGGGACGCCGGCCTACATGGCGCCCGAGATGGTGATGAACGGGGATGAGGTCGACCATCGGGCCGACATCTATGCCCTGGGCTGCGTGGCCTACTGGCTGCTGACCGGCCGGATGGTGTTTCAAGGTTCATCGACCGTGGACGTCCTGCTGCAGCACGCCCACGCCTCACCAACCCCACCGTCGCAGCTGGGCGAGTTCAACATCCCGACCGAGCTGGAAGCGGTGGTGCTCTCCTGCCTGGCCAAGTCACCGGCCGACCGCCCTCAGAACGCCGGCGATCTGTCGCGCCGTCTCGCCGCAGCGCTGGGTCACGGCATGGAGTGGACCGAGGCCGAGGCTAATCGGTGGTGGCGGAACAATCGTCCGAGTGCCACACTATCGCCGACCAAGCGGGGCCTCACACAGTCGAACTCCGGGACCACCACTCTCGATCTCGGAAGCCTGATCACCAGCACCAGGGGACTGGGCACCATGCTGATTCTCTTCCTGCTCTCATTCTTGTCCGGACCACTGCAGGCGCAGCGGATCTCCAGTGCGCCTTTCAAGGTCGGGGTAATTCTCGACGGTCCCTCCGCCACCACCGACTCGGCCCGGGTGGTGATGGAACGTGAGGTCCTCGCCTTTGGAGCCGGCCCGGGGGTGGAATTTCCCTCGCGCTTCCGACTCACCGGGAGTTACACCGCTGCCAGCGTCGATGCGGCGATTGACCAGCTACTGGCCGAGAAGGACGTCGACCTGATTCTGGCCCTCGGCCCGATCGGTTCCCATCAGCTGGCCCATCGGAAGAGTCTCTCCAAGCCCGCGATCGCATCGTTGGTGATCGATGCTGGGGTTCAGGAGTTGCCGAACGTCGCCGGGGTCAGCGGGGTGAAAAACCTCAGCTACATCGACGTGGCCTTCCCGATGCAGCGCACCTTCGAGGTGTTCCGTCAGGTGGTCCCCTACCGCCGCCTGGCGCTGCTGGTTCACCCGGCGATTCCGGTGGCTATTCCGGCCCTGGCCGCCAAGGCGCAGCAGGACGCCAAAGCTCACGGCGCCTCGGTTGCGATTGTACCAGTAACCGGCTCGGCCGATCAGGCGCTCCGCGCCATTCCGGCCGATGTCGATGCGGTTTACCTCGCGTCGGCCGAGCAGCTGCCGCCGGCCGGAGTGGACTCGCTGTTCCAGGGGCTCATTGCCCGGAAGCTGCCGGTCTTTACTCTGGCCGGCCGTCAGGCGGTCGAGCGAGGCGCGTTGCTCTCCTACAGTTCGGAGGATGACCTGGCCCGGCGGGCCCGCCGAGTGGCCAGCACCATTCAGCGGATTCACCACGGAGAAGATGCCGGGTCGCTGCCCGTGTCGCTCGCCTCGGTGTCCCAGTTGACTCTTAACCTCGCCACTGCCCGGGCCATCGGCTTCTCGCCCGGCTGGGACGTGCTGACCGATGCGGTGCTGATCAACGAAGAGGCGCCCGCTTCCGGGCCAACCTGGACTCTGGCCGGCGTGGGCAAACAGGCGGTGCTCTCCAATCTGGATCTGATCGCCGCTCGGCAGGCCGTCACCACCAGCGCAGAAGACAAGCGGATCGGTCGAGCGGGGCTGCTGCCCCAGGTGCAGGCCGAAGCAACCGGTACCGCTATCCGCGAAAAGACTGCGGCCGCCAGTCTGGGTCAGCACGCTCAGCGTGAAGCTGCCGGGAAGATCGTCTTCTCCCAGGCGATCTACGATGACGCGGCGTGGGCCCAGTACCGGATCTCTCAATATCAGGAAAAGGGGAGTTACGCCGAGCGCCGTCGCACCGAACTGGAAGTCGTGCTGCGGGCCACCACGGCCTACCTCAACGTGCTGCGCTCCAAGGCCATTGCCCGGGTGGAGCGGGAGAATCTCTCCCTTACCCGGTCCAACCTGGATGTGGCGCAGCTCCGGGAGCGGGTCGGCGCCTCCGGCCTCTCCGATGTGTATCGCTGGCAGGCCGAGCTGGCCCAGAGCCGCCGCCGGGTGCTGGACTCCGATGCCAACGTTCAGGTCGCCTCGTTGGAGCTGAACAGCGTGCTCAACCGTCCGCTGGAAGAGCCGTTCCAGGCTGCCGATGCCGGCACCGATGACCCGGCTCTTCTGATCAGCGAGCCGAGGCTGCTCGGGTATCTCGGCAATCCGGCCACCTTCGCGGTGTTCCGTGACTTCGCGGTGCAGGAGGGAGTGAAGGCCTCGCCGGAACTGCAGGGTATCGAGTTGCAGATGGCCGCGGAAGCTCGCCGGGGGACCTCTGCCAAGCGGTCCTACTTCATCCCCACTCTCACGCTCGAAGGTGGCGCCAGCTCGGTGCTGGGCCGGGATGGAAGCGGGGCGGAGCCGCCTACGATTGCGGGACTGGCGATTCCCCGGGGGCCGGATGAGACCTGGAGTCTCCAGCTCAAGGCTACCCTGCCGCTCTTCAGCGGATTCAATCAGCAGGCTCAGGTGGCCCGGGCCAACAGTGAGGTCGAGCGGCTCAATGTCTCGCGGCAGAGCGCGGCGCTCGGCGTCTCACAGCAGATCCGCTCGGCGCTGCAGCTGGCGGCGGCCTCCTGGGCCAACATCGCTCAGGCCCGTCTCGCCGCGGAAGCAGCCAGGAAAAACCTTGATCTGGTGAGCGATGCCTACGCCCGCGGGGCGGTGAACGTCATCACCCTGCTGGATGCCCAGCAATCGGCGCTGGAGGCCAACGAAGCGGCCGCCAATGCAGTCTACGATTTCCTGATCGATCTCATGAACGCGCAGCGCGCGTCGGGGCAGTTCGACTTCTTCTACTCCGACGATGAGCGGCGCGACTACTACCAGCGGCTGGATGCCTTCTTCCAGGCAGCCGGCCAGGCACCCGTTGTCCGCTAATCCGGGCACCATCCAGTGATTGGAGAAACCGTGCGTACGCAAACTGTGATTCTGGGAATGATGCTGCTGGCCGGCTGCCGGCATGAGAAGCCGGCCGAGTCTGCCCCGTTGCCGGTGACGGTGACCAGGGTGGCCGGCACCAGCGGCTCGGGTGGGTCCCGCTACTCCGCCAGCCTCACGCCCGATGTCGAAGTCGACGCCGCGTTCAAAGTGAGCGGCTACGTCGAGCAGATCCTCCAGCTGAAGGGAGCTGACGGCCGGCTTCGCAACCTCCAGGATGGCGACTTCGTGCGACGGGGCACCGTGCTGGCCCGGATTCGCTCCCGGGAATACAAGGATGCCGAGACCCAGGCAGCTGCGGCACTGACCCGTTCGAAGGCGGATTTCGACCGGACCGCGCAGCTGTTCGAGAACCGCTCGGTATCGAAGGCGGACTACGATGCGGCCTACGCCCGCTTCCAGGCCGATCAAGCCGAGCATGATCGGGCCGTGCAATCGCTGGCCGACTGCGCCCTGGTGGCCCCGCTCGACGGTTACGTGTTGAGTCGTTCGGTCGAAGTGGGCACCCTGGTCTCGCCCGGTGCGCCGGCCTTTGAGATCGGGAACCTCGGCTCGGTGAAGGTGGTCTTCGGTGTGCCGGATGTGATGGTGGCGACTCTCAAGCCCGGCGCCTTGCAGAAGGTAAGTGTCGAAGCGGTACCCGGGACGGTCTTCCAGGGTCGTTACACCCGGGTGTCCCCTTCCGCCGATGCCTCCAGCCGGATGTTCCAGGCCGAAGTCACCATCCCCAATCCGGATGGGAAGCTCAAGCCCGGGATGATTGCGGCTCTGGAAGTGGAGCATGGGAAGGGCGCCCCGGTTGCCCGGATGCTGGTACCGCTCAATGCGGTGGTCCGCCCTCCCGGCAAAGACTCGGGCTTTGCGGTCTACGTGGTGGAGCAGAATGGCGACCAGAGTGTGGCCAAGCTCCGCACCGTCGAGCTGGGCGACATCAGCGGCAATCTGATCCAGGTGACCAAGGGCTTGAATGGCGGCGAAGGGGTGATCGTCCGCGGTGCAACGCTGGCGGTGAACGACGCGCCGGTCCGGGTGATTCCGGAGTAAGACGGTCTAGACGGTCTAGACGGTCTAGAC
>CAZOES010000019.1:0-21786 GCA_964578865.1 uncultured Gemmatimonadaceae bacterium | reverse complement strand
CCGTCGAAAACGATGAACTAACCAGGCGAGCAAAGAGCCGCCTGTGACAGACTATCAGGGAGCACCGAGAGCGATGGCACACAAGAGCGACGACTGGATGATCGCGAACGTTCACAATACGGCGCGATTCTTTACCGAAAACCGACACATCGCCTGGATGACGCTGGTGGCGACCGTGCTCTGGGGGCTGTTCGGCTACCTCAAGATGCCCCAGCGCAAGGACCCGGACATTCCGGTGAAGGTGGCCCTGGCGATCGGGCGGTGGCCCGGGGTCGACGCGGTCCAGGTCGAGGAACTGGTTACCCGCCGGATCGAAGAGACCGTGGCCGAGAACGTCAAGGTGAAAGAGATCACCTCGACCACTCGGCTGGGCGTCACCTTTGTGACCGTCACTCTGAAGGATGAGACCGAGGACCCGGCGAAGGAGTTCGACGACATCAAGCTCCGGCTGGACGGAATCAAGGATCTGCCCCAGAACGCCCAGCCGGTGGAGTTCATCCGGGACTTCGGCGCTACCGCGGCGCTGATGCTGACGGTGGCGAGTCCCAAGGCCAGCGAGGCCGCGATCGCCATCCGGGCCCGGTCGATCGGCGACACGATCCGTCAGGTTCGCGCCAAGGCAGCAAAGGGAGACCGCGCGGCTCTGGTGTTCAACGGTCCCGCGACCGAGGCCCAGAAAAGCCTGCGGCCGATCGTGGATCTGTTTATCGCTGCGGTCAACAGCGATGGCACCTTCAAGGATGCCCGGGTGCTCTGGGGTTCCGGCTTCCTCGGGGTCGACGGGATTACCACTCTGAGCGATACCGCCCTGCTGGCCTACACTCAGGCCTTCACCGAGCGGACCCTCCATTCGTCGGAGTTCCATCCCGATGCCTGGCCGGGAGTGGTCATCCGGGATCCGGCCCAGGCCGAGGCGATCATTTCGGCCCGGGCCGGCGAGAAGTACAGCTACAAAGAGCTGGACGACTACACCGACCTGATCCGGCGTACCCTCCAGAGTATTCCGATCGTGACCAAGGTGAGCCGCAAGGGTCTGCTGGACGAACAGGTGTTCCTGAATTTCTCTCAGGAACGGCTGGCCTCCTACGGACTGGGCACCAACCGGCTCAAGGACATCATGAGTGCGCGCAACATCCCCGCTGCGGCCGGCGCGATCGATGTCCAGGGCAAGACCGTGGCGGTGGCTGCCTCAGGTGAGTTCAAGAGCGAGAAAGAAATTGGCGATGTGGTGGTGGGAAGTTCGAAAGCGGGCTCACCGCTCTATCTCCGCGACCTGGTCGACGTGGACCGGGCTTACAAGACTCCGGCGACTTACGTGAACTACTTCTCGGCGATCGATGCCCGGGGCAACTGGCATCGCAGCCGGGCGGTGACCCTCAGCGTTGAGATGCGCTCCGGGGCCAAGATCGGTGATTTCGGAAAAATGGTCGACTCGGCGCTGGCCCGGGTGAAAGACCGGCTGCCCGAAGATCTGATCATGGCCCGCACCTCCGATCAGCCCCGCCAGGTTGAGGAGAGTGTCGATCTGCTGATCGACAGCCTGATCGAGGCGATTGTACTGGTGATTCTGGTGGCTCTGGTCGGGTTCTGGGAATGGCGCTCAGCCATGCTGATGGCCATCTCGATCCCGCTGACTCTCGCAATGACCTTCGGCATGATGTCGGTGCTGGGGATCGATCTGCAACAGGTGTCGATCGCCACCCTGATCATCGCGCTGGGTCTCCTGGTCGATGACCCGGTGGTCGCCGGCGACGCGATCAAGCGCGATCTCGCCCTGGGCCATCCCTCGATCATCTCGGCCTGGCTGGGACCCACCAAGCTGGCCACCGCCATCCTGTACGCGACGGTGACCAACATCGTGGCCTACCTGCCCTTCCTGCTGCTGCCGGGGAATACCGGTCTCTTTCTCTACAGTCTTCCGGTGGTGATGACCTGTTCGCTGGTGGCCTCACGGCTGGTATCGATGACGTTCATCCCGCTGGTCGGTTACTACCTGCTGCGGCCCGGCAAGAAGGCCGAGCTGCCGATGGAAGAACGGCGTAAGCGGGGCTTTGCCGGCTGGTACTACAAGGTGGGTCACTTTGCCATCGAACACCGCAAGACGGTATTCGCCGGGTCGCTCCTGATCCTGGTGGCGGGCGGAGTGATCGGGAAGCAGCTCAAGTCCCAGTTCTTCCCCAAGGATCTGTCGTACTTCTCCACTGTCGATGTGTGGATGCCGGAAGACGCGGCGGTGTCTTCCACCCAGGCCACGGTGAAGAAGGTGGAAGAATTGATTCACCAGACCATCGAAGGGAAGCAGCAGCACGGCAAGGATGGCGAGCAGCGCCGGATCCTGCGCTCGCTGACCACCTTCGTGGGCGGCGGTGGTCCCCGGTTCTGGTCGTCGTTGTCACCTGAGCCGCAGCAGGGGAACTATGCCCAGATCATCATCGAAGTGCTGGACAAGCACGATACCCGGCACGCGGTCGACGAACTGCAGCCGATTCTCTCGGCTGCGGTTCCCGGTGCGCGGGTTACGGTGAAGGAACTGGAGACCGGGGAGTCGGTGGGCATCCCGGTATCGGTCCGGATTGTCGGCGACGACATCGGTACCCTCCGGGCCGAAGCGGAGAAGGTTGCCAGCATCTATCGCAGCCTGCCGAACACCCGCCAGGTGCAGGACAACTGGGGCGCCGAGAGCTTTGCGCTGCATCTGGATATCGATCCGGACCGCACCGTGCTGGCCGGTCTCACCAATGCCGATGTGGCAACCTCCGCCGCCACCGCGCTCAATGGGTATCAGGTGGGCACCTTGAGGGACGGTGACGAGCAGGTGCCGATCGTGGCGCGGCTGCGGCAGGAAGAGCGGTCTCAGCTCGAGGATCTGGGCAACCTGTACGTCTATTCCGCGGCCAACAACAAGAAAGTGCCGCTCCGTCAGGTTTCGACGCTGTCGACCACCATGCAGCCGGCCAAGCTGGCCCGGCGGAATCAGTTCCGGGCTGTGACGGTGTCCTGCTATCCGACCGCGGGCCACCTGCCCTCGGAGATCATGAAAGAAGCGATGCCCCGGTTGCAGCAGTTCGCCGCGCAGTTGCCGCCCGGTTTCCGCATGGAGATCGCCGGGGAGCAGGAAAAGCAGGTGGAGAACTTCGGCCACCTGGCGGTGGTGATGCTGATCTCGATCGCGATGATCTACGTCGCACTGGTGCTGCAGTTCAAGAATACGGTGAAACCGATCCTGGTCTTTGCCGCGATCCCCTACGGCGTGGTGGGCGCGCTGGCCGCGCTGTGGATCATGGGCGCGCCGTTCGGGTTCATGGCCTTCCTTGGGGTGGCCAGTCTGATCGGGGTGATCGTCAGTCACGTGATTGTGCTCTTCGACTTCATCGAAGAAGCCCATGAGCGGGGCGAGTCGTTGATCGAGTCGCTGCTGGATGCGGGAATCCTGCGGCTCCGCCCGGTGCTGATCACGGTGGGCGCCACGGTGCTGGCGCTGTTCCCGCTGTCGCTCCACGGCGGTCCGCTCTGGGAGCCGCTCTGCTACGCCCAGATCGGCGGACTGACCTTCGCAACCTTTGTGACCCTTCTGCTGGTGCCGGTACTGTACTCGATCTTCGTGCTGGATCTGAAGATCGTGAAGTGGGAGAAGCCGGCGGATGGTGGGGGACATCATTAGCCTCCCGGAAGTACCTCATCCCGAGTGAAACGAGGGACCTGCTAAGTGTGAGTAGGTCCCTCCACCTCGCTCCGCGCGGTGTCGGGATGAGGTGATTTTCCCTCCTGCTCTACTAGCGCCAAGCCCGGTTTTGTGTCACAATGCTCCCTCCGCAAGAGAGGGAGCACTCAGTGACCAAGCCGGTCATACTGACCGTCGATGATGACCCGGTCGTTCTCGCCGCGATCGAGCGCGATCTGCGGCAGCAGTATCGAGCCGACTACCGGGTGCTCAAAGCAGGGTCCGCGGCCGAGGGTCTGGAAACGGCACGGACGCTGGCCACCCGGAATACTCCGATCGCACTGTTCCTGGTGGATCAGCGGATGCCGGAGGTTTCGGGCACCGAGTTTCTCCGGGATGTGATGCAACTGCATCCCGGCTCCCGCCGAGTCCTGCTCACCGCGTACGCCGACACCGAAGTCGCCATCGCCGGCATCAACGATATCGGTCTCGATCACTACCTGATGAAGCCGTGGGATCCGCCCGAGCAGCGGCTCTATCCGGTACTGGACGATCTGCTGGGCGAATGGCGGGCCCGGGTGCGGCCCACCTTCGAAGGTATCCGGGTGCTGGGGTCGCAGTGGTCACCCCAGTGCTTCGAGACCAAAGAGTTCCTCTCCCGTAACCGAGTCCCCTACGAGTGGGTCGATCTCGATCTCGATGCACCGGCCCGGGCCCTGGCCGAATCATTGGCCGGTGGGTTGAGCCGGCTGCCGGTGGTGATCTTTCCCGACGGGAAACACCTGGTGGCACCGACCTCGGGTGAACTTGCATCCCATGCCGGTCTGCAGACCCGGCCTCAGCGTCCGTTCTATGATGTCATTGTGATTGGCGGGGGACCGGCCGGTCTGGCCAACGCCGTATATGCGGCATCGGAGGGGTTGCGCACGGTGCTGATCGAGTCCCACGCGCCGGGTGGACAGGCCGGCACCAGTTCCATGATCGAGAACTATCTCGGGTTCCCCGCCGGGGTCACCGGAGCCGATCTGGCCCAGCGGGCTGCCTCGCAGGCACGACGTTTCGGAGCCGAATTGCTCACCGGACAAGAGGTTGTCGGCCTGCGGCGGGAGGACCCCTATCGGGTGGCGGTACTGGCCGATGGCACCGAGCTGACGGGATACTGCGTCGTCATCACCACGGGGATGAGTGCCCGGACCCTCGATGTGCCCGGGTTGGCGGCATTCCAAGGTGTGGGGGTGTATTACGGGGCCGCCATGACCGAGGCTACCCGCTGTCGCGATTCCCAGATCGTCGTGGTGGGAGGAGCCAACTCGGCGGGGCAGGGAGCGCTGTTCTTCTCTCGCTACGCCCGAAAGGTCACCATGCTGATTCGGGCCGCTGATCTGGTCCCGGCGATGTCGCACTATCTGGTCGACCGGATCCGGGCCACTCCCAATATCGAAGTGATTCCGGGGGTGGATGTCTCCGAGGTTCGCGGGGGGGCCTCACTCGAGGCAGTAGTAGTGACCACCTCGGAAACCGGAAAGCAACAGACCATACCGGCGTCAGCCATGTTCCTCTTCATCGGGGTACAACCGCACACCGAGGCGTTCGCGGGAGTCCTCGAGCGGGATGAAGCCGGCTTCGTGATCACCGGTGCGGATCTTCCGAGAGAGCACGGACGGCCGCGCGGTTGGCAACTCGAACGGGAGCCGCTGATGTTCGAGACCAGTATTCCGGGCGTCTTCGCGGCCGGCGATGTGCGGGCCACGGCCAACCGCCGGGTGGCCGCCGCGGTAGGCGAAGGCTCGGCCGCGATCTATTCAGTACACCGCTATCTCCGAACGGTCTGACCATGGGAGATTCGCCCGATGCCGAACTGATGGCCCGACTGGCGCAGCACCGTTCAATCGGGAAAGCACCCGCCGCGGAACATGCCTGGCTGGTGAACAATGGCTCGCTGCGAGCGTACCCGATGGGAAGCCTGATGAACACCAAGGGTCACCAGGCGACTCATCTGCAGATTGTCTTGAGCGGTCAATTTGTGATCAGGATGGATCGGGGGGCCGGCTCGCACAAGGTTTTCGAGTGGAAAACCGGCGATGTGGGTGGGGTGATGCCGTACTCGCGGGGTGCTGCCCCTCCGGCCGACGTGGTCACCGAAGAGGCTGGAGAAACCCTGACCGTTTCCAAAGAGTTGTTTCATGAGATGGTCCGCGCGTGCCCGGTGGTGACGGCGACGCTGGTGCAGGCGATGATCGACCGGGCCCGCCAGTTCACCACCAACGACCTGCACGACGAGAAGCTCATCGCGCTGGGCAAGCTGGCCGCCGGTCTGGCCCACGAGCTCAACAACCCTGCCTCGGCTGTCGTGCGGAGCGCCAAGACTCTCCCGGCGGCGCTTGGCACCATGGACAGTTCGGCCCGAGTCCTGGCCGCGGCCGGCCTGTCGTCCTCCCAGCTTGAGGCGATCGATCGGGTACGAGATGCCACGTCCAGATCAGAGGTCCGACCGGTTTCCTCACTCGACCGGGCCGATCAGGAAGAGGCGATTCTCGACTGGTTGAGCGACCACGGTGTCGATCCTGAGTCTGCCGGGCCGCTGGCCAACGCCGGAGTGGCAATCGAGGAGCTGAATCGGCTGGCGACTCAGCTCTCCGGCCCGGCGCTGGACGCCAGTCTGCAGTGGCTCGCGGCCGGATGGGTCGTTCGATCCCTGTCCTCCGAGATCGAGATCGCGGCGACTCGAATCTCCGATCTGGTCGGCGCGGTAAAGGGCTTCTCCTACATGGATCAGGCCCCCAAACGGGAGGCAGTGGATCTTCGCCGCGGTTTGAGCGAGGCGCTCACCATGCTGGGAGCCAAGAGCCGCAACAAGTCGGTCACCGTGTCCCTGGATATTGCTCCCGATCTGCCCTGCGCCAACGCCGTGGGTGCCGAGTTGAATCAGGTGTGGCTCAACCTGCTCGATAACGCCCTCGATGCGGTGCCCAACGGTGGCCGGATCGAGATCAGCGGCCGGGGCGAACATGAATGCGTGGTGATCCGGATCGCCGATAACGGACCGGGAATCCCGCCTGAGGCTCAGAGCCGGATCTTCGATCCGTTCTTCACCACCAAAGGCGTCGGCAAAGGCACCGGGCTGGGTCTCGATATCGTGCGCCGCCTACTGCAGCGGGTGGATGGAGACATCGGAGTGGATTCAAAACCGGGGCGCACCGTCTTTCAGGTCCGGCTGCCGGTCGCCAATAGTAAGGCTACGTCATCCTGAGGGACCCCGAGCAATGCGAGGGGGACCGAGGAGCTTCTATTCAGGCTTTTGAGCCTGGAACAGTAGATCCTTCGTTCGCTTCGCGAACTCAGGACAAGTTTCAAAGTCCGGAATCGGCGCGCAATCTAGTTGTACTCCGGTAGCGTAAGCCCAAGCCAAGGCAACAGGCCTTCGCTTGGGCTTTCATACAGGAGAATGGACATGCGCTATACCTGGTACGTCATCACAGCCGCGCTGGCCACCGGCTGCGGTGGAAGTGAAGCAGTACAACCTCGGGAAGTTCGGGAAGCAAGTCGGATTCGGACTCCCCGGTTCCAGATGGAAAAGTTGGAGGGAGGGAACGGCGGAGGGGACAGCCGAGGGCAGAGTATCAACCTGTGGGGCACCGTGGGTGGTTTCAGCAACAGCACCGACGGCACTCGCCGCGCCGCCATCTGGCGTCAGGGCGTCTTCAAGGATCTGAAAACCCTCGGCGGACCCAACAGCAACATTCAGTGGCCTGGGCTGAACGACCTCGGTATGGCGGTCGGCATCTCGGAAACCGCCGAGGACGATTCGCTGGACGAGACTTGGAGCTGCCGGGGATTTCTCCGGAACTCGAATGCCGGCAAGGTCTGCCGCGGGTTCTTCTGGGAGAATGACCGGATGACCGCGCTGCCCACCTTCGGCGGCACCCACGGGTTTGCCACCGGCATCAACAATCTGGGGCAGGCGGTCGGCTGGGCCGAGACGACCGTTTTGGATCCGACCTGCAACCAGACGCCCCAGAAACTTCAGTTTCGCGCCGCACTCTGGGAACCGAAGCGAGGCCGGATGAAACAGCTCAAGCCGTATCCCGGCGACTCAACTTCAGCCGCGACGGCGATCAATGATCACGGTGTGGCGGTGGGCATCTCCGGCCGCTGTGACCAGGCGGTGGGCCGGCTCAGTGCCCAGCATGCAGTAGTGTGGGAAAATGGACGAGTCCGCAGTCTCCCCACGCTCGCGGGGGAGGGCTGGCATACTCCGATGGCGCTCAACGAGCGGGGGGACATCGTCGGGTTCGGCAATGACGCCGGTGGGACCGCCGACAATCTGATTCAGACCGCCTGGATCTGGACCCGGGACGGCGGTTTCAAGCGGCTCGGTGGGGTAGGCGATGATGGGACCAGTTCGGCCACCAGCATCAACTGGTGGCGTCAGGTGGTCGGCATTTCCTGCAACACGTCCTGCCGTGGTTTTCTGTATGACCACGGGGCCATGTACGATCTCAACGACTTGGTCGACCTGGCGGAGGGTGAAGTCATCACCTCGGCCAGCAGCATCAACGATCTGGGGTGGATTACCGGGCGGGTTACGACAGCCACCGGCACAGTGCCGTTTGTGTTGCGACCTTCGCGGTAGGTATGGGAAACAATTCACCACGGAGACACAGAGGCTCGGACAACTCGACTATTTGTTGACTAATAGTTAGCCGGTTCTCTGTGTCTCGTGTGGTGAAATCCATAATAAAGGGCGCCGCTCAATAACAGAGCGCCGACTGGTCGTCTCGCCAATCGTTGGGGTAGACCGGCGGGGGACTCATGAACATCTGGCGGTCCACCGGCAGCATGGTCGACATGTCGTAGGCAATCACGTCCATGAGAGTCTTGGCCAGCTGACGCCGATCGTTGGCTTCCCACTTGATCCAGGTCTGGTAGACCTGTTTGTCGACCCCACGGGTCCGGACGTCCTCGGAGAGCCGCATAGTGGCCTTCGAGGCAACATCCATCCAGTTCCGCTGGTACCGCTCCAGGGGAATCGCTCCCCGCCAGGTGCCCCGCCGGAGGTTACAGTCGATGCCGTAGGGCAGCACCGGAACGGGGTCGCCATAAGCGAAGGCGGTGGTGGCATAGGCGATAGCCCGAAGTCCCTGGAAGCGGAGGGCGGATTCCTGTGCGTCAAGCAGGGTGACCAGGGCCTGCATGGTGAACTGAAAGATCGAGAGAAACCCCATCGCTCCGGACAAGGTTTCCACCGGGACCGTCGGGCCGATCTTCAGCATGAGATCGGATGGCCCGCTCAAGTTCATTCCGGAGTTGGTGCCCATGATCAGGAACAGCAGCTGACCCAATGCCGACGATTCGCTGACGTCCCGCCACTTGGCGCCGGTCACCAGCGAGCTGATCCGACTCATGCGCTCGCCCTGAACCCCGCACTCCTCGTGAAGGGCCTGGAGAAAGGTTTGCCGGTCCATCCCCTCCGGGCGGGTCCAGAGCCGGGGACCGGGCCGGCTGGCCCAGTACTTGGTCCAGGTGGGTTTGTGAATCACCGTGTCGCCCACTTCCAGGTGATCCTTTTCGTGCTCCTGAATCGCCCGCAGATCTTCGGTACTGGAGAGGGGCGGCCAGTAGAAATCCCCCAGCTGGTGGGGATTCTTGTTGATGGCCGCGGCATACTTGCTCAGCCAGTCGCCCGGCTGCACCAGAATGGCCCCGTCATTTCGCACGAACACCCGATACTTGCCGTCACTGTGAAAGGACCCGTCCATCGCTCCGCCCCCGGTCTATGGTTAGATATCCCGACACCCCCCATGGCGACAAAGGGCGGCTGAAGTAGACATCGTCGGCCATAGACCACCCGGCAGTGTCCTGGAACCCTCCATTTTTTTCGCAGCTTACCCGCAATGCCGGGGATTGTTTTCTGCCTGGCTACTGGATCGCCCGACTGGCTGCCGCATCCGCCTGCTTTACCAGCTCGGCAAATTGACCGAGCTCTGCCGCACCAAGATCTGATACCGCCCAGTAGGAATACTCCCCCGTGGTCCAGTGGAGCTGGTGATATCCCTGGTGCGAACGAGACTGAGCCGGCACCGGCAGGTCACGCTCGACCGGCCACACCAGCAGCGTGATGAAGTGCTTCCGCCGTCCGTAGACCAGCGCCGCGACCGGCCGGTCGGCGATGTAATCGAGTCGTCCGCCGATCAGCGGGAATTCCTTGCCGCTGAAATCGTAGGCCGGCGGAGAATAATCCAGGACTCCGTCGAACCACGGCTTTACCGTGTGCTGATCGGTCGACAAAACATCGGTAAGGTGCCCCGGCTGCATCGCCCGGATGTGACTGCGGAGCACTTCGTCGGCCAGATCGGTCGAGGCCGATTGTGAGCGTCCTACCTGCCATCCCCCGATCGCCACGATCGCGAGCGAGGCGGCCATCGCCAGCCATTGCCATGCGGCAGGCCGGACCCGGGTGCGGGGCTCCGATCCACGCAGCTTCTGTTGCACCTTGCGTCGCAGTTCTTCCGAAGCAGGCAGCGTGGGGATGCTGAGCCGGATGGAGTTGCTCAACGCTTTGCGGTCGGCCAACTGCCGGCGGCATTCAGCACAGCCGGCCAGGTGGGCTTCAACCTCGCCGGCTTCGAGCTGGGCCAGCTCACCGTCGAGGTAGGCGTCCAGCTGCGTGGTGGGATCCAGGTGATTCATCATTCCCTCCCGGTTTCCGGCCGCAGCGCCTGTTGCAGCCGGTTGCGGGCGCGGGAAAGCCGCGACATGACGGTCCCAACCGGCACGCCCGCCACTTCTCCGATCTCCTGGTAGGACAATCCCTCGACCTCCCGCAGGATGATCACCTCGCGGAACTCGGCAGGGAGCTGGTCCAGCGCTGTCCGAATGGCATCGCGAGTCGCGCCACGGAGCATCGCGTTCTCGGGATGCTGATCGGCCACCGAATCGCTGTGCTGGGTCTCATCGAACTCAGTACTGGTCTCGACTCGGTTACCCCGGCGACGCCAGGAAAAGGCCGTATTCCGCACGATCGCCAGCAGCCAGGCCCGGGCACTGGCGACACTCTCGCCCCGGTACGTCTGCCGATAGGTGAACGCCCGGAGAAAGGCGTCCTGAACCACGTCCTCGGCGTCGTGGTCGTTCCGGGTCAGGTAGCGGGCGAGGGTGTAGGCGTCGTTCAGATGCGGCAGCATCGTCGATTCGAACGCCCCTGAATCACCTGATGACAACACACCCTCGGGGTTGGGAGGACAGACCCGCCTCGGTGCTAAGACTCACCGGACCGCCGGAATATTCCCGGGGAATGCCGGAAGGGGCAGCGGAGTCAGTGGCGGCAGAAGGATAGCCGTCCACCTGTTCCGAAGGAGTTGCAGAATGATCAGGAGCCAAATTGTCCCGCGTGCCGGATCTGTTGGGTTGTTCGCCTCACTGCTGCTGGTGCGGAATCCCAACGCCGTTCCCGCCGACCCCGCGCCAGTCAACGTTAAACTCACCGAATGGAAGGTCGAGCTGTCGGAGACCTCTATCCCTGCCGGGGCAGTCACCTTCTCGGTGACCAACGCCGGGAGCATTCCCCACGCCTTCGAAGTCGAGGGAAAAGGAATAGAGCAGGAAACCCAGCTGATTCAACCCGGGGCCACCGCGACGCTTACCCTGTCACTCAAGGCAGGCCACTACGAGGTCTATTGTCCGGTCGGCCAGGACTCCCACAAGCATCTCGGCATGGAAGCCGATCTCGATGTTGGGAAGGGCAGCGCTATGGCGACCTCAATGGCGCCGAAGCACGGCGCTGAAATGAGTCATGAGATGGGTGCGCCCTCGAATGACATGAGTCAGGTGAAGGCGATTCGTGCCATCGGCGGCGGGGCAGTGGTCCAGATTCTCCCCGGCCCGTTTCCGTTCCCGGACAGTGCCGGTCCAATCCTCAAGGCGTTCGGCGGAGAGCAGGAAGCGCTCGAGTCTCAAGCCGAGAATGGACCCTATTCCAATAATGTAGCGAAGATCGGGGGCGACTTCTCAATCGACGCCTGGGAGCGTGGGTCGGTGCGGGACTCGGTATCGGGAGCGGCCAACTTCACGACTCAGGACGGGGCCAGGTGGAAGCTGGTCATCGACCGGGTCCAGACCAACGACGTACCTCATCATCCAAAATTCGGCGGGGTGATCATGGGTCTGTACTATCACGGGAACACCATGGTGCATACCCCCTTGGTGCCGACCATCAACAGTGCCGTCGCGCTGTGGGCCTTCGCCCATCTCTACAAGAATGACCAGCTGGTCACTGACAACGCCTGGGTCCACGTGATGCTGCTGTCCCGGACCCGTCGGGACGGTGACTATCAGCTGGCCTGCTGGGATTGCTCCAAGCAGAAGATCGAGGAGCTGCAGCTGCAGATCACGCCGGCACCGGGAGAACCGAAGTTCGACGCGCCCGGCGGGTTCCTGTTCGTGAACTGGGAGAAGTCGCGGTGGGAGAAGCTGGCGAGCTGAAGCGAAGAGCGGGCGAGGAACGGGCATGAAGCGGCCATACTATCCCCAGCGGACCGATCCCCACCGGCCACCCGCCCGCTGTTTGCCCGCGGTACGCCCGCCGTATGCCTGCTACGAAAGCGCGGCCAGGAGCTTTTCGATGTCACCCATGTGGTTGAACAACGAAGGCGAGATCCGGATCCGATCGCCATAGAGACTCACCGAAACCTTCGCCGCCTTGAGCCGGGCGGCGAAGCGCTGTTCGGCGCCGCTCATGGTGAAGCTGACCAACGCCGAGGGAGAATCCTCCGGGGTAATCGCAGTAAAGCCGAGCCGCGGCAGCTCCTGATGCAACCGGCGGAGCAACGGCTGACGGTGGGACTGGATCTTGTCGATCCCCGTCCGTCGGAGATAGGGAATCGATTGCGACAGCGCGTTCACCGCCCCCTGCCCGTAGGTGCCTACCTCGAAGTGCCCGCTGGCATCAGGATGGAGAGTCCAGGTGATGGGCGTGTCAGCCGGTGGATCGGAGGGGAGATAGTGCGTGGTGGTGTCAGCCTGCTGGTAGCCGATCTGGGTTCGGCGCACCACTCGATCAAGCAGCTCTTCCTTTACATATAGAAAGCCTACCCCGAAATCCCCCATCAGCCACTTGAAGCTGGAGCAGGCGCAGAAATCGACTCCAATCGCTTTCACGTCGATCGGGGTGTTGCCCGCCGCCTGCACGATGTCGGCGTACACGTAAGCGTCCTTGGCATGGGCCAGATCGCATACCGCCTTCAGGTCATGCTGGAAGCCGTTGATCCATGACACCAGGGAGACTGCCACCAGTCGGGTCTTCCGGTCGATCGCCGCATCGAGATCTTCGAGCCGGATCCTCCAGTCCGTGTGCTTCACCATCCGGACGTCGAGTCCCCGCCTCGCCAGTTCGCCGTACAGAACCAGTGAGCCGTCGAAGTGAAGTTCGTCGGTGACCACGTTGCCGTCGCCGCCAGGGATGCCCATTCCGTTGACGACCAGATTTTCCCCGCTGCTGGTATTCTGTACCAGGCTGATCTCATTGGGTTTGGCATTGATCAACCGGGCGAACTCCTCTTTCACTTCCGATGCGAGCGAATCGCCGCTCCGTTTCCGCTCTTCCCGAAATGTTCTCGTGTCGAGATACCGCTTCACCGCCTCGGCCGACGCGATCGGCATCGGGTGGATGAAGGCGCTGTTGAGGTAGGTCTGACCGGGGGGAATCGCGAAATCGCCTTTGGCGGGCAGCGGGCCAGGCGCGGGGAGGTTGCTCATGACGCTGGAAGCTAAAAGCCCACCGGTTCCGGCGATGAGCTCTCTTCGGCTTAGATCCATTTTTCTCCACCGCGAAGGACGCGAAGGTCGCCAAGAAACACAAAGACAATAACATCTTTCCGGCTGCTCTTCGCGCCCTTAGCGTACTTCGCGGTGACCCCCCCTGTCACTCGGCCCGCAGCGCCACCATCGGGTCTACTCGGCTCACCCGATAGGCCGGAACTAGACTCGCGAGCGCCGCGACGACGACCAGCATCGCACCGACGATGACCAGGTTGAGCGGGTCATACGGTGAGACCCCGTACACCAGCGACGCCAATGCCTTTCCCGCCAACAGCGCCCCACCGACTCCGACCAGCACACCCAGCACCGCAATCCGCACTCCCCGCCCAACCACCATCTTCATCAGCTGCTCCCGCTGGGCACCCAGGGTCATCCGCACTCCCATTTCATGAGTGCGCTGCGACATGGCATAGCTGAGTACTCCGTAGACCCCGACGGCGCCGAGTAGCAGGGCCAGCGCTCCAAACAAGCCGAACAGCGAAGCACCCAGTCTCCAGGGTCGGACCTGATCGGCGAAGAGATACTCCATCGGTTCGATGTTGACGAAAGGAAGATCCGCCGCGCTCGATTGAATTGCCGGTCGCACCGCGCCGGCCAGTTTCTCGGCTGAGCCGCTGGTTCGGATGACCAGCGAGGTAATGGGAACTGCCAGCGAAGGATCATCCGCCTGGGCCAGCGGAATGAAGCTCTGGGCCGAGGGCTCGGTGACCCGATCCTGTCGGCCATCTTCGACCACACCCACCACTTCCCGGCAGGGCGCATCGGCCGTGGCGATCGAGAGACACTGACCCAACGCTTCCTTGCCCGGCCAGATGGTGCGAGCCATCAGTTCGCTGACCACGATGACCCGCTGCGCTCCAGCACCATCGGCGGCTGAGATTCCCCGGCCTCGGAGCACTCGGGTCCCCATGGTTGCGAAGTACTCGGGAGAGACGGCCGAGATGTAAGGGCCAGGCATGTCGGGGATGGAATCAACTCCGGGCGAGCTGAAGCCGGTGCCGTAGCTGATCCGGAAGGGAAACCCGATCGAGAGTGCGGTGCTGGTCACTCCCGGCACCCGTTCCACCCGCTGCTGCATTCGCCGGTACTCGGCATCGCTTTCCTCCCGGGTCGGCCGGATGGTCGCGAGATTGGCATTCACGAAGATCAGGTGTTCCGGCTCGAAGCCGAGCCGTAGTCCGTGCACCTGGTTGAGACTGCGAATGAAGAGCGCGGCTCCGGTCAGGAGGATCACCGTGAGTGCCACCTGACCGATCAGGAGTGCGGTCTGAATGACCGATCGAGTGCCGCCACCTTCCCGGGCTCCGGCCTTCAGCGCCGTCGCCAGGTCGGGTGAGGTGGCGTAGAGCACGGGAGCCAGCCCGGCGAGTACCGTCGTGATCATCGCCGCGGCAGAGGTGAAGAGCAGGATGCGGAGATCTACCGGATCGGCTGGAGTGTTGGGGAGCAGCAGCCCTCGCAGCAGTGGACCAACCCAGAGGGTCATCAGCAGCGCCGAGCCCCCGCCGAGGATCGCCAGCATGCCGCTTTCCATGTAGAGCTGACGGACCAGGTGGGACCGGCGGGAGCCCAGGGCCATGCGAACCGCCATCTCCCGCTGGCGTCTGGTCGCCCGGGTCAGCAGCAGGTTGGCCACGTTGACGCAGGCGATCAGCAATACGATACCGCAGGCGGCAGCCAGCCAGGTGGAGAGTTTTCCCCCTCGTGCCGCGTCGATTCCCAGGGTCTGCTTCAAGGGTGACAGCCGAACCCGGGTGGCGCTATCGCTCTTCTGCACGATGTGGCTTCGAAAGAGAGTGGTCAGCTCACTGGTGGTCTGTTGGACCGTGGCTCCGCCCTTGAACCGGCCAATCAGCTGGAGCCAGCTGCAGGTCTCACAGGTGAGAACTTTGGGCCACAGCGCACTGGGAGCGGCACTCATCGAGAGCCAGAGGTCGGGGCGGGTGAGATCCACTCCGGTGAACCGGGCCGGCGCCACGCCGATCACGGTGTAGATCCGTTCGTTGAGGTGCAGCGTCTTCCCCAGCACATCCGGCGAACCACCCATGTCGCGGGTCCAGTACTCCTCACTGATCACGACTACATCCGATGTCGCTCCCGGCTGATCCTCTTCGGGGGTGAAAAATCGGCCCAGTCGAGGATTCACTCCCAGGAGGGGAAAGAAATCGGCCGAGGCCAGGGCACCCTGAACCTCCCGAGCCCCCGAACCCTGACCCAGACTGAAGGGTCGGGGTCCGTAGTACGCGGCCAGCGCGATGGTCTTCGAGTTGTTCCTCAACTCGATGTACCGGGGCCAGGTCCGTACTGAGCCGGGGCTGGCGACTACCCGGGTGACTCGAGCGGGATCGGCCACATGCGCCGGGGGCCGGAAGAAGAGTGAGTCGATCACTCCGAACATCGCCGTGTTGGCTCCGATTCCCAGCGCGAGCGTAAGGATTGCGGCGGCGGTCATGGCCGGGTTTCGGCCCAACGACCGAAGGGCCAGGCGGAAGTCCTGGATCAATGCATCCACGGAGCTGCTCTCCTTGTCCAAGGGAAGGCGGGGTGCTGCGGCCAATGTTCTGACGCTTGATGCTGGAACCTGGTTGCTCGTTTACTCCCGACCGGAAGTTCCCCACTGAAACCCAATCCTGGGGCGGCTCGTCTCCATTTGTATGACAAAGGCGAACAAAGCAGCCATCCCTGACCACCTGGGCGAGTTGGAGCAGTTGGTCCTGCTGGCCCTGGTCCGACTGGGAGAGGAGGCTTACGGCATCTCGGTGCGCGAGGAGATCGCCCGGAGGGTCGGCCGAGAGCTCTCGGTCGGGAGCATCTATAAGACCCTGCTCCGGCTGGAGGAGAAGGGCTACGTCGCCGCCCGGCAGGGAGATCCGACCCCGCAACGGGGTGGCCGGCGCAAGACCCACTACACGGTGCTGCCCCCGGGCGAGCGGGCCCTCCACTACAGTCTCGGTGCGATCAAGCGGATGACCAGGGGTCTCTCGCCGTTGTGGGAGGCTCCGTGAATCACCAGCCGCCAGCCCTCGCCATCAGGCTTCTGAGTTGGCTCCTTCCTGTACCGGTGAGGGAACCGCTCATCGGCGACCTGACCGAGGCCTTCCATACCGATCTCGAACGAGGCCTCTCGCCGGGCGACGCCAGACGCCGTTTTTGGCGCGAGTCGTTCCGGGCCCTCCCCGCGTTGCTAACCTGGCGTCCCTCAGTCTCGCTGGAAGGAATCGATACCATGGGCAATCTGGCTTCCGACCTCCGCTTCGCGGTTCGCCATCTCCGCGGCACCCCCGGCTTTACCGGACTCGCCATCCTGATCATGGCGCTCGGTATCGGAGCCACCACTGCAATTTTCAGCGTGGTGAACCCGGTGCTGTTCCGTTCCCTGCCTTACCAGGATCCCGGCCGGCTGGTCATGATCTGGGAACGTGGAGCTGACGGAAAGGAATCCAACGTCGGGTGGACCACCTTCAACGACTTTCGAGCCCGGACCCACACCCTGTCTCAAGTTGCGGTGATGTCCTACTGGCAGGCGACCATGACTGGCGGAGCCGAGCCGGAGCGGCTCAACGGCCAGCGGGTGACCTGGTCCTACTTCAATGTGCTGGGGGTACAGCCGGCGCTGGGACGGAGTTTTCTCCCCGAGGAAGACGCTCAGTCGGGGGCCCGGGTGGTGATTCTGAGTGACGGGCTCTGGCGCCGCCGCTTCAGCGCCGATCCGGCATTGATCGGCAAGACGATCTCGATCGAAGGGATTCCCTTCACCCTGATCGGGGTCATGCCCAGGGGATTCGAGAATGTCACCGATCAGAAGGCCCAACTGTGGTCGCCGTTACGCTACGAGGCTTCGCTTCCCTATGCCTGCCGCACCTGCCGCCATCTCCGGATGCTGGGCCGAGTCGGGCCCAATCTCACGGTCGGCGAGGCGGACAAGGAACTTCAGTCTCTCTCGACCGCAATCGTTCAGGAGAATCCCACCCAGTACCCCGCCGCGGGCATGCTGGTGGTGCCGCTGCAGACCCAGATTACCCAGGCCGCCCGCCCCATTCTGCTGGCGGTGCTCGGCGCCGTAGCGCTGGTGCTGCTGATCGCCTGTGCCAATGTCACTCACCTTTTGTTAGGCCGCGCCGCCCGGCGGCAACGGGAGTTTGCGGTCAGGGCGGCACTGGGGGCGGGTCGGGGCCGGATCGTGGTCCAGCTGCTCACCGAGAGCATGCTGCTCGCGCTGGTCGGCGGTGTCGCCGGGTTGCTGCTCGCCCAAGGCGGACTCAAGCTGCTGCTCGCCCTGGCCCCCAGCTCACTTCCCCGGCTGAGCGGGGTGGAGCTGGACGGCCCGGTGCTCGCCTTTGCCCTGGGTCTGACTACCCTGACCGGATTGGTTTTTGGACTCGCACCTGCGTTGGCCGCCGCCCGGGGCGCCCTCCACGCGACCATTCAACGGGCCGGTGTCCGCGGGGGGAGCGGCAGCCACAGCGGGCGTGGGATTCTGGTGGTGAGTGAGGTTGCGCTGGCGGTCATGCTGTTGCTCGGCGCCGGTCTGCTGCTGCGGAGCCTGGGCCGGCTGGTGTCGGTCGACCCGGGTTTCGCGGCCGACGGGCTGCTTACCATGGAAGTGCAGACGGGTGGCCCGGCCTACCGGGAGGACGCACCGACCTGGGCATTCTTCGATCGGGCGCTCCAAGCGGTACGGTCGGTTCCCGGAGTGGAGAACGCCGCGTTTACCAGTCTGCTGCCGATGGGAAGCAACTTCGACTCATACGGTGTCGCTATCGAAGAGAAACCCAATCCCAATCCCGAGTTGAATCCCTCGGCCCTTCGCTTCGCGGTCAGCCCGTACTACCTGGAGACCATGGGCATACCGGTGCTCCGCGGCCGAGGCCTCACCCAGGCCGATGCCGATTCGGCGGCCCCCGGTGTCGTGCTCATCAACCAGACTTTCGCCCAGCACATGTGGCCCGATGAAGATCCCATCGGCAAGCGGGTGCGGACCAGCGAGCGGAATGGTTGGCGGACCATTGTGGGCATCACCGGCGACGTGCACCACGGCGGGCTGGATGAAGTGCCGATCGACCAGATGTACATCCCCGAGCGGCAGTGGAGCTGGGCCGATAATGCCATGACGCTGGTGGTGCGTACCAAGGGCGACCCCGCGGCTCTCACCAGTCAGATCAAGCAGGCGGTCTGGTCGGTCGACAAGGATCAGCCGATCACCAACATCGCCACCATGAACCAGCTGCTGGCCAGCAGCGCGGCGGAACGCCGGTTCGCCCTCAGACTCTTCGGAGTATTCGCCGTGGTCGCCATGGTCCTGGCCGCGGCCGGGATCTACGGCGCACTCTCCAGCAGTGTCACCGAACGCACTCGGGAACTGGGGATCCGGCTGGCGCTGGGCGCGACTCCGCTGAATGTCATCCGCATGGTCCTCCGGGAGGGCGGGGTCCTGATTGGTCTGGGGCTGGCCATCGGGCTCACCGGGGCGGCGCTGCTCAGCCGGGTGCTGCAATCGCTCCTCTTCGGAGTAAGCCCCCATGATGCGCTGGCCCAACTGATGGTGATCGCCATCTTCGGAACGGTGGGTCTGGCCGCAGCGAGCATCCCGGCCCGCCGGGCCGCGGGGCTGGACCCGATCCGGACGCTGCGGGCCGACTGATCTCCCGGCGCCGCGGGAAACCGGCCGGTTCCAACCGGCCGGAGGGTGGGGCTGTCCAATCTCTATCCCAGCCCCTTCCTTCTTATGCCAATCGTTTCCGAGATTCGCCTCGCAGTCCGCTCGCTCCGCCGCCGGCCAGTTTTCGCCGCCGTCGCCCTGGCCACCATTGCGCTGGCCCTGGGCGCCAACGTGGCGATCCTCAGCCTGATCGATGCCTTTCTGTTACGGCCCCTCCCGTTCGTCGATCCCGACCGGCAGGTGGTCATCGATTCCCGGGCTCCCACCGGTTTCATGGTCTCCGCCTCGATTCCCAATCTCCGCGATTGGCGCGACCGCAGTCAGGTGTTCGAGGCCTATACCGGCGCGGCCGAGTGGGATTTCACCCTCACCGGACAGGGCTCGCCGGCCGCGTTGAGAGGCCTGGCGGTTCTGGGCGATTTCTTCGGATCGCTCGGTCTCAAACCCGTTGCGGGACGAGCCATCTCTGCTGCCGAAGCTCCCGATCATGCCGGAGGTGGGGCGGTGGCGGTGCTGGGCTACGCCTTTGCAGTGGAGCGGTTCGGAAACGCTGAAGCGGCGATCGGCCAATCACTGCGGCTCGACGCCAACCCCTATACGGTGGTTGGGGTGCTGCCGAGGAACCTCGGGTATCCCGGGCCGGACGTGCAGGTCTACGTCCCGATGGCGACACTTCCCGATCTCCCCTGGACTGATCGCGACGCGGGATTCGGCACTCAGATTCTCGGGAGACTCCGCCCCGGAGTTTCTCTGGAGACGGCTCGACTGGACCTGGAGCGAGCGGGGCAGCAGCTGGCCCGAGATGTGGGGACCCCGGTGGATCAGCCGGTACTCCAGACTCTGCACCAGCACTATGTGGGTGACCTTCGCGGCCAACTCTGGATTCTCATGGGTGCGGTCGCGTGCGTCCTCCTGATCGCGGTGACCAACATCGGCAGCCTGCTGGTGGCTCGCGGGGAAGATCGTCACCGGGAGCTGGCCATTCGGGTCGCGCTGGGAGCGGACAACCGGGTTCTGTTTCGGCTGCTGCTCAGCGAAGCTCTGGTGCTGGCAGGCATCGGCGCGATGCTCGGCATGCTTCTCGCCCGTGTGGCGATGGGTGCGCTGATCGCGCTTCTGCCGGCTCAAGTGCCGCAACTGCTGGTGACCCGAGTTCACTTGAGTGGTACGGTTCTCCTCGGCGGGGTTGGGATCGC
The DNA here is from genome assembly GCA_964578865.1 of uncultured Gemmatimonadaceae bacterium. Taxonomy (GTDB): domain Bacteria; phylum Gemmatimonadota; class Gemmatimonadetes; order Gemmatimonadales; family GWC2-71-9; genus JADJOM01. Next base: position 1,454 of record CAZOES010000019.1, on the reverse strand, counting down.
AATGTTGGTTGGCGGGGTTTTCGGGCTGCTGCCGGCGCTGGGAGTTGTCAGCGCCAACCTCACAGGTGCCTTCAGATCGGGCGGCCGCACCGCTACCGGCTCCAAGCAGAGATTGCTGGGAGGACTGGTAGTAGTCGAGACCGCGCTGGCAATCGTGCTTCTGGTCGGCGCCGGCCTGATGATCCGGAGCTTCGCCCGGCTCAACCGGGTCGATCTAGGCTTCAGCCGAGGCCAGGTGCTGAGCGCCGCACCGCAGCCCTCCGATGCCCGGATCCCCACTAGAGACGCCTGGTACTCCTTCTATCAGAACCTCGAAGAGCGGGCGGCGCAGTTGCCCGGTGTCCGATCGTCTGCGCTGGCGCTGCTGGTGCCCCTGGCTCATCGCTCGTGGGAGCGGATGATCTGGCCGGAGGGGACCCCGGTGGAGGACGCGACCGGTCAATCGGTGCTCTACAACATTGTTTCGCCTTCCTATTTCCCGACCCTGGGCGTTCCGCTCATCCGGGGCCGGAATTTTCAGGCGAGCGACCGCAACGGATCGCCACTGGTCACCATCGTAGACGAGACCATGGCCGCGCGTTTCTGGCCGGGGCAGGATCCCATCGGCAAACGGGTGACCTTCGAGGAGGATTCGGCCAAGGCCCCGATCTACCGCACCGTGGTAGGCGTGAGCCGGAATGTCAGGCACTATCGAGTGACTGCTCCATCCCGGATTCAGGTCTACATCCCCTTCGCCCAGACCGGTCCCCGCTTCGGGATGCATCTCCGAGTGCTGGTCGCGGGAGACCATCCCATAAGTGCGGTGGCGCCGCTCAGGAAGCTCCTCGCCGAACTGGATCCCGATGCACCGCTCAGCGATGTGTCTGAAGTCGGTGCGCTGGTCGATGCCGCGATGGCACCCAGCCGAGCCTTGACCTCGGTGCTCACCGTCTTCGGTGCGGCTGCGCTGGCGCTCGCGGCACTGGGGATCTTTGGAGTGATGTCATATCTGGTGCTTCGGCGAACCCGGGAGATTGGAATCCGGATGGCGCTCGGGGCCACTGGCGGCGAAATCCTTCAGTGGGTCGCGGGCCGGGCCCTGCGACTGGCGCTGCTGGGTATCGGTCTCGGTCTGGTGGTTACGGCGGCTTCAACCAGGCTGCTGCGGCAGGTACTGTTTGAAGTTGATCCGCTCGATCCCCTCACCATCCTTGCTGTAGTCGCGGTGCTGGGCGCGGCAGCCGGGTTGGCGGTCTGGCTACCGGCTCGCCGAGCCTCGCGGGTCGATCCGGTGAAGGTCCTGGGGGCTGAGGGGTAAGATCTTGCAGTGAAACCGATTGGCTTGGGACTGTTGACAACCCGCCGCCGCCTTGGTTCTTTCCTGCCCCGCCCGCAGCCGGTTTTCCGTGGGTGGGGCAGGTTGGGGCCTGTAGCTCAGGTGGTTAGAGCGCACGCCTGATAAGCGTGAGGTCAGT
>CAZOES010000018.1:0-44156 GCA_964578865.1 uncultured Gemmatimonadaceae bacterium | reverse complement strand
AGCGAGCCGCTGGTCGCGGCGTAGGTCACCTGCGCCGCGGCCGTGCCGCCGGCCGCGACCACCACCACCTGGCTGCCCGGCGAGGGCTGGAAAGTGGTGCCGGACACGGTCACTGCCCCCGCCGTCACCTGGTAGCTGCCCGGCAACAGCCCGGTCCAGCTCTGGCTGGCCGTGGCGGTGGCGGCGAACCCGCCAGGGCCGGTGACGGTCACGCTGGCACCAGCGGAGGGGAGCCCGGATACGGTCAGCGCCAGCGCCCCAGTCCCCTGGGTGTAGGTCACCGTGGCCGACGCGGGTCCCGATCCAATCGCCAGCACCTGCGAGGCCGGCACCGGGTTCCAGGTATTCCCACCCGACGCCACCGGCTGCGCCGTGACGGTATAGCTGCCGGGGGCAAGATTGCCGACCGATTGCGAACTGGTGACCTGGAGCTGGAATCCTTGAGGACCTGCGACCGCGACCGCGGCGCCGGCGCCGCCAGGAAGACCGGCGATCGTCAGAATGAGCGACCCCGGCTGCAGCGCCCACGCCACCCCGGCGCTGGCCGGGACGCCGGCCACCAGGGTCACCACTTGCGTCGAGGGAACCGGCGTCCAGACCAGGCCACCGGCGGCAACAGGAGTGGCGGTGATGGTATACGACCCAGGGGCCAGGGCAGTGAGGAGTTCACTTCCGGCAACCGCCCGCGTGAAGCCACCCGGCCCGCTGACCTGGATCGCCGCGGCCACGCCACCGGGGAGCCCCGCCGTGGTGATCGAGAGCTCGCTGGTGGTTGGAACCCAGAGGACCGAGGCCGAGGCGGCGACCGGGGAGGCAGCGACCTGCACCACCTGGCTGGCCGGCACCGGTCCCCACCCGGCAGTGCCGACCACAAAGGGTGCGGCCGTCACGGTGTAGGCACCAGGCACGAGTCCCACCACGGTCGTTCCCCCAAGCAGCGCGAGGCTGAAGCCCTCCGGACCGCTGACCTGCACCGACGGCACCCCGCCAGTCGGCACCCCGCCGAAGGTCACAGTCAGGCGGCCAGTGGCCAGTGCGTACCCGACAGCCACTGTCGTCTCCGCAACCCCGGGCACCACCGTGGCCGCCTGCACCCCGGCAACCGGCTGGAACAGCTCGCCCGCCGCCTCGACCGGGGACGCCACCACCTGGTAGCTCCCCGGAGCCAGGCCGGAGAGGGTGGTGGTCTCGACGAGGAGCGTGTTGAACCCGGCCGGTCCGGTGACGACCACCGCGGCGGCGGCCCCGGAGGGAAGTCCCTCCAGCGAGACCCGAAGGGAACCGGTGATCGCCGCGTAGCCGACCGCCGCCGGAACCGTCTGGCCAGCGCCCACCACACTGAACTGGGTGGCGGTTGTCGGCTCCCACTGGTTCCCGAGATGCAGGACCGGGGACGCCGCGATGGTATAGGCGCCGGGGTTCAGGCCGGCGAGGAGTTGAGTCCCGGCGACCGGCGTGGCATAACCGCCAGGGCCAGTGACGACGACGGCCGCGGCGGCGCCCGCGGGAAGGCCCGCCACGGTCAGGTTGATCGCGCCGGGGCTTGGTGGGGCGAGTCCGTCTCCCACCGCGCCGGGCTGGCAACCGAGCACCCCGAGGCCCCAGAGGACCGCCATGGCTCCCCAGCGATGGATTCTAGCCATGAGGCCGACACAGAATTGAGGGGAAATGCCAGAATGTCGACACCTGAACCGCCGGATGCCTTATGGTGGCAACAAGTGTTAACTTACCATATGACAGCATGTTAGCCAGCATTGCAGATTCTTGTATCCCGTTGGCGCCGACTCATTTGTGGACAAAGAGCACGGAGCGTGCCCAGCCGCCCGCTCCTTGCCTTCCACGATTCCCGGTCGAATATTGGGAAGTTGTTCCTTCCGATCATCTGTTCCTGGAGTCCCGGTGACCACACGTCGCGATTTTCTCTCCGCGCTGGCGGGGGCGGGTGCCGCCCTGCCCGCCTTCCGCACCGATGCCTTTGCCCTGCTGGGGCGTGCCGAGACGATCGCGGGCGGGCGCACCCCGTCGGCGGTGGCCGACGACGAGCTCTACTGGAGCCAGATCCAGCGGGCCTTCGATGCCGACCGCACCATGGTCAACCTGAACAACGGCGGCGTCTCCCCCACCCCGTCGCACGTGCTCGAGGCGATGATCCGCGACCTCCGCTTCACCAATGAGCTCCCGGTGGAGCACATGTGGCGGGTGCTGGAGCCCCGGATCGAGAGCGTCCGGCGCGACCTGGCCCACGACTTCGGCTGCGACCCGGAGGAGCTGGCTATCACCCGGAACGCCTCCGAGGCGCTCGAGATCATGATATTCGGACTCGACCTCAAGCCCGGCGACGAGGTGCTGGTCACCAACCAGAACTACGGCCGGATGATCACCACCTGGGAGCAACGGGCCCGGCGCGACGGCATCGTCCTCAAGCAGATCTCCTTCAAGCTTCCGCCCCCGTCGCAGGATTACATCCTGGAGCAGTTTAAGGCCGCGGTCACCCCCCGCACCCGGGTCATCGAAGTCACCCACATCACCAATCTCTCCGGCCACATCATGCCGGTGCGGGAGCTGGCGCGCTGGGCTCGGCCCAAGGGCATCGAAGTCTTTGTCGACGGAGCCCACGCCTACGCTCACTTCCCCTTCACCCGGGATGAGCTCGACTGCGATTACTACGGAACCAGTCTCCATAAGTGGTTGCTGGCCCCGATCGGGACCGGGTTCCTCTATGTGCGGAAGAACCGGCAGAAGCGGCTCTGGCCCATGATGGCCGCTCCTGCCAGCATGGACGACAACATCCGCAAGTACGAGGAGATCGGGACCCATCCGGCGGCCAATCACAATGCCATCAGCGTGGCACTGGCCTTCCACAACGCCATCGGTGGGGAACGGAAGATCGCCCGGCTTCGTTACCTCCGGGACCGCTGGGCCAAGCGGCTGCAGCAGGAAAGCGATCGGGTAAAGATCCTGACGCCGCTCGATTCGCCCTACGGGGGCGGCATCGGTCTACTCCATGTCGACGGCCTCACCCCCGACAAGCTGGTGCCCTGGCTGTTCGACAAGCACAGGATCGTCGCCACCGTCATCATGCACCCGGAGTTCGACGGAGTCCGGGTCACTCCCAACGTGTACACCACTACTCAGGAAGTCGATCTCTTCGCCGAGAAGGTGCTCGAGGCTATCCGCCACGGTGTGACCTGACCGCCACGGTGGAGCTGATCAACCGGTTCTATAGCGCTTTCGCCCGCCGTGATCATCAGACCATGGCGGGTTGCTATTCGTCCGATGCCGAATTCACCGACCCGGTCTTCCGGAATCTGCGAGGAGCGGAGGTGGCCGGGATGTGGCGGATGCTGTGCGAGCGGGGCACCGATCTTCGGATCGAATTCCGTGAGGTCAGGAGCGAGGGGTCCCGGGGGTCGGCCCACTGGGAGGCCTGGTACACCTTCTCCGCCACCGGGAAAAAGGTTCACAACGTCATCGAGGCGAGCTTCGAGTTCGAGAACAACCTGATCCGCCGCCACACCGATCGCTTCGATTTGTACGGCTGGACTCGTCAGGCCCTCGGCCTCAAGGGTGTGCTGCTGGGATGGACCCCGCTGGTACAGAACGCGATCCGCCGTCAGGCCCGCCGGTCGCTGGAGAAATTCCTCCAGCGATGACTTTCGAAACCGGCGAACCGCAATCGCTTGCCGACATCAGCCAAACGCTGACTCGCCTCGTCACCGAGGGGACCGCCTTTCTGGCCGCGATGCCCGATCTCAGCTTCTTCGCACCTCAGGGCGCCGCCTGGTCCCCCGGGGATCACGTGCGTCATCTCCAGAAGTCCAGCACCCCGCTGGTGCTGGCCCTCAAGCTGCCGCAGTTCATGCTGCGGCTGCGCTTCGGCAGCGCTCCCGGACCCTCCCGCACCTTTTCCCGGGTCCGCGAGACCTATCTCGCTGCTCTCGCCCGGGGAGCCGACGCCGGGAAGTACACCCCCGAGCCGGAGTCACCCCGCAGCAATTCCACCGATCACCGCCACGAAATCATGAATGGCTGGACCGCGGTGACCGTCGAACTCACCAATGCCCTGGCGACCTGGAAAGAACCGGAGCTCGATCGGCATCAGCTCCCCCACCCCATCCTGGGTAACCTGACCGTGCGGGAAATGATGTTCTTCACGGTGTATCACACGGCCCACCACCTGCGCCGAGTTCGGGAGCGAGCGCTCGGCGCCGGCTGATTATGGTGAGCATCCGTTCGGCAATTCCGGCCGATGAGTCCCGGCTGATCGCCCTGCTGCCTGTACTGGCGGATTTCCCGGTGCCCGAGTGGCGGACTCCCCGCCAGGTAGCCGAGGCCGATCTCGCAATTCTTCGCGAGGCCCTGCACACTCCCGCCCCGGGGAGCTCGATCTTCGTCGCCGAAGAACCAGCGGGCCACATCGCCGGTTTTATTTTCTCAACCACCCGGCAGGACTACTTCACCGGGAAGCCTCATGCCCACATTGAAGTCCTGACGGTTGATGAATCGGCTCGGGGGAAGGGCGTGGCCCGGGGTCTGATTGAGGCGGCGGAGAACTGGGCCCGAGGACGGGGCTACCCCAACGTCACTCTCAATGTGTTCGCCCGGAATAGCCGGGCGGCGACGGTTTACGACAAGCTGGGGTACTCGCCCGAGACGGTGCACTACATCAAACCGCTCGATCTCCCGGCGACGAGAGGGGAGGATATCCCATGAAGGGCTTCATAGTACTGGTCGTCAGCAGCATCGCGGGAGGAATTGGATGGTGGCTGGGAGCCTTTGAAGGCGTCATGACTGCATTCTTCGTCAGCGTCATCTGCACCGGAGTCTCGATCTACTACTGCAGACGGCTGATCAACCAGTACCTCCCCTGACATCGATGCCCGGCAGTCACCGCTTCCTCGCCTTTACCCGGGAAGTCACTCCGGCCATCATCCAGTGCGAGTTGACCCACCTCGCTCGCGAGCCGATCGATTACGCTCGTGCGGTGGCACAGCATCATGCCTACGAAACCCTGCTGGCCAACCTCGGCTGCCGCATCGAGAAGATCCCGGCTTTGTCCACTCAAGCCGATGCGGTCTTCATCGAAGACACCGCAGTCGTGGTCGATCAGGTAGCAGTGATCACCCGGCCCGGCGCCGAATCCCGCCGGAGCGAGACCCAACCGGTGGCCGCGGCGTTGCAGCACCATCGCGAGCTGATCCACCTCCGTGCCCCGGGAACCCTCGACGGTGGCGACGTCCTCCGGACCGGGCGTCAGGTGTTCGTCGGGCAGACGTCCCGAACCAATCAGCAAGGCATCGCCCAGCTGCGCGATGCACTCGGTCCGGCGGGCTACAGCGTCACCGGAGTGCCGGTGCAAGGCTGCCTTCATCTCAAGAGCGCCGCCACCGAAGTAGCCGACGGCGTCATCCTGATCAACCCCCTGTGGGCCCAGAGGGCTTCATTCCCCGGATTCGACTTTATCGAGGTCGATCCCGGCGAGCCCCATGCAGCCAACGCCCTGCGGCTGGGCAACGACCTGCTGCACGGCGCCGAGTATTCCCGCACCCGGGCTCGACTTGAATCAGAGGGACTTCAGGTCCATCCGATCGACCTGTCCGAGCTGGCCAAGGCCGAAGGCGCGGTCACCTGCTGCAGCCTGATTCTCCCGGTTTGATCGGTGTCGGCGCCATTGGAGCAGCTGAAGCAAACCCTCCGCACCGAGATGCCGGTCACTCTGCACCTCGGCGTCGAGCCGACCGGCTATCGCGCCGGGGTGATCACCCTGGCTGCACCCCTCGCCGCCAACGTCAATCACAAAGGCACCGCCTTTGGCGGAAGTTTGAACGCGATTGCAACCCTGGCCTGCTGGAGTTCGCTGTGGCTGGCTCTGATTGAGGCCGGGACCGCCGGCGAGATCGTGATCCAGGACAGCGGCATCAAGTACCTCCGCCCGGTTGCTCATGACTTTCAGGCCCGGTCCGGACCGGTCGACTCGGCGGCTCTCGCCCGACTGGTCGATGCGGTAAAACGGAGGGGGCGGGGCCGGATAACTCTGGGATCTGAAGTACTGGACCGGGATGGCGTCGCGGTAACGTTTACCGGCCGCTACGTGGTGGAAGGACCCAGGGGGCAGGGCTGACCCTCAGCAGGAACGCCGGGCCGAATTACTTTTTGGGGACCTCAAGTCGCGGGGATCTCCATGCACCGAGTGTTGTTGGCCGCCCTCCTGCTGGCGGCGTGTAAGCCCAAATCCGGAGACACAGCCGGCGACCGTCAGCTGGACTCCGCCGCCAGCGCGCCAGATACCTCCTCCAGCGCCGCGCTCCCGACCCCCATCGACAGCAGCATCTCGTGGGACCGGTTGGTTCACCTGGTCAAGCAAGGTCCCGATTCCATCCGGGCGGTCCACCAGGTACACACGCGGGACGTCACCGTGCTCTTCAAGGATGGCCGTCGCTATCACGCCACCGAGCCGGCCATCGACGACATCATCAAGCTGCTCAAACAGGTGGACCCGGCCGGCCGGGTTCTCATCGCCACCGAATAGATGCGGGTCCTGCTGGTCCACGGACTGGGGCGGAGCCCGGTGAGTCTCCATGGGCTGGCTCGTGCGCTGCGGCGCACCGGGCACTCCACCCGGCTGTTCGGCTATTACGCATTTGCCGAGCACTACGACCGCATCAGGCTCCGGTTGGCGAGCCAGCTTCGAGCCCTGGCCCGCTCGCCCGAGCCGGTCGGTCTGATCGGTCACTCGCTGGGCGGACTGCTGCTCCGCCATGCGTTGATCGAAGCCCCCGGTCTCAACGTCCACCGGTTAATCATGCTGGGAACCCCTAACCAGCCACCCCGGCTCGCGGTCCGGGCCAATCGCTGGCTGCCTTTTCGGGTCTTTGCCCGGAGTTGTGGCAGCCTGCTGGCGAGTCCCGGCGCCTACGCCCGGATTCCTCCGCCGGCGGTACCCTACACGCTGGTGGCAGGAACCGGGGGCTGGCGCAGAGTCCCAGGCCCCTTCGGGGCCGAGCTGAATGACGGAGTCGTGTCGGTCTCGGAGACCCTGGTACATGAAGCTGACGAGCCGACCCTGCTGCCGGTCACCCATACATTCATGATGAACGATCGCCGGCTTCAGCGGCTGGTACTGGACCTGCTCAATCCTGCCACCCTGGATACCGATAATTCGGGGACCGGCCAGAGCCGGGCCTAGCTCACGCCCGGCATGCGGCCCGCTACAATTCAGGATCACCGTTGATCTCGCACGCTTGAGGACTACAGGATGCCAGAGCAGTCAGCCCTGCCCGCGGTAATCACTCTCCGCTCCTCGCTCAAAACCATCGACGAGCAGCTGGGCAGCGGGGCGCTTACCCCCGATCGGGTGGAAGACATCAAGAGCGCGATCGACGATATCCGCTTCCGCCTCTGGGGTGTCCTCACCGCCAGCAATCCGGCCGAGTACCAGGCTTTTCGCGAGCGGTTCCGGCTCCGGCGGGCCACCGAGATCTGCCATGGTCTCGCCACCGATATCGTGGAGCAACGGCTGACGCCCAGCCATCGAGAAGCGACCGAGCTCCGGGCCGCGCTGCAGCTGCTGTTATCCAAGCTGCCCCCGGACTGAGTGGTTCAGGCTTCCGCGACATCGATTCCTGCCCGGGACGGTTTTCCTCTCGCCGCAACCGAGTTCCCCTCCCCCTCGGACTCGAGAGCATCGGTCATTTCGTTTCTTCCGCCCCGAGGCCCGGCAACTGTGGGATCAAGTGGCTGAGTGGCTCGAAGGCGTGGCAGGCTGAAATCCTACTTTCGCCCCCGGCAACCGGCGTACTACATTCGCTGACATGCTGACAATGGAGCCTGCTCGGCTCCTCTCCCTCTTTGACCTTGCCGGGGTGGCGGTGGCCGCGATCAGCGGCGCACTCGCCGCGGGCCGGCGCCGACTCGATTTGCTGGGTGTGGCCGTAGTGGCAACGGTGACTGCCATTGGCGGAGGAACCCTGCGGGATGTCCTCCTCGGACGTCACCCGGTCGCCTGGATTGCCGAACCCGATTACCTCAGCGTGATCCTGGCCTCCGCCGCGGCGACCATGGTGTACACCAGGTTCAGGGCACCGCCGGCTCGGGCCCTGCTCATCGCCGACGCCTTCGCGCTGGGTCTGTTCACCATGACCGGGGCCCAGATTGCGGAACGGGCCGGCCTTTCCGGACTGCTGGTGATCGTGATGGGCACTATTACAGCCGTCGCAGGCGGCGTGGTGCGGGATGTCCTTTGTACCGAAGTCCCGCTGGTGATGCGCTCAGGCTCTCTCTACGCCTCTGCCTCGATTGCCGGCGGCACCGCTTTCGTCTGGCTTCGAGTGGCAGGGCTTTCGGTGGCCTGGTCCGCCACCGCTGGAATGATCCTGGTCGTCGCCCTCCGTTTCGCGGCGATCATCTTCGATCTCAGGCTGCCGGTCTACCGGCTCGAGCATCCGGAGGGTCCCTGAGCACCAGCCAGAACTCCTCCTCCCGGATGGGAATCGGTTGGCTCTGGCTGGTCTTTGCGGGGCTGGCGATGGTAGCGGGCATCTATTCGATGCGGACGGTGGGCGGATTCGCGCTCAGTACCCTGCTGGGGGGGCGAACCAGGATTACCCACGCAGTGGCGGTCGCGAAAATGGAAGCAGTCGGCAAGCTGGTGACCAACGAAACCGGCCTTCGCGACGTGGTGGTATACCAGAACACCCGGCTGGGCAGTACCAAGAAGTCACTGGTAGTGGTCACCGGAAAGGCGCTGGTAGGGATCGATCTTAAGCGCCACGCTTCGGTCGACATCGACGAATCGGCCCGGCGGATTCGGATCTCGGTACCCCACGCCCATCTTATCGGGGTCGATGTCGAATCGCTCAAGACCTACGACGAGAGCCGGGGGCTGTGGAACTGGTTTCACCCGGAAGACCGGGATGAGATCTATGGCCAGGCCCGGGACCAGCTCCGCAGTGCCGCCAACGACATGGCTATCCTGCAGCACGCCGAGCAGAGTGCGAGGGAGTTGCTGACCGCCCTGTTCGCCACCGATGGCTATTCGGTCGACGTGGTATTCACCCCCTTTCTCGACTCTCCGGCCAACTGAATGCGGCGCCTGGCCCTGCTGCTGGGAATCCTCCTCCTGGGCGGTCTTCTGTTCTGGATTTTTCTCTCTCCCTCGCATGATCGAAACTGGAGTACCGAGCAGTCGGTACTCCCCTCGATCGATTTCGCCGGCGACAGCGTGCGTATTCACGGGGTGCGCAATTTTCACTGGACCAGTCGAACCACCTACGACAGTGCCTGGGAAGACCGGAGTTACCGGCTGGATCAGGTCGCCACGGTCTGGTACGTACTGGTTCCGCTCTCCCGCAGCTGGAGAGGACCGGCCCATGCCTTCGTGACCTTTGGCTTCGACGATGGCCGTTTCCTGGCCATTTCAGTGGAGGCTCGTCGGGAGGCGGGAGAAAAGTATGGAGTACTCAAAGGGCTGTTCCGGAAATTCGAGCTGATCTACCTGATCGGCGACGAGCGGGACATGATCCTCCGGAGGGCAGTGTACGATAGCACCGACGTGTATCTCTATCCGATCAAAGCCGATCGATCCGGGGCTCAGCAGATGCTGGCCGGAATGCTCCGGCGGGCCAACCAGCTTCACGAAGTACCGGAGTTCTACAACACGATCACCAACAATTGCACGTTGAACCTGGTGCGGCACGTGAACGACATCGTACCGGGGAAGATCCCTTCCAGCTGGCGGGTGATCCTGCCCGGCTACAGCGACGAAGTGGCCAGCTCTCTCGGCTTGATCGATTCGGTGCTGCCCCTGCCCGCGGCCCGCGAGCGCTTTCGGATCAACGACAAGGCCAGGGCCGCCGTCGATTCACCCGATTTCTCCCGCCTGATCCGTCACCAAATGGCAATGCCATGAGCGAGCTGGTCGTCCGTCCCGCCGGTCCCGCCGATCTCGAACTCCTGGTCCCGCTATTCGACGGCTACCGCCAGTTCTACCAGCAACCGTCGGATCCTCCCCTGGCCCGCCGGTTCATCGGCGAGCGGTTGAACACGCTGGATACAGTCATCTTCATCGCCGAACTCGATGGAAAGCCGGCGGGTTTTACCCACCTGTTCCCGATCTTCTCTTCGACCCGCTGCCGCCGGCTCTGGCTGCTCAACGATCTCTTTGTAGATCCCACTAGCCGGACCACCGGTGTCGGCAAGGCATTGCTCCGGGCCGCCAGGGCGCACGCCGAGTCGACCGGGGCCTGCGGGCTGGAGCTGGCCACGGCCCACACCAATAAACCAGCCCAGCGACTGTACGAGTCGATGGGCTGGGAATTGGATCGGAATTTCAGGCACTACGAACTTACTGTAGACTCAAAGAGGTAACAGGACTCAAGGATTCAAGGATCGGAGTTGTTGTTCTTGTCAGCTGCCAGTCCAATAAGTTACGTCCTTAAATCCTGCAATCCTGTTACTTGGGCGGCACCGCCGGCCGGCTGGTGCGAGGCGCCGGAGGCGCCACAACTGCGGACGCTTCGCTGTCACCGTTCTCGGCCTTCTTGGCCAGGAAGGTCGGCAACTCCACTCCACCGATATCCCGCATCACCTCCATCATCGGCGGCAGAGTCCGGGCCATGCTCTGCAGGAACCCACTGGTGCCGCCGCCGTTCCCGCCGCCTTCCCACACCACCACCTTGTCGAACTTGATGTTCGAAATCGCCTTGGCCGAAGTTTCGGCGATGGTATCCAGGTGCTCCAGCATCAGCAGCTGGTAGGCCTCCTTCGCGCCACCGCAGGCCGACACAATCTCCCTCAGCGCCTCACCCTTCTTGGCCAGGATCTCGTATTGACCGCGCGCCTCGGCCTCCAGCTTCACAAAGATGGCGCGGGCCTCGGCTTCGGCCTCGATCCGCCGGCGTTCGGCTGCTGCCTCGGCCTCGACAATGGTCTTGGCCTTCTCGGCTTTGGCGGGTGCTTCCAGCGCGGCCCGGCGTTCGGCTTCCACCCGTTCGGCCTGAGCCACCGCCGCCTTGGCGAGGGCCCGGTTCTGGGCTTCCTGCACTGAAGCGTCGGCCTCCCGCTTCTTGGTTTCGGCCAGCTGGAAGGCCTCGGCCCGGCGCAGCTCGAGCTGGGCCTGGGTGGCGATGATACCGGCCTGGGCCTGAGCTTCACCGGCGATCGCCTTGGATTCGGCGCTGGCGACTGCAACCCGCTTCTGCTGCTCGGCGTTCTTGATCTCAGCCTCGCGTTCGAAGGCGGCGCGCTGCTCACCGATCGCCTGTTCCTTGGTCAGCTCGGCCACCTTCACCAGCTTGTCGCGCTCCGCCTCGCGGGTACCGATCTCGCGGAACTTGGCGGCGCTGGCTACCTGCACCGTCCGGTCTCGTTCGGCTTCGGCCACCCGGATCTCGCCCAGCTTTTCCTGCTCGGCCACGTCACCCCGGGCCTGCTGCACCGCCATGGCCGCGGCCTTCTTGCCGATGGCTTCGATGTAACCGGAGTCGTCCTTCAGGTCGGTGATGTTCACGTTGATGAGCACCAGACCGATCTTCCGGAGTTCCGGCTCCAGCGACTTCTGCACCCGATGGAGGAATCCGTCACGATCCCGGTTGATCTCCTCGATACCCATCGAGGCGATCACCTGGCGCATCTGGCCAAAAATGATGTCCTGGGCCTGCCGCTTGATCTGCTCGTGGCTCAATCCCAGCAGTCGAGTGGCCGCGTTGATCCGGACCACCGGCTCGGTGCCGATCGCCACCGTGAACACACTGGGAACCGCCACCCGGATGTTCTCCAGGGACAGTGCGTCCTTGAGCGGGATCTCGATCTGGATCGGCTCCAGGCTCAGATAGGCGAACTCCTGGATCACCGGCCAGATGAACGCGCCACCGCCGCTGATGCAGCGGGCCGACTCGCCCCCACCCACCCGGCCGGAAATCACCAGCAGGCGGTTAGCGGGACAGCGCTTGTAGCGCGACACGAAGAGGGAGACCAGTCCCAGGACCAGGACCGCGGCCAGGACCGGCGCCAGCAGCGCCCACAGCGGTAAACCGTCGGGCCACAGGCCGGCGATCACGAGTGAGCTAACGAGCAACATCGTCCACCTCGGGTGTAAGGGGGTCAGAGACGACGACCAGAGTGTCGCCATCGATCACGTCCATCACCACGATGGACGCACCCGTCGGCAGCTCCCCCTGCAGCGTAACCGCGGGCAATTCGGTGAACCGACCCCGGAGTTCCAGATGGACCTTGCCGCGGCCACTGTTCTGGCCCGGGATCGAGAGGTAGACGGTGCCCCGCTCTCCAATGGCCTCTTCCACCAGCACGGTGTAGTCGGCTTCCAGCTGACGCATACCCAAAAGCACCCGGGCTACCAGGGTCATCATCAGGCCGCCGGCGGCAATGGCCACCAGCAGGGCCAGCCAGCCGAGTCCCAGCCACTGGCCAAACAGCCCACCCACGCCGAAGAAGGCGAGGCCGGCCGAAAGAGCCCGAACGCTGAGCAGGTTCAGGCCTTCGTGTGCTGGGTTGTCGTGGTGGGGTGCTTCGACGTGATGCAGCTCCACGATTCCGAGCAGCCCGAGCACCAGCTGGAGGGTCAGTACCGCACCTCCCAACACAGCGCTGACTACGAACAGGCTCTGCATCGCTCGTTCATCGTTAGAGACGGACGAGAAGATGCATGACTCCTGGGGGGACGCAAGAGCGGCAACCTTTCGGGTGCCGCCGTTACAGTGTTGGAAACCTCGGTGGTGCTGGTTAGCCCGGGGTACTGCTTGGGCTTACGGGATTGGCATGAAAGTTAAGCGTTTCTAGCCCGATTCTGCTCGCTGAGTTAGTAACAGGATTTTAGGACAAGAAGGATTCATAGGGCATTCTCTGTTACCCCAGCTCATCCTTCAAATCCATCAAATCCTAGTAATCCTGTTCTATACTCGACCGGTGCACGCCTACTCCTTGCTTGCTGCGGCCCACTTTGGATAGAGGTAGTAGACAATCCCCAGCATGGCGGTCGAAATGAGGACGTGGGGCAGGTTCAGGAGGATATTGGGGACCAGCCCCTTGTCGTTAAACAGGCCGTAGGTAAGGTAGAAGATCGCGTCCAGCGCGTAGTAGAATCCAAACGCCGTCAGGAATAACAGCGACAACCGGAGTGACACCAGACTGGCCACCAGCGCGGCAAGCGCGGTGACACCATGGGTCACGTCGTCGATTACACTGAGCCGGAAGAGTCCGAACTGGATCCGGTCGGTCCCTTCGTAGGTGATGAAGGAGGGGATGTACCCGCTGGCCACCACCCAAATGAAGAGCAGCGCGAAGCCGAAAGTAATCTTTCTGACCACGTGACCCCCTGGATGGGAATGAGCTCAACTGGAATGACTTCGAATCTCAGCCGGCCGCGCCGCTTTTTCAATGGAGTGAAGCGGGTCATGAAGCTGTCGGCCTGGATTGCCCTGGGTCTCACCCTCTTTGCCGGCGGCGCTTCGATTCTCGGGTTGTGGACCACCTCGGTGGACCGGCCTTCGCCGCTCACCACGGTCAATGATGTAACTCAGCTCAACCCGGTGCGGATGGGGCAGGTCATCACCCCCACCAGCAACGGGGAGGTGGCCCAGGCAATCCGGGACAACCCCGGTCCGGTGTCCATCGGGGGAGGCCGCTACAGCATGGGAGGCCAGACGGCCACGCCCGGCGGGCTCCAGATCGATATGCGACAGATGAACCGGGTACTGCAGTTTCTGCCAGAGCAGAAGCTGATCACGGTCCAGGCCGGGATCCGCTGGCGCCAGATCCAGGAGTATATCGATTCGGCAGGTCTGTCGGTCAAGATCATGCAGTCATACTCCAATTTCACCGTGGGCGGTTCACTCTCGGTGAACGTGCATGGCCGATACATCGGGTTGGGCCCGCTGGTGCTCTCGGTGCGGTCGATCCGGATCGTCCTGGCCGATGGGACGCTGGTCAACGCCAGCCCAACCGAGAACTCCGAAATCTTCTACGGCGCCATCGGGGGCTACGGCGGTCTCGGGGTAATTACCGAAGCAACCCTCGAGCTGGCCGACAATGTCAGGGTCAAGCGCAGCGACGAGACTCTGCCGATGACGGCCTACCGGCAGTACTTCGTCGATCATGTGCGGGACGGACCCGACGTGGTGTTCCACAACGGCGACCTCTATCCCAATGCATTCAATACGGTGCATGCCGTCACCTTCACAGTCACCGGGGATTCGGTGACGGTGCCCGACCGGCTGGTACCGAAGGACCAGTCGTACAAACTCAATCGGTTCGTCTATTGGGTGATGTCGGAGTGGCCCTTTGGCAAAGGGATCCGGCGGGTAATCATCGATCCGATCCTCTATCGGGGCCAACCGGTGGTCTGGCGGAATTACGAGGCCAGTTACGATGTCGCCGAACTGGAACCCAGCTCCCGGGAAAACTCGACCTATGTGCTGCAGGAGTATTTCGTGCCGGTGGAGCAGTTCGACCAGTTCGTCCCCCGGATGGGCGCCGTCCTCCGGAAGCACGACGTCAATGTGATCAACATCTCGATTCGCCACGCCAAACCCGATCCGGGGACCTTGCTGGCCTGGGCCCGATCGGAGATGTTCGCCTTCGTGCTCTATTACAAGCAGGACACTGACCGAAAGTCGCGGGAGAAAGTGGGAGTCTGGACCCGGGAGCTGATCGACACCGTCCTGGCCTCCAACGGCACCTACTACCTCCCCTACCAGCCTTGGGCTACCGACGCCCAGTTCCTGCGGGCCTACCCCCGGGCGCCGGAATACTTCGGGCTCAAACAGAAGCTTGATCCCACCGACAAATTCCGGAACTCCCTCTGGAACAAGTACTACCTGCCGACACAGGATCCCATGGAACGCGAGCTGGCACCGGAGATTCACCAGCGGTTGGCGGACTCGAAAGGGTACAGCCGGGACGGGGGCCAGACATTCCTGACTCACCCGGAGTGGTACATCGTCTACAGCTCCGACGAGTATGCCGATTATCTCAAGAGAAATCTCCCCACCAGTTTCCCCTATCTCGAATCGATCGGGCAGTACTGGGCCAACTACCGGGAGGCGGGAAAGCTGATCGAGGGGGAGTACCCTTACAACTTCGGGTATCACGTAATGCTGTGGGTGATCGGTCTCAGCTATTCGACCGAACTGGCCTTGAAGGGTCTCTACGAGAACACTATCGGGCGTTTCTCCGGCTGGACCGCGGATCACCAGCTGTCCGAGGAGGATCAATACGCCTATGAGGTCGCGGCCGATTACGGCAAGTTCATCCACGTGCGGCCCTGGTATGAATACCAGTTCGGATCCAAGCTGGCCGGGGTCTGGACCGACCTGCCGCTGTGGGGGAAGCACCCGATTCGGAAGTGGGAGCGGAAAGGGTTCCTGACCCTCGAGTATGGAGTGAAGGCGATCTACGGTTGGCTGATCAAGATGGCGACCCGCACCGCCTACGGCTCGGAGACCGACCGGATGCAGATGGTGGTTACTGGATGGGATGACCGGATGGCGACTGCGGACAGCGGAGTCAAGGTGCTGGAGCAGCTCGACAGTGTGCACACCCTGATCGCGACTCCCCGCTACGATCGCTTCCGCGACCTGATGCTCACACTCGGCAAGAGCGAGCCGGGGCTGACGATCAGGGAAATTGCCGGCAACAAAGAGATCTTTCTCACCGGTGTGGCGCCGTCGGGCTGGACCTTCAGCGGAGCGGAAGGTGTGGTGCCATACACTCAGACGCTGCCGACCGACTCGAACCGGAAGCGCTTTACGCTAAGGCTTCCGGTCAATCGGCTGCTGACGACCCTCAAGCAGCTCGACGACGAGGGTCAAGCCAAAGTCGATCACATCTACGACTACTGACGGGAGACGGGAGACGGGCCGGACTAGACGTCAGACGAGTAGTTTCGTCTCCCGTCTCACGGACGTCGAGTCAGCCCACTGTATCCATCGGCATGAATCCGCCACTGCCCATCCGAGTCCTTACGCCACAGCACAATGAACTTCCCACCTCGTTGGGCGCTGGCCGAGTCTGATCCGGGTGGCCCCAACCGGTAGTAACCGATGTCCCAGCCCAGGTTTCCCGAGATCTTCCGCTCGATGATATCGAAGTAGATCGCCGGGCCGGGCTTGCCCTGTTGTTTGACCGGATCGAGGAAGCTCTGGAAGGCCCCGAGGACCTTCGGCCGGCCCTGCAGAACGTCCGAGTCGGGCTGCAGATAGAACGCATCTTCGGTGTAGAGATCGGCCACCATCCTGGCGTCGGCCTGCCGGTATGCCTCGGTGAAGCGGGCATAGACCGCCGCGAGCGCACGGTCGGTGGCGCGGTCCTGCGCCGCCAGAGGGAAGGCAGCCCAGAGACCGAGCAGACTGCAGAGGAGTCGGCCCCGCATCAGTGAGTCGGTCCCGCCTTGTTTTCCCACAGCACATTCACGATCACCCAGCGGCCTTCGACTCTCGCCAGCTGGAGATAGTCGACCCAGTTGGTCATGGTCAGCTTGGCAACCGCCGCACCCCGGAAGATGTCGTAGATCTCGACCTTCTTCTCCTGCTTGTCGACTGGAGTGTTCTTGCCGAATCCCCGGCGGGCTCCGTTGATCAGCACCGTCGCGCCCATGCCCTGGATCATGTCATGGCCCGAGGCAGTGTCGCGGACCACAATGCGCTTCACCAGCTCAGGACTTACTGCCCGGGCCATACGGTCCCCGCTGCCTTCGAACCAGCCTTCGGCGTAGTCGAGCGCCGCCGCGGTGATGGCTGCGGTGTCGGCTTTGGTCTGGGCCGCTACTGGTGCGGCGGCGAACAACGAAACGAGGGCCAGCAGAACCCGATGTCGCATACGACTGATCTCCTGAGGAGTAAGAGCCGGTACGGTGAACGATTCAAGGCACCAAGGTCCGGTCCTGGTGCGACGACAACAACGATGGGGTGACGAGCTGGCCGTGCCGCGGGGTAAAGTGGCTACTTGAGGAAGGTTCGGAGCCGGGCGCTGTGGGTCCGGCTGGAGGTGAGCCTGGTGCCGTCCCGCAGTGTCAGGGTGTATTCCCCGTGGAAGTACGGCTCCACCGAGGTGATCCGTTCGAGATTGACGATGGCACTGCGATGGACCCGGAGAAACCGCTCGGGATCGAGCCTGGTTTCGAGCAGCTTGAGTGGCTCGCGCAACAGATGCACCGCGCCGCCGACGTGGAGCCGGGCGTAATTGCCCGATGCGTCGATCCAGTCGATCTCCTCGGTCCGGACAAAACTCACCTTGCTGCCATCCCGCACGACCAGGCGGGCGGTGTGACCTCTGGCCTTCCGCAGTTCAGCCAGAACCGCTTCCAGCGCGGCGTCCCGGCTGGCGGGAGGTTGAGCCAGGCGTTCCCGAACCCGCCCGATGGCGGCTTCGAATCGTTTGGGTTCGACCGGCTTGAGCAGATAGTCGATGGCGTTGACTTCGAAGGCTCGAACCGCGTGTTCGTCATAGGCGGTGATAAACACCACCCAGGGCCGCTGAGCCGGAGTGAAGGCATCGATCACCCCGAACCCGTCCAGCTCGGGCATCTGGACGTCGAGAAAAACCAGGTCGGGTTTTGCCGAAGCCAGGGCCCGGACCGCCGCCTCCCCATCACCGCACTCAGCCACCAGCTCGAAATCGGCGTGTACCTCGAGCAGGGTCCGGATCCGCTCGCGGGCCAGCGGTTCGTCATCGGCGATGATGACCCGGATCATGCCGCCGGCTCCGTCACCGAGAGCGAGACCGGCTTTTCGTGGAACGGAACAATGACTGTAGCGACCAGACCGCCGCCGCTGCCCGGCTCGAGCGCGAGCGATCCCTTGCTGCCGTAGAGTTCTTCCAGACGGAGCCGGGTGCTGCTCAGGCCGACTCCATCGGGGGCCGGCCGCTCCAGACCGGGACCATCATCGCTCACCGTAATCCGCACCGTGTCTCCCTCCCGAACCACCCGGATTCCGATCCGGCCGGCCCCGGCCCGCCGGGCGATGCCGTGTTCAATGGCATTTTCGACCAGCGGCTGCAACAGCAGTTGGGGGACCAGGCTGGCGAGCGCGGTACCATCGATCTGCCGCTGAATGGCGACTCGTTCCCCGAAGCGAGCCTGAACGATCGCCAGGTACTCATCCAAGAGCGCCAGTTCCTCGGCCAGAGTCAACTCGTGGCCTTGTCCCTTGCTGAGGGCTTTTCGGAGCAGGGTGCTGAGGTGCCCCAGCATGGCATCGGCCGCGGCCGGATCGCGATACACCAGGGTCGAGATGCCCTGCAGCGTGTTGAACAGGAAATGGGGGTGAAGCCGGGAGGTCAGCGCATCGAGCTGGGCTTCCGAGAGCCGGGCCTGCAGCCGGGAAGTGAGAATCTCCCGTTCCCGGACCCGCTGATGGAACTCGACGGCGTGGACCGCCAGGATCACACACCAGAAGGCAATGTTTTCGGTGATGAACGCGCGAGCCAGCACCTGTTCCAAAGGTGGATGGCGGATGCCGACCAGCTGGAGGGCCCAGCCTTCGATGGCAAACTTGAGCGGGGTGGCGATCGCCGCGGCCAGAAGATGCACCGGAAGATTCCTGACCCAGCGTTCCCGGTCGATCGGGAAGCGACGGGCCAGGGAGAAAAACAAGGGCGTGAAGATGGCGCAGCTGTACCAGTCGATCAGCCGGTCGGTGATCAGCACGCCCCAGGCGACCGGCTGCCCCTGCGCCGACATGCCGACTGCCCACTGGCAGGCGGAGAGCAGGGCAAGAACCGTCCAGGCCAGCAAGCCGAGGCCCCACCGCGAGAGCTTGGAACTCATGGTTCCAATGTCGGGCCCTGAGATGTGAGTGGGAAGTGGGGTGGTGCGGGGCGGCTCGCCGGAGGTGTACGCTGGCCTCAGTGAGGAGGTGAACGATCAGCGCAGGCGGTGGGTCGTCCCGAGGGAGTGAAACGACTAGGGATCTCAAATCATCGACCTTTGAGATCCCTTGCTACGCTCGGGACGACACCCAGTCGACATCCGATTCCCGGTTCACCCGCCGATCCGGAACAGATAGGAGCCCTTCAGGAAGAACCCGTCGGTGGACCGCTTGAAGTCACGGAACTTGAAGGACTCCGGTTCGGCCAAGGTACTGCCGTAACCGGCGAAGAACACCGTACCGGGGACCGGAGTGAAGGAGATCAGCACGTCGCCCCGGAACTGGTTGGTGCTGGTGGGCACCGTCTTCACGTACCGGCCGCTGTCCGGATTGAAAATGAGAATCGGGGCGAAAGTGCGCTGCTCATCGCGCAGAGCGTCGACTTCTTCGGTGTTGTACTCGCCAACCAGGCGGATGAACAGCGGGCGGGCGATCTGATACTCGACCTTGAGACGGGGAATCCGCTGGCGACCGGCCAGGGTCTTATCGCTCCGACGCTTGTACTGGTTCTGGCGATAACGGCCTTCGATCCGAAGCTGGTCGGTGGGCCGGAACTGAACCCCGAAGTCCGCCAGAATGATCTCGGAAGAGGCCCATTCGAAGAAATTCTCGTCCTGACCCGCGAGCACGAAGGCATTGGCCGAGAAGCGCTGCCATTCGGGAGTATTGACCGAAACGACGTAGTCCCGGTTGGGAATTCGCTGGTTGCCGCCGGTGAACGCCACGGTGTCGAGTCCCACTCCGCCGGCTCCGGGGACTTCCAGGGCATAGCCGCCGTAGATCCGGGGATCGTATCCGAAGTACTCCAGCAGCAACGACAGGCCGATTTGCCAGCCGCCCCTGAGCTGGCCGTTCAGATTGAAGTGCAGCTTGGGATCGCGGACCCCTTTACCGTCGAACAGACGATCATAAGTCCACACTCCATTGAGGGTGATATCGGGAGTGAAGGACTCAACCAGCGAGCCGGGCTGGCCCTTGACGGTGAACAGATTGGTGAGGGTCAGGTTGGCATCACCGGCGCGATTGATGAATCCACTGCGAGTGCGGAAGTCGGGGTCGATCCCGCTGAACGCGTAGCGGACCCCGAACCATTTGCCGCTGTAGGCAAAGCGAGCCATCCAGATCGGGCCCGAGATGGTGTTGCCGAATTCGTGGGTCTTTCCCACACCCCCCTGGAACACCAGGCTGCTCTTGCCGAATACCAGCCGGCCGTCCAGCGCACCTACCCGGTTCCAGTTGTCGCCATCGACCCGATCAGTGTAGACCATGCCCAGGCGGGACTTGCTGCCGACGTCCTTCTGGACCCGGAGCACGTTGACGATCGGATGATGCTCTTCGCCGATGGAAGCCACCCGGTCGTCCACCGCCGAGATGACGCCGACGTTGGTACCGAAGGCCTTCCCCGTCAGCTTCACGGCGCCTTCGGGCTGGACGATCCGCCGGGTATATACCAGGCCGAAAGGAGACTGGAACTGCTCCAGCCCGTCGAGGAAGAAGGGCCGCTTTTCGGGGAAGAACAGCGCGTCCCGGGGATCGAACTGAATCTGGGACACGTCCGACTCCACCTGGGAGAAGTCGGGATTGGCGGTGCCGTTGAGCGTCAGGTTGTTGGTAACGCCCCACCGGACCGTGCCTCCGACTTCGGGCCCCTGGGCGTCGTAGTCCCAGTGATCGCTGGTGGTGCGGCTTCCGTCGTAGCGGCCGGTCACTTCCGGAGTCACATCGAGAGTCAGGCCCCGCTGCAGTCCCTGGAATCCCTGGAGGCTTCCGGCCTGGGCCAGGAAGGAAGCGGCCACCCGCTGAGCCGGCACCCAGGAATCTTCGAAGCCGGAGTGCTGGACCTGGCGAAGGACGTGAATCTGCCAGTTCTGTACGTCTTTCGATTGATAGCGCAGACTCTTGAAGGGAATCTTGATCTCGATCTCGAAGCCGCCCTCCACCAGCCGTCCCTTGGAGAGAAAGACGTAATCGGGGGAAAGGTCGGAACCCTCCCGGGCCTGAGCGGTACCGCTCTGAAATCCGCCGCCGGCCACGTTGCCCCGCTCGACCATCACGCCGTCGCCCTGGACCCCCAGCGGATTGACCGCGAACATGAACGCCTGACGGCTGTCGTTATAGGTGCCCAGCAGAATCTGGACAACGTCGTCGGAGAAGATCCGGTCGCGGTCGGCCAGGGTGGCGTGCACCTCGCCATGAGGCTCGCGGGCCCGAATTCCGAAGTGAATGGCGGTGGGGGAATACCAGACCAGCACTTCGGTCGAGTCGGCGGCAGCGACGCCTTCGATCGGCTGAAAATGAGAGAACCCGGTGAGTCGCGCCGCCTCGCTCCAGACCGGCTCGTTCAGCACGCCATCGACATTGATCTCCGCTTCCACTCGCGGGATCTGGACCTGAAGCTGTCCCTGTCGCCCGTCGTGGACACCCCCGGCGGCCGCACTGGGGACGAAGGGAGCAGCTGAGGGAGGAGCCGCAGAAACCGCGGTAGTGGGAGCCTGCAGCAGTGCCAGCAGCGTGAACAGAGTCACCGGAATGCCTGACGTGAATGAGAGTTAGTGACGCTGGTACGTTCCGGGTGTAAGCCCGGTTTCGGCTGGTTCGCCGAGGGGGCGAATCCTGTCAGCCGAATGCTTCCCGGTTTAGCTTCCCAAAACATCAACCAGCCCTGTCACAGGGGGGAACATGATACACCGTACTATCAAAGGAGCCATGGCGCTCCTCGCCGTTGTGGCAATCAAGGCCCAGGCCCAGAAAGCGAAGGAGCCGACCTTTGAAGGCCGTTCGTTGACTTCATGGATTGGTGATTTGAACGCTGCTGCGCCGGCCACCCGCAACGCTGCTGCGTATGCTATCAGCGGAATGGGTCCCGCCGCAAAACCCGCTGTGCCGGCTCTGGTCAAGGTGCTGGAGGATCCCGATGCGCCGCCGACGGTACGCTTTCCGGTCTGCGTGGCTCTGCGGGAAATCGGACCCGAGGCCAAAGATGCGGTTCCAGCGCTGACCAAGGCGATGGACGACCGGAATGACGAGGTCGCGGCAATGGCGCGCAAGGCACTCAGGGCGATTACCGGGGAAGATCCGAGGCCGCCTGAGTGACAGGGAAGACGGACAGACGGACACACGGGCAGACGGGCAGAATCATGGGAAGACAGCGGGCCGGTGCATTCACCCTGAGCCTGGCCATTACCACGGTCCTGTCCGTCTGTCCGTCCGTCCGTCTGACCGCCCAGACCAGGGAACGCCCTGATCCCAGGCTCCAGCACGCTCTCGACAGCCTCACCAAAGGCTTCCACGGGACTGTCGGGATCTACGTCCACCACCTGAAAACCGGCGCGACCGCCGCGATCAACTCCGATTCGGTGTTCCCGACCGCCAGTATGATCAAAGTGCCGATCATGGTCGCGGTGTTCGATGCGATGAATCGGGGCCGGCTCGATTTCGACCAGAAGCTGATCTACACCGACTCGCTGCTCTATGAAGGCGACGATATCCTGGGCAATTTCCGGGATTCGAGCTCGGTGCCTCTCAATCAGCTCACCTTCCTCAGTCTCGCCACCAGCGACAACACCGCCTCGCTCTGGCTGCAGTATCTGGCCGGCACCGGCAGCGCCATCAATCAGTGGCTGGCCCAGCATGGATTCGATTCCACCCGGGTCAACAGCCGGACTCCGGGGCGGGAAGAGAATCGTTCGAAGTACGGCTGGGGTCAGACTACTCCTCGGGAGATTGCCCGGCTGCTGACCTTGATCCGGGAAGGGAAAGCAGTCAGTCCCGCAGCCAGCCAGGAGATGTATCGCCATCTGACCCGGAGCTATTGGACCGGGGAGGCCCTTTCGGTGATTCCGCCCTGGGTGCAGACCGCCTCGAAAGTCGGGGCGGTCGACCACTCCCGTTCCGAGGTAGTGCTGGTCAACGCTCCATCGGGCGACTACGTCTTCTCGGTCATCACCAAGGACCAGGCCGATTCGACCTGGGATCCGCCTAACGAGGGCTGGGTGCTGATTCGCAGGGTTTCCGCCCTGCTCTGGCGTCATTTCGAACCTCGGCATCGGTGGAGCCCGGCCGAGGGCGCGGAGCGCTACAAGCCCTAGGATGACGAAGTCCCCGGACCACCTCGAGCGTTACCGCACCCTCGCTACGGCACTCGACGCGAAATTTCGTATCCCCTTCACCCCCATCCGCTTCGGATGGGACGCAATCATCGGATTGATCCCCGGGATTGGCGACGCTGCCGGGGGCTTGATTGGCGCCTATGGACTTTGGGTAGGAACCCGCCTGGGTGCGCCGCTGGTGGTGCTGGCACGAATGCTGGCCAATCTCCTCATCGACATCGCAGCCGGCGCCTTTCCGCTGCTGGGAGACATGTTCGATGTGGCCTGGCGGGGGAATCTGCGGAACCTCGCCCTGCTGGAGCGGTGGGTCGAGCAACCGCGGCAGACCCGCCAGCGAAGCGTGATGCTGTTCGCCGGATTGGTCGGGCTCTTGCTGATAGCGGGACTGGGAGCGGTGTGGATCGGGTGGCAGATACTGCAGTTGATAATCCCTCGAAACTGAAGACTGACGACTGACTCTCCAACCGGTGAAGTCAGTCGTCAGGCGTCAGTTGCCCGTCGTTTTCTCAGACCACTTCTGCCCATTCGACGAACATCTCAATCTGTGACGGGATATAGGTCTCCCGGCCGATAGCCTTCTCCAAATGGTTCTTCTGCACCTGGGGCGGAATCGGCAACTTCGACCATTGCATGATCGGGGTGACATTCCTGACCATCACGTTGTGCAACACCATGGTCACCGGGTTGCCGGTCATGTAGCCCTGCCCGGTCTCGAGCCCACTGCTCCCTCTCTGCGGCTTGAAGCCGTTTACGCTGACGCTCGAATACTGGGCCTTGGGCTGGAAGTACTTCGACGCGTAGTATCGCGGCATGGCCAGGAACACCGGGACCTGGGGGTTCACGATATTCATGATCTGCTTGAAATCGCCGGGCGTCTGGCAGTCCCAACTGTCCCAAAGGGCGCCCATACTGGAGCCGGCGTGGATCGCAAAAGTGGGGATGTCCTGATAGAACTGGGACCCCCGGGCGGCGGAATCGAAGTACATCATCGAGGTGGCGGTCATGCGATCCTCCGGCGGTGATATCGCCCCTCCCGGGGCTCGGTTTCGGCCTCTGGGGCCGCGATTGAGTCGTTTGTGTGCTCCGACACCAAGAGAACGGCAAGAGAGTTCAAACCCCGACAGACCGGTTTCCTGACCCCTCTGCAGCCTCGTCCCAGGCCCCTGCGGGCCCGTCCCTCCCTGCAACTTTTTACCTCGCTCCCCTGTCCCACCTTCATGGCTCAACCGGCCGACCTCCCGGCCTGCCCCGCACCCCGAACCGGTCCCTCAATGTCCGAACTCCTCGCCGACCTTCGGCCCGCCTTCCGGTCCCTCATCCGCCGCCCCCGTTTCACGCTTGGCGTGCTGCTGACGCTGGCTCTGGGGATCGGGGCCAACACCGCGATTTTCAGCGTGATCAACGCGGTCTTGATCAAGCCTCTCCCCTACCAGAATCCCAACAGCCTGGCGCTGATCTGGAGCCGCTGGAGCAATTTCGAGAAGACCTGGCTCTCCGACGCCGAGTACTTCGGATACAAGGAGGAAACCCGGATCTTCGAAGATGTGGCGATGTGGGATACCGGTGACGAGGTCGGCCTGACCGGCGGCCCCAATCCCGAAATGGTTCAGATCACCGAGACCACCGCCAACCTGCTCGACGTATTGGGGGTCGCTCCCGCCTACGGGCGTTACTTCTCGGCCAGCGAGGATGTCCCGGGCGGTCCGGCGGTGGTACTGGTAGGCTACGATCTCTGGAAGCGCCGCTTCGGTGGGGACCCAAGCCTGGTCGGCAAGACCATTCAACTCGATGGAGTGGCCTGGAGTGTGGTGGGCATCCTCCCGAAGGGCTTCCGGCTGCCGCTGGAGTTCCAGGCCCGGACCACCTCGCAGTTGTTCCGTCCGATGCGGCTGGATCCGGCCAATACCGCCTCAAACCACAATTGGTACGGCATTGCACGGCTCAAGCCGGGAATTACCCCCGAGGCTGCGACCGGAGAACTCCGGGCGCTTACCGCCCGCTGGACTGATGAAGGGAAGTATCCTGCGGCCATGCAGTTCAGCGCCTATGCGGTGCGGGTCGCCGATGAAGTAGGTGGTGGTCTCCGCACGGCGCTGTTCACGCTGCTTGGCACGGTCGCACTGTTGCTTCTGATCACCTGCGCTAATGTGGCCAATCTGATGCTCACCCGGGCCGACAGTCAGAGCCGGGAGATGACGGTGCGGGCGGCGCTGGGGGCCGGTCGTCATCGCCTGCTCCGCATGACTCTGACCGAGAGCATGGTCCTGGCGCTTCTTGGGGGCACGCTCGGATTGTTACTGGCCCAGGGTGGCGTGCGGGTGATCGCCGCAGCGGCCGCGACCAGTGTGCCCCGCGCCTCGGAACTGGGGGTGGATGGAACGGTTCTGGGATTCACCCTGATTATCTCATTGTTGACCGGGCTCATTTTCGGGGCGCTGCCGGCGCTGCGACTTTCGCAGACCAATCTGATCACCGGACTGCGAGAAGGCGGTCGGGCCGGAGAGAGTGTACGCAAACGGAGAGGCCGGGCCGTCCTGGTGGCGAGCGAAATGGCCCTGGCGGTGATGCTGGTGATCGGCGCCGGTCTGCTGGTGAAGAGTTTCCGCAATCTGATCAACCTCGATCCCGGGTTCGACACCGGGAACGCCCTTACCATGCGGCTGGTGCTGCCCCAGGCCACCTATCCCGGCACCGAAGAGCTGATCCGTTTCTATGACGAGGTGCGAGCCGAAGTGGCCAAACTACCAGGAGTGCAGGCGGCGGGATTCGTGCGCCAGCTCCCGCTGGCAGACGACATGGGCGATGCCGGCATGGCCATCGAGGGAAGACCCAGCGAGCCAGGCTCAGCCGGTCTCTCGGCCGACTGGCAGATCGTGACCGCGGGCTATTTCGAAGCCCAGGGAATGCGGCTCATCAAGGGCCGATTCTTCAATGATCAAGACACACCCGACGGCGTGCAGGTCATCGCCATCAATCAGACTCTGGCCGAGCAGTACTTCCCCAATGAGGAACCGGTGGGCCAGCGGATCCGCATCGGCGGCATGGACGCACCGTGGCGTACTATTGTGGGAGTAATCGGCGACACTCGGCACCATGGCCTCATGGGTCCGATCAAGCGGGAGTGGTTCGTGCCTCACAATCAGCTCGCCAAGTCGTGGGGCAGCACCCGCCGTTCGATGACCCTGGTGGCTCGGACCACGGGAGATCCGCAGCTGCTGGTCAAGCCGATCAGCGCCATCGTCGCCGCTAAAGATCCAAATCTCCCGCTCTCGCGGATCGCCACGATGGGTGAGATCATGACCGCGGCGGTGCGGGAGCAGCGTTTCACCACGTCGTTGATGGCGGGGTTCGCCCTGCTGGCATTGGTCCTCGCTGCGATCGGGATCTACGCGGTGATCTCCTACTCGGTAAGCCAGCGCACCCGCGAGATCGGCATTCGCCTCGCTCTCGGTGCCAACAGCAAGCTGGTCCGCGGACTGGTGGTTCGGCAGGGAATGACCCCTGCGATCTTCGGCATCGCGATCGGATTGGGCACCGCAGCCGGGCTCACCCGTTTCCTCAGCTCGCTGCTCTTCGGGGTACGACCGATCGATCCGGCCACATTCCTTCTGTTACCGCTGTTCCTCCTGGCGGTGGCCTTCGGCGCCAGTCTGCTTCCCGCCGTCCGAGCCACCAGGGTGGATCCGATTTCGGCGTTGCGGGAGGAATAGAGCCAGGCGGGAAACTTGGCCCTATCTTCCTCAGTCAGGAGATTGGGCCATCATGTACACCACCTGCCTGCATTGCCACGCGGATCTCGGCGTCAATCAAAGCGTCGAGGCCTTCCCGGTTGGGCGCCGAGTCGCTTTCGACGCCCGGAAGGCCCGGCTTTGGGTGGTTTGTTCCAGTTGCCAACGTTGGAATCTCGCCCCGATCGACGAACGGCTCGACGCCATCGAGCAGTGTGAACGACTCTTCCGCAGCACCCGGATCCGCAGCTCCACCCCCAACATTGGACTGGCCAAGCTGCGGGATGGGACCGAACTGGTCCGGGTGGGCGACCCGCTGCGCCCTGAGTTCGCCGCCTGGCGTTACAGCAATACGATTATTCGGCGCCGGCGCCGGAATCTCTGGCTCGGCGGATCGGCGATTGCGGCGGGTTCGGTTGCGGTTGCGGGTGTGCTGGCGACCGGTGTGGGGCTGGGGATGCTGCAGCTGGCCAACGTGGGCGCTCAGGTCTGGAGGAAGAAACGGGACGACCGGATAGTCTTTCGCCATGAGGTGAAAGGCTACCAGACCGAGGTGACGGCGGGAGACTTGGATGATCTGGAACTGCGGATTCCCGGAGTCCGCAACGAACCCACGCTGATTCTGGAGCTCACCAGGGAAGCGAGTTCCGGGCTGCTGGGCCGCAGCCGTCATGTGGCGGTCGAAGGGCCCGCGATGATGAGGCTGGCCGGTCTGGCCATGGCGCGGCACAACCGCACTGCTGGAAAGCCGAAAGACCTGCAGGAAGCGGTGGAGCTTCTGGATCGGGCCGGCAATCCGTTCGCCAGCGCCGATGACGCCGAAGCCTGGCTCACCCTGCAGGCCAATCGCACCGGCGAGAAGTACCCTCCCAGTGGTTTCTGGCGCGGCCGGCTGCACCTCTGGCGACTCGACACTCCCATGCGTCTGGCCCTCGAAATGGCGGCCCACGAAGAAACCGAACGGCTCTATCTCGCCAGTCATCTCTCTCTTCTGGAGACCGCGTGGCGGGAGGCGGAAGAGATCGCCAACATCTCCGATGACCTCCTGATTCCGGACTGGATCCGGCAACGGCTAAGCCCAGGGTAATCGACAACTGCTGAACCGCAGAGGCGCGATGGCACAGAGAACAGCGATCCTTCTCTGCGTCTTAGGGTCTTTGCGGTTAATGTCTATGATGGCCTACAAACCGGCATTGCTGGTTCTCGCGCTTGGCGCCCTCGCCTGCGACAACCCCAAGGACGGCACCGTCTTCCCCGGCACAATCGAACTGGACCAAAGCGACGCCGCCCCCCTGATCGGGGGCCGTATAGTCGAAATTCGGGTCGACGAGGGAGACAGCGTCCGGCTGGGCGACACCCTGGCCCTGCTGACCCAGTCCGCCCTCCCCGCCACCGTCGAGCAACGCCGGGCTCAACTGGCAGTCGCTCGAGCCAGGCTGGCCGATCTCCAGCGGGGGTCACGGGTGCCGGAACTTGATCGGGCTCAAGCCGAACTCGCGGCCGCCGAGGCCGAGGCCGATCGCACCGCCAAGGATTTGATCCGGGTGGAGCCGCTGGCGAAGAACGGTGTGGTACCGGCCCAGGAGCTGGACCACGCCGGCGCGGCGGCCAAATCAGCGGCGCAGAAGCGGGACGCTGCGCGAGCAGCGCTGCAACTGGCTCAGGAGGGATCCCGCAGCGACCAGATTCGGGCGGCACAAGCAGAGGTGCAGAGCGCGGAAGCGATGCTCCGGGGCGCGAACGCCGATGTGAATGAACTCGCGGTGCTGGCTCCAGCCGATGGAGTGGTGCTCACCCGCAACGCCGACCCCGGCGAAGTAGTCGCCTCGGGTACGCCCCTGGTAACTGTGGGTCTCACCAGTCGGCGCTGGGTCAGGGTCTATTTGCCGGCCCGCTTGCTGGCGAATCTGCCCGCGGGCTCGCCGGCATCGGTCACCGTAGCCAGTGCCGAACGGGGAGAGAAGTCCAGCGGACCCACCGCGCAGGGGCGGCTCGGTGCGGTAAGCGCCAAGGCGGAATACACTCCCCGCGCGGCGCTGACCGATGAAGAACGCGCCGATCTGCTCTTCGCCAGCCGGATAGAACTGGAGAATCCCCCAGCGACTTTCAGGCCCGGTCTGCCGGTTACCGTGACCTTCACTTCGGCAGCCAGCAAGTGACCAGCCCCGCCGGTCCTGTCGCCATCGAGATGGAGAATCTCCACAAGAGATTCGGCGATCTGATCGCGGTCCAGTCGCTCACCTTGAGCATTCCCAAGGGTGAAGTCTTCGGCCTGCTGGGCTCCAATGGCTCGGGAAAAACCACCACCATCCGAATGCTCACCGGATTGATGCCGCCGACCGCCGGTCGGGCGGTGGTAGCGGGGATCGACGTGGTCAAGAACCCGGAAGTGGTACGGCGCCGGCTGGGATACATGTCTCAGAGATATGGTCTCTACGACGACCTGACCGTGGAGGAAAACCTCCGGTTTTACGCCGGGCTCTACGGCCTGGTCGGCGGGGAAGGCCGCAACCGGGTAGAAGATCAGATTCGTGATCTCGGTTTCACCGCCAGACGAAAACAGATGGCGGGAACCCTTTCCGGCGGATGGAAGCAGCGGCTCTCGCTCGGCTGCGCCACATCGCACCGGCCCGACGTGCTTTTCCTGGACGAACCGACGGCCGGAGTAGACCCGGCCGCTCGACGTCACTTCTGGGAAGTCATCAAACAGCTGGCCAGGGGTGGCACCACCATTCTGGTGACAACTCACTACATGGATGAAGCCCAGCGGTGCGAGCGACTGGCCATCCTCTGGCGAGGAAAGCTGGAGGCGGTCGGCACACCCGGAGAGATCATCAGTACCCTCGGTGCGCCATCACTGGAGGACGCCTTCATCGCCCTGCAGCTTCGGGATGAGGAAGCGGCGTGAGCGGCGCCGTCGCGAGATGGCCGTTCTGGGCCATGCTGAGAAAAGAGTTCATCCAGATGCGGCGGGATCGGATGACGCTCGGCATGATGATCGGCATTCCGGCGATCCAGCTGACCCTCTTCGGCTTCGCCATCCGCACTGAAGTTCGTCATCTGCCGACCATCGTACTCGACGAGTCCCAGACCAGGGACAGCCGGGAGCTGATCGCCTCGCTGGTCAACTCGACCTACTTCCGGATCGTCGGGGAGGTGCGCGGGCGGGAAGAGGTGGAGCAATGGATCGGGCGCGGCTCGGCAGCAGCCGCGGTAGTGATCCCTCACGAGTTTACCCGCGATCTCAAACGGGGTCGCGGAGCGAGGGCCCAGGTCATCGTCGATGCCGCCGATCCGCTCTCATCGCAAGCGGCGCTGCAGGGCGCTTCGCTGGCGGGATTGGCGTTTCGGCCGTCGCCGAGGGCGCAAGCGCTGGAGCTGCGGGTCCGGCCCTGGTACAACCCGATGCTCGACAGCTCCACCTATATCGTGCCCGGAATCATCGGGGTGCTGCTGTCGATGACCATGATCATCATCAATGCCATGTCGGTGGTGCGGGAGCGGGAACGAGGAACCCTGGAGCAGCTGATCGTCACGCCGGTGGACCGCACCAGCCTGATGCTGGGGAAGATCGTTCCCTTTCTGCTGGTGGGATACATCCAGGTGGTGGTGATCCTGTTGCTCGGCCGCCTGCTGTTCCACGTTCCCCTGCGGGGGAGCGTGCCGCTTCTGCTGTTCATGGCTTTCCCCTTCATCGTGGCCAGCCTGGGAATCGGGCTCTTCTTCTCGACGCTGGTCAAGACTCAGGCTCAGGCGATGCAGGCCGGCTTCATGTTCATCATGCCCAACATCCTGCTCTCGGGATTCATGTTCCCCCGCGCGGCAATGCCGGAGCCGGCCCAGTGGCTGGGTCTGGCACTTCCGCTGACTTATTTCCTCGAAGTGCTTCGAGGAATCATGCTGAAAGGAGTGGGGCTTGAGGCGCTGTGGCCCGAGCTTCTCGCCATGTGGGGGTTTGCCATCCTGGTCGTCTTCATGAGTGTTCGACGCTTCCATAAGACCCTGGAGTAGCCCGACTTTCGGACACTGTTAGGCGTGTTGTTCAAGGTTCAGGGATTTTTCACCTCGGGCTCACACTTCCGGGCCGACTCTAAGGAAGAACACCACAGCAACGGTTTCTTCCTCAGGAGTTCCCATGGCGGACCTTCGGGCAATGGTTTTGCCCGTCGACCCGGACCCGGCCGGAGCCGCGCATCAGGACCTGCGCCGGCTCTCGCTGATTGCGCCGGCGGTTCCGCTCTGTGAGTTCCGTCTCAGCCCTGCCCATCATCGCAGCTTTTCCTTCCTCTCCGTTGGGGCCGCCGAGTTGCTGGGGCTCGATCCGGCACTTCTGGCCGCTGATGCCGCGGCCTTTTTTGCACGGATTGAAGTAGACCACGCGTTCCGGATCCGCGACGGCCTGCGAACCTCGATCGAAACCCTGGCCCCCTGGCGGGACCACTGGCGCTACCGGCATCCCCGAAAAGGGGAAGTCTGGCTGGAAGCCGACTGGTCGCCCAGACGTGCAGCTGACGGCAGCCTGCTCTGGCAGGGGACCCTCGCGGACATAACCAGCCACAAGGGACGAGAGCAGTCGCTCAGGAAGCATCTGGACCGCTACCGGTCGATGGTCGAGTCGGTTCCCCAGGTGGGATGGACCTGCGGCCCCGATGGCGAAGACGAATACGTCAGTCAGACCTGGCTGGACTACACCGGGATCCAGCGCGAGGGCCTCAGTCAGGCCGACTGGCTCGAGTCGATCCACCCGGACGACCGGGAGGAAGCCGATGCGGCCTGGAAGCGGGCGGTCCACAACGAGTCGACCTATCGCACCCAGGTCAGAATCCGGCGGGTCGACGGCGTATATCGCTGGTTCGACATCCGCGGCACACCCATCCGGGATGCCAGCGGGAAGTTGATTCGCTGGTTCGGCACCAGCCACGACATTCATGACGAGCGCATGCTCCGGGTGGAGCTGCGGGAAGCGCAGGAACGACTGGCCATGGTGGCGTCGGTCTCTCCGGCCGTGATTCACTCCTTCCGCGCAGGCCCGGACGGCACCCCAAGGTTCATCTACGCCAGTGCGGGGATCGAGGCCCTGTATGGAATCACCGCCTCCGAGATCCTGGCCGACTGCACCCGGGTGTTTGAGAGAATCCCGCCAGAGGATGTTGCCCGGCTCCGCGCCGGTACCGTGGAATCGAGCCGGCTGCTTACGCCCTGTCGAGCCGAGTTCCGCTTCCATCACCCCACCAAAGGTGAGATCTGGATTGAAGGCAACACCATGCCTTCCCGCGATCCCGACGGGGGAACCACCTGGCATGGCGTGCTGACCGACATTACCGGCCGCAAGCGGATGGAGCAGGAACTCAAGCTCCGGAGCGACGCCCTGGAAACTTCTCTAACTGCATTCGGCATCGTCCGGGAGGGCAAGTTCGTCTATGCCAACGAGACGTACCTGCGAATGTGGGGCTATGAACGACTGGAAGAGCTGATCGGCACCTCTCCGTCGGGCCACTGTGTCGACCCCGCGATTCCCCGGCTGATCATCGAGGCGGTCGAGCGGGACGGGCACTGCATACTGGAGTTCGAGGCCCTGCGGCGAGACCGCTCCACCTTCCAGGTCCGGATGCAGATGCAGGCGACCAGAGACTCGGAAGGGAGGCTCACCTACTTCGGTACCGCGCTGGATGTGACTGAGGAGCGGCGGTCGGCGGAGAACCTGCGGAAATGGGCCGATGCATTTGCCCACTGCGGGCATGGCATCGCCATGGGAGACACCCAATCCAACCGGTTCCTCGCCTGTAATCCCGCCTTTGCCCGGCTGGTGGGACGGAGTCCCAAGGATGTGGTCGGTCGCCCGATCATCGACCTCTATGCACCGGAGGATCACGACCGTATCAAGGCGTTCATAGCCCGGTCAGACCGGGAGGGTCATGCCCGGATCGAAACCCAGTATCTGCGGCCCGACGGATTGCCGGTGGACGTCCAGGTCGACCTGGTCACGGTTCATGAATCGGGCGGAGCTCCACTCTACCGGATTGCCACGGCCCAGAACATCACCGAGCGGAAGATCACCGAAGCCTCGCTACGGACCACCCGGGACCAGCTGCAGGCGATCGACCGGGCTTCTCCGATCCCCATCATCGCGCTTACTCCCAGCGGAACCGTGTTCCACTGGAATCTGGCCGCCGAACGAGTGTTCGGCTGGAACGCGGAGGAGGTGCTGGGCCATCAGCTGCCGATCGTTCCGATCGATAGAGCACTGGAGTACCAGCGATTCCGGGAACGGGTAGTCGGGGGGGAATCCTTCACCGAAATCTCCCAGCGCCAGACCAGGGACGGACGCCGGCTGGACGTCCAGATCTCGACCTCCCCGCTCTACAATGCCGAGCGGGAATGTCTGGGGTTCGTGGCGCTCTACGTCGACCTGACTGAGCAAAAGACCCTGGAGCAGGCGCTGAAAGCATCGGAAGAGCGCTTTGCGATGGCATTCGAGGCCAGTCCTTCCGGCAGCATCCTGGTTCGGGTTTCCGACCAGCGCATCGTGGAAGCCAATCAGGCCATGGAGAAACTGACCGGCTACCGGCGCGACCAGCTCATCGGCCGAACCACCGGAGAGCTTCCCTACTTTGTCGAGCCGGGTACTCGCCAACAATTGTGGGAACTGCTCAACCGACATGGACGGGTCAACCAGCTCGAGTATCGCTTCCGCCGGGCCGACGGAGTCATCCGCCAGGCCCAGGCTTCGGCCGAAGTGCTGCAGATCAACAATGAATCGATCGTTCTCGGTGTGCTGCAGGACGTCACCGAGCAGCGGGAGGCGGAGCAGGCGCTGCGCGAGAGCGAAGCGCGCTTACGACTGTTCATCGAACACGCCCCGGCCTCCCTCGCAATGCTGGATACCGAAATGCGGTATCTGGGCGTGAGCCGCCGGTGGCTGAGCGACTACGGGCTGGGCGAACGTAACCTGATCGGGCTCAACCACTATGAGATCTTTCCCGAAATCGGGGATCGCTGGAAGGAGATTCATCGACGGGCGCTGCAGGGAGAGATTATCCGGGCCGATACCGACACCTTCGAGCGGACTGATGGATCGACCCAGGTCCTGCGCTGGGAGGTCCGGCCCTGGCAGGATCATTCCGGAGCAGTCGGCGGCGTCCTGATCTTCAGCGAAGACATCACCGCCAGTGTGATCGCCAAAGCCGCGCTGGGTGAAAGCGAGGCCCGCTTCCGCCAGCTGGCCGAGAGCATTCACGAGGTCTTCTGGCTCACTGATGTGGCCAAGGGCTCGATCATCTATATCAGTCCCGGTTACGAGTCGATCTGGGGTCGCAGCTGCGAACGGCTCTACCAGCAGCCGCGGGACTGGATCGACGCGATCCACCCGGAGGACCGGGATCGAGTGCTGGAAGCGGCCACGACCAGGCAGGTCAAGGGCACTTACGAGGAGGAATATCGGATCGTCCGCCCAGACGGCTCGATCCGCTGGATCCGTGACCGGGCCTTCCCGGTCCGCGGGTCGGCCGGTGACGTAACCCGGGTGGCCGGCGTGGCGGAGGACATCACCGATCGCCGTCAGCTGGAGTCGCAGGTACGTCAGACCCAGAAGATGGAATCCGTCGGCCTGCTGGCCGGTGGTGTGGCCCATGATTTCAACAACTGGCTGACGGTGATTTCGGGGTCGACCGAACTGCTCATGATGGAAATACCGGAGAGCCAGAGCGAAAATCACGAACTGCTGCAGGAAATCAAGTTCGCCAGCGAGCGGGCCGGCGCGCTGACTCGGCAGCTGCTGGCCTTCAGCCGCCGCGAAGTGGTCGAGCCCAAGGTGATGGACCTCAATGTCATCATCCTGGATACCGAGAAAATGCTGCGGCGTCTGTTAGGCGAGGACGTTCAGCTGGAAACCTCTCTCGCTCCCGGGCTGGGATGGGTCAAGATTGATCCCGGTCAATGGACTCAGGTCCTGATGAACCTGGCGGTCAACGCCCGCGACGCGATGCCCACCGGCGGCCGGTTGATCATGAGCACCCGGCGCCAGACCCTCGAGGCAGGATTCACCCAGGCCCGGTCACCACTCCGGCCCGGAGAGTATGTGGCTCTGGCCGTGACAGATACCGGGTGCGGCATGTCCCCCGAAGTGCGCAGCCGGGTCTTCGAACCTTTCTTCACCACCAAAGGAATGGGAAAAGGCACCGGTCTGGGGCTCGCCGTGGTCCACGGCATCGTGACCCAGAGTGGTGGGCACATCGAACTCGAGAGTGAGCCGGGTGGGGGCACCACCTTCCGGGTCTATCTACCGGTGGCGGACGAAGTAGCACGAGTCAACGCCAGCGCGGCCGGCAGTCATAATCTCCGGGGCGAGGAAACCGTTCTGGTGGTGGAGGACGAAGAGAGCATCCGGCGAGTGGCCTGTCAGGGCTTGCGGGGCCAGGGCTACACGGTGCTGCAGGCCGGGGACGGTGAGGAGGCGCTCAAAGTCCTGGAGCGCCACGGCCAGGCCATCGACCTGCTGGTTACCGACGTCGTCATGCCAAAGATGAGTGGCCGGATGCTGGCGGAAGCCGTGAAAGCCGCCTACCCCGGCGTACGGGTCCTCTACACCAGCGGCTACACCGATGACGCCGTGGTGCGTCACGGCATTCAGCAGGCGGAAGTGGCGTTCCTTTCCAAACCCTACACTCCGATGGTCCTGCTTCGAAAGATCAGGCAGGTCCTGGAATCGCCTCCACCAGTGCCGCAGTCACCCTCGGCAGATCGGCCTCGATCGTAGTTCTCCAGTTGGAGACGGCGGCCCGCATCCCTGACCGCCCGAACAGGGTGGTGGGCGTCAGGAAGACCTCGCCTCCATCGCGCAGACGGTCAAGCATGGCCCGATGCGCGGCCAGGGGTTCTTGACCTGCCAGGTGTCTGGCCGCCAGACCGAAGCACACCACATTCAGCCGGACCGGGGCAAACAGTTCGAAGTCTGGAGATTGGGAGATCCAATCGCCCAGCGCCTTGGCGAAGGCACAGTTCCGCGCTACCACGTCACGGTACCCCTCCGAACCGTAGGCCATCAACGTCATCCACGACGGCAGCGCCCGAAGCCGGCTGGAGTTTTCCGGCGTGGCGTTGAGCGGATCAGGTACCGGCATTTTGGGGCCTTCGAGATAAGGCGCGCTGATCCGGAAGACCTGATGCTGCAGATCGGGGTGACGAGTGAAGACGAAGCCGGCATCATAGGGGACGTTGAGCCACTTATGGCCGTCCGCCGCGATGCTGTCCGCCCGTTCGAGTCCATCAAGGAGATGGCGCATCTCGGGCACGCAGCTGGCGAAGATCCCGAAGGCACCGTCCACATGGAGCCAGGCGTCATGCTTCCGGCAGAGATCGCTCAGCGCCACCAGATCGTCGAAGTCTCCGGTGTTCACGGTACCGGCGCTCGCCAGGATGATTGCAGGGCGCTCCGGTGACTCCGTCAGCTTCACCGCCAGCGCCGCGAGGTCCATGGCCTCCCGGCCGTTGGGCAGGACCGGAACCCGTTCTACTACCTGTCTCCCCATTCCCAGCATGGCCAGCGCCTTGATGGCACTCGCGTGGGGTGTGGCGGAGAGGATCCGTACCGGCACACCCGCCATCCCGTTCTCGGCGATGTCTTTCCCAACCTTTCGGCCGGCCCACTGCCTGGCGGTAGCCAGACCCACGAAGTTGGCCATCGTGGCACCGGTAACAAACGCGCCCTGAAACTCATCGGGCAGGCCGAAGAGCTGACGGAGCAGTGAAATCGCCTCCTGATCGATCAGCGCTCCGGACGAGCCCTCGGTGCTGGATACGTTCTGGTCGTAGGCGCTGGTAAGCCAGTCTCCGGCCAGCGCAGCCGGCGTGGTGCCGCCGGTGACAAACCCGAGGTATCTGGGCCCGGCCGATCCCGAGAGCAACGCCGAGTGACGCTCGCGAAAGAGCGCGATGGCGTCGGACCCACCCAGCCCGGATGTCGGGAGGGTGATGGATGGCGCCACATCGGGAAGGGGAACCGCCACCGGCCGGGTATCCAGGGTGGCAAGAAACGCCCCGGCCTCCCGCAGCGCGAGCTGCAACAAGACCGGGAGATTGTCGCGGTCGGATTTCAGTTGGGAGTGCATGTCGGAATCTAGGGACGGCGGTAAGTCGCTCGCAGGGTCACGATCCAGCTTGCGCCGCCGTCGGTCGAGCGCCGGTTGACTTGCGAGAACATGCGGCTGTCTGGTCGAGTAAACCGGTACTGCTGTAATACCGGGTTGCCGTTGAGCGTGATGTTGTCGTCGAGGATCAGCGTATCACCTTGAAATCCACCGGAGGCAACTCCAAGGATCCCGTGTTGGGAATGCGAGAAAAAGCGCTGGATCCTGCCATCGGGCATCCCGTTGGCGCCCCACAGAGCCAGAAACTGGTATGGCTCGCCGTACCGAGTACCGCGATAGTCCTCTCGCAGCAGGCAGCCGTTGAGATCGGGGGTGAATCTGGAAGTGGCGTTGGTTGAATCCCAGCCTTCGCCGGCCCGGAAGATGGCCTCCACTTTCCAACTCCCTGCGAACCCTCCCAGCGCCTGCTGCACGGTATCGGCGCAACTGAATGGGGTGGATTGAGCCGTCAGCTGGGAGGGTCCAATCATCGTGAGCAGCAGCAGTGCTGCCAAATGCGATCGCACACCGGGCATAAACGCGCCTCCTTTCACATTGGTGACCACGCGTTTTTGTACTACGGCGCCGATCCTTTCCGGTTACCTCATTTCAAATTCGGTAGTGAGTATTCCCCCAATCGGGGGTGGGGGGTGGTGGGGGACGGAATCTCGGGCAGCTGGTGAGCCTGTCGTCCGAGCATTTCGCGACCTTGGCGTTCTTTGCGGTGAAACAAGGGCAACCAGATCAACCGCGAAGAACGCCAAGGCTAACCGTCAGCTCAAACCGTCACCCGCCAGTACTTCCAGCCCTGCGGTTCGAACATCCGGGCCGGCATGAATCGCTTGAGGGTTGCGAACATCTTCTCCTTGCCGACCGGATTGCGCAGCGCCGGTGCCGGCTGACCGGCCAGCTTGAGCACCAGATCCGCCACGGCAGTGGGCGGCGGCGCAGCGGTCTCCTCCTCTCGAACTTTGCCGAGCACTCGGCCCTGCACCGTCCGGTAATCGTCGATGCTGACCGTGCTGGCCGGCGCCGCGGGGAATAGATCACTCTTGAAAAACCCGGGCTCCACCATCGCCACCCGGATTCCCAGGCCGGCTACTTCGGCTCGCAGTGATTCGGTTAGACCTTCAATCGCGAACTTGCTGGCCGAGTAGAACCCACCAAACGGAATCGGCACCAGGCCCACAACCGAGCTGATGTTGATGATGGTGCCCGAGCGCTGCCGCCGCATGATCGGGAGCGCCGCCCTGGTAACCCTGACCACCCCGAAAAAGTTGGCCTCGAACTGCTGCTGCACCAGCGTCATGGGTACCTCCTCCACCGCCCCCATTACCGCGATACCGGCGTTGTTCACCAGCAAATCCAGCCGACCAGTCCGCTGTTCCACCGCCTGTACGCAGGCCTCTACCGACCCCTCGTCGGTAACGTCAAGGGCCAGGAATGTCACCCCTGAAAGTGGTGACACCCTGGCCGGTGCCCGGCTGGTTCCAAAGACCGTGTAGCCCGCGCCCGCGAGTCGTGACGCAATGGCCCGGCCGATACCGGTCGATGCGCCGGTAACCAAAGCAACCTGTTGGGTGTTCATAGGAAGCCTCTTTCAGGATTGAGTCGCCGGCATCACGGCCGGCGGCAGGGATTCGACCGTTTCCTGCTCCCCGATGGAGGGCGGGAGCAGTTCATACATCACCGGCGTAACCAGTCGGGCCAGCAGGGTGGAACTCACCAGCCCCCCGATGATCACCACGGCCAGCGGCGAGTAGAGTGAGGAACGTTGCAAAGCCAGCGGCAGCAGTCCGCCCACCGCCGTCATGGTGGTCAGCACGATTGGGAGAAACCGCACCTTGCCCGCCTGTTCGATTGCCTCGCGAAGCGGGATGCCATCGCGGCGCAACTGGTTGGTGAAGTCCACCAGCAGAATCGAGTTCTTGATCTCGATGCCGATCAGGGCTACGAACCCGATCATCGCAGTAAAGGAGAGGGTGTATCCACTCAGGAAGAGAGCCACCAATCCGCCGACCACACCCAGCGGGATCACCGATGCGACGATGAGGGTGCTGCGGAAGGTTCCGAACTCGAGCACCAGAATGGCCAGCGTCAGAAAGACCGCCACGATGATCGCCGCACCCAAGCCGCCGAAGCTCTCCTCTCGGCTCTCGATCTCACCGGCCGGGATGATCCGGTATCCTGAGGGCAACTCCCACACGGACAGTTTGGCGAGGATCGCCTTGGTAACCCGATCGGTATTGAACCCGGTCCGTACGTTGGCGGTCACCGTCACACTGCGCTCTTTGTCGTAGTGCTGGATGATCGGAGTGGTAGCCTCCATCCGGACACGGGCCACCTGCCGTAGCGGAACCTGGGACCCGTTCTGCGAGCCGACGTACAACAGGTCCAGCACCTCGGGTGTCGGCGTGCCATCGAGACTTCGGGCCCCGCCCGCGGTACCGATCGAGGGAAGCCGGACCCGGACCCGATAGTCCTCCCCGCTGGCATCCCGCAGGGATCCCGCCTCCAGCCCGGCCAGACCCAGCCGCACCGTGCGATCGATCTCTCCGGTCGGAATACCCAGAATGCCGGCCTTGGCGCGATCCACATCGACTCGCAATCCAGTCGCCAACAGTTCCAGCGGATTCACCACGGTCCTGGTTCCAGCAGTCGAGCTGATGATCTGGGCCAGCTTTCCCGCCAGCGTTCGCAGGGTGTCGAGATCGTCTCCGACCATGCGAAAGGCGATCGGCGCGTCCAGCGGCGGGCCATTCTCGAACGACGTCACTTCGATCCGGGCACCGGGATACGCATCGAACTGACGCTGCAGCGAGTCGTACAATCTCGGCGTACGGCTGGGATCGAATTCCTGAAGCAGAACAAAGGCCTCGGCCACACTGGCCCGTTCGTTGCGAGGGATGATGTTGTAGTACACATCGGGGTTTCCCCGCCCCAGGTTCATCATGACCGACTTCACCTCCGGTACTCCCGCCAGGGTGCGCTCGACCACCCGGGCCGCCCGATCGGTCTCGGCCAGGGAGGCACCCTCCGGAGTTTCGATCCGGACCAGGAACTGAGGCGTGTCGGCCTTGGGGAAGAGACTGAACCCGATAGCGGGAACCAGCGCCAGACTTCCCACCAGCAGCAGAATCGCGACTATCAGGGTGATGCCGGGCGCGGCCAGGGCGCGGTGCAGCCACGAGCCGTAGGTCCGATCGATGATCCAGGTGAGCCCCCGGAGGAACGGGTTGCGGTGACCCTGGGGCTCCTCCTTGAGCAGCAGACTGGCGAGAAACGGCACCACGGTGAGTGAGACGGCAAGCGATGCAAGAATGGTGAAAATCACCGCCACCGGCATGCTGCGGATGAACTTCCCCGGGTTGCCGGGCAGAAACAGAATCGGCAGGAACGCCACGATCAGGGTCGCAGTACAGCCGAGGACCGCGACCGCAATCTGGCGAGTGGCTTGAATCGCGGCCTGCCGGCGGCTCATCCCTTCCCGCAGGAACCGGGCGATGTTCTCCACCACCACGATCGAATCATCCACCAGCAGGCCCAGGGCGATCACGAACCCGACGATACTGAGCTGATTGATGGTGAAACCGGTAACCTGCAGCAGCACCACCCCGATCGAGAGCGAGAGTGGAATCGAAATCATCACCACCAGCGATGCGCGGGTCCCCAACGGCAGCAGGGTAACCAGCACCAGCAGAATCGCGATCGCAA
This sequence comes from uncultured Gemmatimonadaceae bacterium, assembly GCA_964578865.1. GTDB lineage: Bacteria > Gemmatimonadota > Gemmatimonadetes > Gemmatimonadales > GWC2-71-9 > JADJOM01. The sequence continues at coordinate 3,600 of CAZOES010000018.1, read as the reverse complement.
AGTCTTCTCCCAGCCGGCCCAGACTGTGGCGCACATTGGCCGACTGATCGAAGCCCCGCTCCAGCTTCATCCCCGCCGGCAGGGTCTTCTCGAACTGATCCAGCTCCGCGTAGATCGCATCACGCACCTGACCGATCCGCTGGCCCTCTTTCATGTTCGCAGTCACGAACACGGCCCGATGTCCGTTGTACCGCCCCAGGTGGCGGGCGTCCTCGTAACCCCACTCGACTCGCGCGAGGTCGCCCAGCCGTACCGCATCGCGACCGGTGCCGGCCACCACCGTCGCCGCCACTTCCTCGACCGTGCGATAACTGCCACTGGTTTTCACTGTGAATGAACGGGCCCCGGAACTGACCGTGCCTCCGGGGATGTTGGCGTTCTCGCTGCCGACCGCGCCGAGTACCTGGTTGAGCGAAATGCCCAACCCGGCCAGACGACCAGCCTCGAGATCGACCCGCACTTCCCGCTCTGGAAAACCCCAGCGTTCGACCGTGCGAATTCCGGCGACCCGCTCCAAACGGTCCTTCAGCGACTTGGCCCGGTCGGCCAGTTGATACACCGGCAGCGCATCGGAGACCAGCGCCAGCTGTACGATGTTCACCCGGCTGGCATCGAACTTGTTGATATCGAGCCGGGCCAGATCGGATGGCAGAGACGGACGCAGCGCATTGATCTCCCGAACCACGTCGTCGTACTTCTTGTCGGGATCGGCCTTGGCATCGAATTCCACCCGAATCACTGCCAGACCATCACGGATCTCGCTCTGCAGTTTCTTGAGATCTTCGAGTTGGTTGACCCGCTGCTCGATCGGATCGACCACCAGCTGCTCCATGTCGGTTGGGGTCGCGCCGGGATAGACCGCAACCACGGTGTAGGTGGGGATGGAGAAGGTGGGGTCCTCTGCCTGAGGAATGGTGAACAGCGCGTTGATCCCCAGTGCGGCTGCCATCAGGAAGATTACGATGGTGAACTGGTAGTTCTTGACCGAGAATTCGGCGAGTTTCACCGGTCGCCTCCTTTCTCCACCGCCGAGGTACCCATGGCACGAACCGGCTCGCCATCCTGCAGATAGGCCGCTCCGTCGGTCACCACCTCGGCCGCGCCATTCAGGCCGTCCCGCACCGCCACTCGTTCACCCGCGAGGAACCCAATCGTCACTCGGTGCCGCCGGGCGGTGGTATCGGATCCGTTCACTTTGAGCGAGTACACCACCGCACTATCGGCATCACCTTCCAGCAGTGCCTGAATCGGGATGACCCGAACCGATTCCGGCCGTTTGGGCGTGATCGCCACCGATCCAATGGCCCCTGAGGCCACACCTCCCTGTCCCGACCGGAGCGGTGCATCCAGGGCGATTTCGACACTCCAGGTCCCGCTCCCCGCGCTGGTCGCCGCAGCAATCCTGGTTACCCGGCCATGTACCACTGCCGGGGTAGTCTCGAACCGGATCGTTGCGCGGTCTCCCAGTGAGACCCGCGCCATGTCCCGGTCGGAGAGGCCAACCCGCACCACCTGCCCCCGAGCCGCGCTGGCCAGAACCAGAACCGGCGAACCACCGGAGATCTGCTGCCCTGGCTCGGCGCTTCGCCGAAGCACCGTGCCGCCGGAGGGGGCCCGGATTACGGCGTAGCGCTGATTGAATCGCGCGATTTCCAGATCGGCGCGGGCCACCTCCGCAACGGTCCTGGCCCCTTCCCACGCGCTTCGCGGAATCACGCTGTCGGCGAGCAACGCCTCGGCCCGCGCCAGGTCTCGCTCCGCCTGATCCACACCAGCCTGTGCTTTGGCCACCGCCCCGGCGATCTCCGGGAGCTCGAGTGTCGCCAGCAGCTGACCGGCTCTCACCACATCCCCCTGATCGACTTCTATCTGCGCGATCACACCACCGATCTTGAAGCCGAGAGAGATCTCTTCCTTGGCGGCGAGCACCCCGCTCGCAATGACCGGCTGGACGATCGTGGTGTCGATCACCGGCGCGAGGCGGACCTGCACCGGCTGGTGGGGCGTCTCTGCAATCCTTGCCGGCTTCTCCCTGTGACAACCGAGCAGCATGACAGCGGCCAGGAACGGGAAACGGGGAACGAGGAACGAGGAACGGTTCTTCACAGCCCTCTCCCTTCACCGATAGAGATCGGATACAGCCCGGCGGCAGACTCCAGCTCCACCACCCGTGCGAAGTAGTCGTAAGTCGTGAGGATGAGATTGAGACCGGCGGTGGTGTAACTGGTCCGGGCATCGATCAGCGCCACCTGGGGGGCCGCGCCTTCGCGATACTTTCGTTCCATCAAGCGATAGTTGCGTTCGGCACTCGCCAGTCGATCGGCCGCGGTGGTGCGAGCCCGGCGGGACACATCGGCCGCCTTCCAGTCGTTGCGGATTTCCAGTTCGATCCGTCGGCTGGTCAGGGCTCGCTCGGCCCGCAACCGTTCAACCTCCAGACGGGCCTGGTCCTTCCGTGCCTTATCCTGCCCGCCGTTGAAGAGGTTCCATTGCAGAACTACCGACGCGACCAGAATGTCGTGGTCGCTGGTGAAGGCGTACTTCTCGCCCTGGAAGCCGTAGTCGACTGCCAGCGCCAGAGTGGGCAGGAAGGCAGCCCCGGCGAGCCGACCCTGTCCCTCGGCGCTCCTGATTCCGGCATCGACCTGATGCAGCTCATCCCGGCCCCGAACTCCGACGGCGATGGCACTATCGAGTGAGACGGTGAGGTCGAGCCCCAGGGCGCTATCAGCGGAGAGCGAGAATTCCTGCTCGAGCGGCCGTTCCAGCAACAGGTTGAAGGCACCGCGGGCAGCATCCAGTTGACGTTCGGCATCGGCCAAACGCTGTTCGCCTTCGCTCTGATCCGCCTCGGCCCGCAGCACCACATCGGGTGTGGCGGACCCGTTCTTGAGGAGCGACTGATTGATTCGCAGGTTCTCGTTCAGCAAGTCGAGCGTGGCCCGGTGCAGCTCTACTACCCGGGATGCGCGGGCGACATCGAGATAGGCCAGCCGGATTCCAGCTGCGATGCGCCGGATCGCAGTCCGTCCGGCCGCCCGCTCACCTTCCCGCTGGCTCCTGGCGATCGAGATGTCGGCGGTCGCCTCGGGCGAGAAGAGCGGTTGCACCAGCCGCAGGTTGGTCTCCTGCCTGTAGGGGAGCTTTACGCTCAAGTCAGTGGGGAACTGATTGCTGCCGGTGATCTGGTTGAGAGCCCGGTAAGCCGGATTAACCAGGTCGCCAAGGTCGAGGAGATCCCCCGACCGCTGGGAATAACGGGCCGACAAGGTGAGCGATGGGAGCCACCGCCCCTCGGCCTCCCGCAGAGCAGCGTCGGCCCGAGCCAGCGCCAACCGCTGCTCCAGCAGGGTGAGGTTCTTCTCCAGACCTTCGGTTACATACTGATCCAGCGGCGACTGGCTCTGCAGCGAAAGCGGGCTCAGCAGCGGGCCGGTCATTCCCAGCAAAATTCTCCAGCGGACAGAGGGCATCGTATCGAGTCCTGGTTCAATTTCTTGAAATAGAGCAGTGGCTCTAGTTCGTAGAACGAAACTAGAGCAACAGCTCTACTTGTCAAGAGCCGGAAATGCCCCCATTTTGTCTCAGGTAACTGCGGAA
>CAZOES010000017.1:0-44960 GCA_964578865.1 uncultured Gemmatimonadaceae bacterium | reverse complement strand
CGCCCCACCCCTACCGAGGCCCCTCATGATCCGGTTCACATCGGGCAGCCCCCGACGCATGAGCCTCACCCGGCTCGCAACACCCCTGGTCCTTCTGGCGTTCGCCGCGTGCGGCGGTGGCGGCACCGATCCCAGCGGAGGAGGCGGCGGCAGCACCACGTTCACGGGATTCTTCCTCGGGGACTCGCGGATCAACGGCGGCCTCGTTCTTACGTTCGCGGCGGCTCCCACGGGGACCAACGATGCGGCGCTCGTGGCGGGCAGCGTAATCACGCCCGTCTCAGGCTCGCCGATCACGCTCACCGGCTCGGCGACCTCGACCGGCGGTTTCAGCGCCACCGGCGGGGGTTACACTCTCACCGGGGTCGTGGATGCCGGTGTGGTCTACGGCAACTGGGGTCCACCCAACACCTTCTCGGTGGGCGCGTTCCAAGCCACACCAAACGGGGTGGCCTACTGCGGCCGCTACACGCCGGCCGGCGCGGTATCCCCCGGCAACTTCGACGTCCTGGTAACCGGCGCCGACGTAGTCGGCGGCTTCCGGGCTGATTCGGCCGACAGCCCGACATATGGAATATTCAACACGACGGCGTCGGCCGGCTCCTACAATTACTCATCGAGCGGAGCCGGATTCTCGGAGAACGCGACCGGCACCATCACCGCCACAACCGCGAACGGCAACGTTAACTGGACCGGGATGGGTATCTTCAACGCCGGCAACTTCACGATCAACGGGCCGTACACGACCACGCGGTGTCCCGGCACCTGACCTCGACGTCTGCTCCACTGCTTCCCGCGCCCCCCGAGCGAAGGGGGCGCGCGTCGAACGGAGTCAGGGTGACGTGGACGAGTCGCAGATCCGACTCATTCAGACCTTAGGACCGATCCGGGGTCGGCGCCTGCCGCCCTTCGGGCCGGCAGGTAGGTGGCGACCAGGGCCACGACCCCCAGTAGGGCAGGCATTATCAGGTAGGTTCCTGGGTCCAGGTGGCTCATCCCGAACAAGAGCCCCTGCAGCAGCCGGGTCCCCAGACTGGCAAGCACCACTCCGAGGACTATTCCGCCCAGAGCCAGCCGCAGGCCATCGCGCAGCACCATCCCCAGTACATCCGACTGCCGGGCGCCGAGAGCCAGCCGGATCCCGATCTCCCGGGTCCGCCGCGCGGCTGCGTAGGCGACCACGCCGTAAAGTCCTGCAACCGAGAGCAGCAATCCGACCAGTCCCAGGACTCCGGTGACCATGGCGGCCACGCGGCCGGGAAGGAACGCGATGCCGGTGGCCTCAGTCAGGGAAGTCACCAGCGGCCGGGGCGCGTTCTGATCGGTTTCCCGGATGGCCTGAGCCAACCGGGAGGCAATGGCCGCGGTGCCGGCGGAACTCCTGAGCAGAAGTGATCGCCCTGCCCGGTATTCCTGGGCCAGCGGGAGGTAGATCAGCAGCGGGGTCGATTCAGTGAGAGAAGCGTATTTGGCGTCTCGGGCGATCCCGACGACAGTGAGGTGTCGTCCGTGATAGCCGAAGGATTTTCCCAGGGCGGTGCCGTCGGGCCAGAGCTTCCTGGCCATAGTCTGATTGATCACGGTGACCGGAGCAGACTCGCGATTATCACTCGCGACGATCGGGCGGCCTTCGACAACCGGAATCTCGAGTACCGAGAAGTAGCCCGGGCCGATCAGATTCTGTTGCACCGGGATTGACTGAACCTGGTCGTCTCCCCCGGCAAGTGAGATCTCATCGCCGCTCCATTGCAGGTTCAGCGGCAGATTGGTGGCGAAGCTCACCGCAGTCACACCAGCAAGGTTTGCGATCCGCTCCTCCAGCGATCGATAGAACCTGGTTCCCTGCGCCTCATCATAGCCCCAGGCGTCCACGTTGAGAGGGATGGTAGTCACTCCGTTGGCGTTGAACCCCGGATCTACCCGGGTGGCGCGCAGCAATCCTCGACCGAGCAATCCCGCCCCCACCATCAGCACCAGGGAGACCGCCAGCTGGGTGACGATCAGAGCGCTGCTTACCAGGCTGCGCTTTCCGGTGGTGGTATTGGAAGAGTCACGCAGCCGGGAAGAGACATCGCGTGCGAGCGCCTGCCGGGTGGGAGCAAGTCCGACGGCAATGCCGGTCGCAAGCGAAACCAGTAGCGCAAAAGCCAGCACCCGGGGATCGGGGGCCAGCAGGAATGTGAAATGAATGTCACCCGGCACCGGGATCTGTTCCATCATCCGGGTTGCTGCCAGCGCCACCAGAGTCCCACCCGCGGCTCCCAGCCCGAAGAGCAACAGAATCTCGGTCAACAATTGGCGAACCAGCCGCCCGCGAGTAGCGCCCAACGCCGATCGGACCGCCATCTCCCGCTGCCGTTCCACCGCCCGGGCCGAGAGCATCCCGGCGACATTCACGCTGGCAATGATCAGCACCAGCGCCGCCGCACCGAGCAGCAGCGCCAGAAAGCGGGAAAGCGCCTCGGTGGCATCGGGGGGCAAGCCGGTGAGCGGGGAAACCCGCAGCTCATTGTACTGGTGCCAGACATCGCCGGGCATCTCGGCGGCCAATGATTGTCCGAGGGCCGCCAGCTCGTCGCGGGCCACGGTGCGGCCTACCTCGTCTTTCAGGCGAGCGGCAACCCGAAGCCAGGTGGCGGAAACATCGCTCAGCGCTCCGGGGACGTTCCTGATGGCTCGCTGCATGTGCAGCGGGATCCATGCGTCGCTCTGAATCGGGGTGTCCATCCCCTGGAAGGCTGCGGGAGCTACACCGATGAGCGTGAACGGCCGGCCATTCACCAGAATGTTCCGGCCCACTGCCGAGCTGTCGCCGCCCAGGTGAGCTCGCCAATAGCTCTCCGAGACCACCACCACCGGATGGGTCAGTTCAGTCAGGTCTTCATCGGGTGAGAAGAAGCGACCCAGCCGGGGAGTGACTCCAAGAACCTGAAACAAATTGCCGCTGACCAGCTGGCCGTAGACCACATCGCCAGGGCCTTCACCACCCCGCAACACCAGCGATGCTTTGCCCCACGCCACTACTCCATCCAGCGATTTCGCGCGGGCCTCGATCTGCTGATACCAGGGATAGGAGAGCGAGACGCCGTCGTCGGCCCCGGGCTGCTTGCGTTCGATGCGAATCAGCCGGCTGCCCGCAACCGCACCGGGCAGAGGACGCAGCACCAGGGCATTCATGATGCTGTAGATGGTGGTGACCGCTCCGCTGCCGAGTGCAATGCAGAGGACCGCGACGCAGGCGAAGAGCGGGCTCTTCCACAGTACTCGAACGGCCAGCCGGAGGTCGGAGCGTAGAGTTGAAATCACCGGATCTCGGTCTCGAGTGCTGAGTGCCTGGCTCAGCGCATCACCCCGCTCGGCCAGGGCGGTGCTCAGAAGACCGCGGATGGTCCGACCCCAGAGCCGGAGAACAGCCGAACTCCCCCCGGCCCGCGCGGCGGTGAGCTGACGATCGAAGACCTCGGTCATTTCGGAGCCGAAGCGGGCCCGGAAGTCGGCGGGATAGAGGCGGAGCAACAGCCGGTAGAGGCGTGGGGAGATCATAGGGCCTCCCGCATGATCGCGCGCACCAGCTGAGGACGCAGCAACGCGTCCAGGCGTCGGAGCTCGTGGGCGAGCGCCTTTCGACCAGCCATCGTCAGCCGGTAATATCGGCGGCGCTCGGCTCCAGGCTCCTGCGATGGCGCGCCTTCGGACTGGGCCACCAAACCATCGGCCAGCAGTCGCTTGATCACCCGGTAGAGGTTCCCGGGATCCAGCCGAATCAGACCCCCGGTAGCGGCTTCAATTGTCTGGACCAGAGCGTACCCGTGAAGGTCCTGCTCAGCCAAGGCGAGCAGCAGGTGCAGATCGGTGGGGCGGAGCGGGAGGTGCACGACCGGCAGCCGGGTCGACATGAGAATCCACCTGTATGGTTAAAGAAACTATACGGGCGTTTCAGGGGGCTGGTTTCGGATTGAACCTTCTGATCGTCACTCGCTCTTCCTTAGACCCGAGGACGAGGCAGCCCGCTCGTTTGGTCAGGAGTCGACCAGGCTCGGGCGGGGTGGCATCGGCGCGGCCTCCGAGTCGCGACCATTAGTTAGGCAGCTCTTGGCATTCCTTCGCACATGATTCTCACACGAGTTTCATCGCACATGATTCTCACACGATTCTCCCTGCTTCTCGCCGGCGGACTCCGTAGGTTCTCTGAATCAGGCAACAATCATTCTGCCACCAGGTTTCGGAGAGAATATCATGGTAAGCGGCAGCAGTATGCGAGTGACGATGGTGGTTCTGGCTGGGCTCGGGTTCGCCAGCGGATGCGGGGACGATGGCGGACCCGGGGGGGAGCGAACTGTGGCAGAGGTGGTTGTCGCAGTACCGGCTGGCCCGATCGAGGCTGGGGACACGGTCCAGCTCAGCGCCGAGGCGCGAGACGGTTCGGGCGGCACCATTGCGGGGCTGACTCCGACGTGGAGCTCGAGTGACAATCTGGTAGCGGCGGTGGAGCCGGACGGCCGAGTGCGAGCGCTGATGGCAGGACCCGTGGTCATCACCGCCACGATCAACGGAGTGAGCGGCACCGGTGGGTTCGCGGTCCAGATTCCTTCCGTGGTTTCTGTCGGTCTCAGCCCTGGCCCCGCCAGTCTGGTCCCAGGCCAAACCGTGACCTATCAGGCAACTCCCAGGGACAAACGCGGGCAGCCGGTGAGCGGGAAGACTGTTGCGTGGAGCGTCTCACCGGGTGGAGTGAGCACGGTTTCTTCTGCCGGCGTGGTCACCGGGGTCGCGCCGGGGACGGCCACTCTCACGGCCACGGTCGACACCGCTCACGGGGCCGTCGCCCTGACGGTCAATGAAGGCGGTGTGGCGGAGCCGGCGGGAGGAACGGTCTCGGCATACGGCGGGGCGTTTGTGCTCGAAATCCCCCCCGGGGCCGTCACCACCACCATTCCGTTTCGGGTGGCGCGGGTGTCGGCGCCGCCCCTGGACCCGGACTACGTCGGGAACAGCGGGTTCCGGCTCACGCCGGCCCTGGCGCTGCTCGCTCCTGCCCGCGTGAGGCTTACATACACTCCCGCGAACGGACCGGTAGGCCTTGAGGAGGACCAACTCGGGGTACACACGCTGGGGGGCGTCCAATGGAGCCCGGCCGACGATCCGGCAATCGACACGGCCGGCAACACGGCGCAAGGGTCCACGGCCATGGTCGAGGTCGTGGGAGTACACCGCCAGACCGCGGCCACCGCTTGCACCGCCGCCGAGCATCGGCAATTCGACTTTTGGCTGGGTAACTGGAATTTCTCGGCTCCGGGGGCGTTTCCTGGAACCGATGTGATCACGGCCGACTCTCAAGGTTGCGTCCTGCAGGAGGACTTTCACGATAGCTCGGGCTACCACTCACGAAGCGTCTCGTTCTACAATCCGCGCACCGGGAAGTGGTATCAGACCTTCGTGGACACGCAGGGCGGCCGAATCCTGCTGTCTGGTGGTCTGGTCGGGAACCAGATGATCATGAACGACACGCCGACATCGCGGTTTCTCTGGACGCCCGTCAGCTCGATGCAAGTGGTATTTTCCGGTGAGACCACGTCCAACGGCGGTGCGACCTGGTCCGAGGTCTTCAGCGGCACGTATTCACGGTAGTCCAAAGGGCCGGTCGCGGATTGACGCCCTGGGGGCAGGCCCTGGGGCGTCTGCCTGATCAGAGTTTCGCCTGGGTACGGTTTCTCCGCTGCCGAATCGTCGCCGAGGGTGATCCATGCGGGAACGAGCGGTACGGGCCGTCGCCACTGGTGTCCTGGTGTTTGTCGCCGCGATCGCGGGTCTGGGCGCCGGGATCTGGCGAGCCCAGGAGCTTCATCGCCGGGCGGTCCTGACCCACCTGGACTATCTCGCTGCGGTCGCCGTCGATCGGTACTCCCTGGGCCTGGAGGCTGCGATCCGTCAGTCGATCGCGCCGATCTTCCCGGTGCTGACCGTCGAACCGGCGGTCCCGGAGCCCCCGGAGTACATGCTCACGATGGTTCAGGCCCTGCGTCACGACCCCTGCGGCTGTCTGGCCGATCTCAAGGTCGGCCGGTTCTTCACCCTGCGGTCTCCGGGCGGTGAATTCCGGGCGCTTGATAGTCTCGGCCGCCGGGTCACGGCTGAATCGACCCAGGTGAAGGAGATCGCCCAATTCGCCGACACCACCAGCGATACCGGCTACTTGTTCGCGCTGTTCCTCAGCCAGGTCGCGCCGGGCAGCGTGGTGGTTCTTTCTTCGGCTCGCACTACGCCCGCGGGTGACCAGGTGCGTTACGGATTCAGCTTCCCTCGCGGCCGGCTGGTGACTGAGCTGGCCGAACCCACATTCCGTTCTCTGAGACTGGTTCCCCGGTACCTCGCGGACACGTTATCCAATTCCGGGTTCCTTTCCCTTTCGCTCACGGGTCCGGACGGCAGCCCGGTCTACCGCACCAGCCCGACCTATCCGCCGCTGCATCTCGAAGTCAAAGCGCTTCCCGGACGGCGCGGTCACATGCGGGTGGAGGCCGAGATCAATCCTGCGCTGGCCGACCAGCTGGTACCGGGCGGTGTCCCCACCGCCGTCCCACTCAAGGCGTTTGCGCTGCTGGCGCTGGCGCTGGCGTGTCTCGGGGCGGTAGTGATCGCTTGGCTCCGGGCGCAGCAGCTGGCCCGGATGCGAACCAACTTCGCAGCGGGCATTTCCCACGAGCTGCGCACGCCCCTCACTCAAATCCGGCTTGCGTCGGAAACTCTGCTCCTCGGCCGGAGCTCCTCGCCGGCGAATCATCGGGCCATTCTCCTGAGCGTGGTGGATGAGACCAGGCGGCTGCAGGGCCTGATCGACAATGTCCTTCTGTTCAGCCGGGCCGAGCGACGGACGGGCATCGCCACGCCAAGCGATCAGCCGCTGGGTGCGTTGCTTCGGGAAGTGGTGGCCGACTTCGCACCTTTGGCCGAACGCGCGGGAAGTCGTCTGGAAGTGGTGGGCGAGTCAGACGTGATCGCCCGGTATGATCCCGGTGCGCTCCGGCAGATCCTGCTCAACCTCCTGGACAACGCCATCAAGTACGGACCCCGGGGCCAGACCGTCCTGGTCGCGACCGAGGTCCGGCACGGTCGTGTGGAGGTAACCGTCTCGGACGAGGGTCCCGGGATTGCCCCATCGGACCGGGAGCGAGCCTGGTTGCCGTTCGTGCGGCTGGATCGAGGGGGTTCTACCCATACGGGAGGCGCCGGGCTTGGCCTGGCGGTGGTCCGGGGTCTCCTCGCCGCGTCGGGAGGAAGCGGGCAGATCGAAGACCGACCTGGTGGTGGGACGGTGATCCGGCTCTTCCTGCCCAAAGGGTCGGACGTCGCACAGGAACTCACCGGATGACTCGCATACTTCTGATCGAAGATCACCAGGCTATCGCGGTGACACTGTGGCAGAATCTGGTCCACGAGGGGTACGAAGTGTCGGTCGCGGCGGATGGTGTCGCCGGTACCGAGCAGGCTGGGCGCTGGAACCCCCACCTCATCATCCTGGATCTCATGTTGCCGCGGCTGGACGGGTTCGGGGTTCTTCGAAACCTCCGATCGGGTGGCCTGATGGTCCCGGTCCTGGTTCTGACTGCGCGGGGCAGCGAAGCGGAAAAGGTACAGGCGCTCAAGGCTGGGGCGGACGATTACGTGGTCAAGCCGTTCGGTTTGCTGGAAATTCTCGCCCGAGTCGAGGCGTTGTTGCGGCGCGGCGGTGGTACCCTCTCCGCCCTGGTGCCGGAGGAGTATCGTCTCGGGGACCTGATCATCTGCGTGCCGGAGCGGCGGGTCACCCGGGGACGGCTGGCCATCGACCTTCGACCGAAGGAGTTTGACCTGCTGGTTGCGCTGGTGCGGGCGGGCGGGCACGTGCTGGCCCGCCAGGAGTTGCTGACCGGCGTCTGGGGATACGACCCAACGGCGCTCACTCGCACCGTGGACACGCACATCGCCGCCCTGCGCCATCGCCTGGGCGACGATCCTGAGCGGCCACGCTATGTCGAGACCGTGCGGAAGGCCGGGTACCGTGCTGCCTCAACCTGATTGGGTGTCCGGAGTGTGACGCTACCAACTTTCGGCGCGGGGAGCTCGCATGAAGCTCGTGGTCGTTATCGTCAGTATCATGGTCGGGATCATCGCCGTGATCGCACTGGTTGGGATGATGATGCCGCGGGAACACCGGGCCGTCAGCCGTGTTGCCCTTCACCAACCACCGGAGACGGTGTATGCAGTCCTCCGTGATTTCGAGCGATCTCCCAGCTGGTGGAGGGAAGTAAGATCGGCCTCGAGGCTGCCCGACCTGGACGGTCACGAACGATGGCAACAGGTGACTGGTATGGGTGTCATCGGATTGATCGTCGTGGAAGAGCGGGCGCCGGCAGAATTCCGTACGACGGTGGACACCAGTGGCGGCTCCCCATTCGGGGGCGAGTGGGACTATCGCATCCAGCCGACGGACCAGGGATCAGTGGTCACGATCACGGAACATGGCTGGGTGTCCAACCCGCTGTTTCGCTGCATCGGCCGGCTAATTGGCCATCATCGCACCCTCGACAGCAATCTGGCTGCTCTGGCCCTCCACTTCGGTGAAGCTGCTGTTCCTGAACATGTGTCAGCGGACGGTGAAACCTGAGAGGTGTCCCCATCCAGGGAAGCGGGGGATACAGGCGAGACTCCGAGTGTTGAAGATGCCGATCGGGATTCCGACCCGGGCCACTGTGGAGTTTGTCGTCGGGCGGGTCTCACCGGGGGCACGGATCCTGGAGATCGGGTGCGGAGCCGGGCATGTGGCCGTGGCGCTGCAACGACGCTGCTACCGGGTCACCGGCGTCGAGGTAGCGACTGCGGAGATCGAGTTAGCTAGAGCCCTTGGGGTGGAGGTCATACCGGCGCGATGGCCGGAAGGACTGTTCTCCCCGGTGGACGCGATCATCTTCACCCGGTCGCTTCATCACATTCCAGATCTGCCGGCCGCGGTAACCAGAGCCAGGGAGGTCCTCCGGGACGGCGGGACTCTGCTGGTTGAAGACTTCGCTCTCGAGGCTGTCGATTCCCCAGCGATCCGTTGGTTTCTTGACGTCTTGCGATCGAAAACCGCCCGAGCGCTCCTCGTTGCGGTGCCGGGCGAGATGGTGACCCGGTTGTTGGGGTCTGACCACCCCGAGGAGGAATGGAAGGAGGCGCACCACGGTCTTCACACCGCATCTGCCATCGCGGGGAGGATTGCGCGGCAGTTCTCGATCCATGAGGCGGGTGAGGTGGCCTACCTCTATCGCTACCTGGTCCCGGTGCTGCCCCAAAGCGCCGCGGCGGTGAAGTTCCTGGAAGAAGTCTTGATCGACGAAACCCGGCTGGGCGAACTTCGGCAGCTGCCGTTGGTGGGCCGCCGGCTGGTCGCGACGCCCAAGCTATTGGACCGGAGTTGTTCTGATGCAAAAAGCGCCGGGGTCGTGGAGTAAACCAACCCGGCGCCATCGAGCAGTTCAGTGAGGTGCGCGCCGAGTCAGTCATCCTCCTTCAGAACTCGCTCGGGACGGAGTCCCAGGCGTTCCATCCTTCTATACAGCGTGCTCCTGGTTACTCCCAGTCGCTGGGCCGCTTCGGCCATGGTCCGAGCTCCACGCACGGCCTGGATCAGCTGGTCACGGGGCGAGGGGCCGGCCGATTCATCGGACCGGGTGGGCGCCCTGACCGGCGCGGGCTCGATGTGCCTGGTTCCGAGATTGTCGAGTACATAGGTCCCCAGCGCCGCCACCTTGCCCATCAGGTTCTTGAGCTCGCGCACGTTGCCGGGCCAGTTGTGCTGTCGCAGCCGGGCATAGTGCTCATCGGTCAGCACGGTGGCCGGACGTCCGAGATCGGCTGACGCATCGGCAAGGAATCGCTCGGCCAGCGCATCGATGTCGTCGGTGCGGTTCCGGAGTGGTGGCAGATCGATGCCCAGGACGTTGAGCCGGTAGTAGAGATCGGAGCGAAACTCTCCGGCGGTCACCCAAGCAGTGAGATCACGATTGGTGGCGGCAATGACCCGCACATCCACCAGCCGAGTGTGGGCCGCCCCGACCGGTGTGATCTCGCCTTCCTGGAGAACCCGCAGCAGGGCCGCCTGAGCGGTGGCCGGAAGCTCAGCGACTTCGTCGAGAAAGATGGTTCCGCCGTGGGCTGCTTCGAATTTTCCGACCGAGCCCTCCCGGCGGGAGCCGGAGAAGGCTCCACCGACGTAGCCGAAGAGCTCGCTCTCTACCAGCTCGCGGGGAAGGGCGGCGCAGTTCACCACCACAAACGGCGCCCGACTCCGGACACCGGCGGAGTGAATTCCCTGGGCGAACAATTCCTTCCCGGTACCCGATTCTCCCTGTAACAGCACCGGCAACTCGGTCTCGGCCGCGGCGGAGGCAATCTCGATGGCCTGACGCAGGGAGGCCGACTGTCCCAGCAGATCCTGGAAGCCATAGCGAGTGCGCCGAGCCGCCGCATCGTGACGGCGGGACGACTCCCGCGGACTGGGGACCTCGCGGGGCACCACCAGGCAAGCTCCCACCGTGACCCCATCGACCCGGACCGGATAGACGATTCCGCGGCCCAAGGGGAGATTCAGCTCGGTGGGGGAGTGACCGGTATTCCGGACCGCATCGGCGAGAGCCCGGCGGGTGGATTCGGCGGCCGCACTCTGACCGGTGAACGATGCGCCCAACTCGTGCAGGGCGCCGATCACCGAACCACTCCGATCCACTGCGACGGCGGTGTCAGCGGGCCAGCGGCTGGCCAGGCGAACCATGGCCTGCATGATGGCGGTGCGGCGTTCGGCCTCGCGGGCCCGAAGCATCTGTTCGACTGCGACAACCAGCGTGGCCGTGAGAGTCAGGGTGTGGGGATGGGCCGCGTCGCGGAAACCGGAGATATCGACTGCGCCACAGATCTCGCCGGTGAGCGGATCCCGAACCGGCATGGCGGCGCAATGCCAGGCATGCCACTGTTCGCAGTAGTGCTCGGCGCCCACGATGTGCACCGGGCCACCGGTGGCGAGGGCGGTACCCGGTCCGTTGGTGCCCACCACTTCCTCCGACCAGTGTGCCCCTGGGCGGAAGTTGATTTCGCTCAATCCTTCGAGTGCTCGAGGGTCACCTTCGCTCCAGAGCATCCGTCCTTCGGCGTCGAAGAGAGTGAGGATGTGTCCGCCACCGGTGTAGGGCGTTGCGGCCGCGCCGATGGCCTGCCGAGCGAAGGGGAGCCAATCGCTGGCATCACGGGCCAGCTGGAGGGCGTTCTCGCTCCAGACCATGGGAGCGCGGGGGAGAGTCGGCGAGACTTCGGTCTGGATGGCGCGGGCCCAGGAGTCGCGTACCACCGGACGGACATCGACCGGCATGGTGCCGCCGGACAATGCCGATTCCCAACGCCGCTCGAGCGCGCGTTGAGCCGATTTTCCGAGTGGCAGAGCGTCAGGTGAAGACACCGGCGGAACTCCCCAGAGGACCAATACTAAAGTGCTGATTGGTGGTGCCCTCGCGCAAGCGACACTTCTCGTTCGGGCGGGACAATTGTCGCGCAGTCCGAGGGTTGTCGCGGGACGTTCGTCCCGTCACGCGACGAATGTCCCGCTATGAATTCCCCTTTAATCCCCCCGGGCGAGGCCCCCAATCCGTTGCCGGGATTGCGGTTCGGTGATCTTCCCTGGTTCCGGTTCGGGTTGGCTTTCCGCTTGCTCATAGGCAGGACACACCCGCTGTCCCATTCCCAAACCGTTTGCCGTCGGAGCAGCCTGCCATGACGTCAACCATGAAGCCGACCGGGAACGCCAAGCTTCCCTCGTCGGTCCCCACCGAAAAGCTGAAGATCCCGATTCGGGCACGTTACGACAACTGGATCGCCGGAGAGTATGTGGCACCGGCGCGGGGTCAGTATTTCGTGAACCCGACGCCGATCACGGGCCAGCCACTCTGCGAAGTGGCCCGGTCGACTCATGAGGACATCGACAGGGCACTCGATGCGGCTCACGCCGCGGCCCTGAGCTGGAACACCAGCTCGCCGACCTATCGGGCCAATATCATCAACCGCATCGCCGACCGGCTGGAGCAGAACCTCGAGGCGATCGCCCTGATCGAAACGCTCGACAACGGCAAGCCGATCCGGGAGACCATTAACGCCGATCTGCCGCTGGCGGTCGATCACTTCCGTTATTTCGCCGGGGTGCTTCGGGCCCAGGAAGGCAGCATCAGCGAGCTGGACCACGACACGGTGGCGTATCACTTCCACGAGCCGCTCGGGGTAGTAGGCCAGATCATTCCGTGGAACTTCCCGCTGCTGATGGCGGTGTGGAAACTGGCCCCGGCCCTGGCCGCCGGTAACTGCGTGGTGATCAAGCCGGCCGAGCAGACCCCGGTGGCCATCATGGCGTTCATGGAGCTGATCGCCGATATCCTGCCGAGCGGGGTGGTGAACGTGGTGCAGGGCTTCGGGGTCGAAGCCGGCAAGCCGCTGGCCTCCAGCAAGCGGATCGCCAAGATCGCCTTTACCGGTGAGACGACCACCGGCCGGCTGATCATGCAGTACGCGTCGGAGAACCTGATCCCGGTGACCCTGGAGCTGGGCGGCAAGTCACCCAACATCTTCTTCGCCGATGTGATGCGGGAGGATGACGACTTCTTCGATAAGGCGCTCGAAGGCTTCGCGATGTTCGCGCTCAACCAGGGCGAAGTCTGCACCTGCCCGTCCCGGGTGCTGGTGCAGGACTCGATCTATGACAAATTCATGGAGCGGGCGGTCAAGCGCACCCAGGCGATTGTCGAAGGCAACCCGCTCGACAGCAACACCATGATCGGGGCCCAGGCCTCCAACGATCAGCTGGAAAAGATCCTGAGCTACATCGATATCGGGAAGAAAGAGGGGGCCCGGGTGCTGACCGGTGGTGCCCGCCGAGTACACTCGGGTGAACTCAAGGATGGGTACTACATCCAGCCGACCATCTTTGAGGGTCACAACCGGATGCGGATCTTCCAGGAAGAGATCTTCGGCCCGGTGGTCTCAGTAACCCGCTTCAAGGATGCCGACGACGCGCTGGCGATCGCCAACGACACGCTCTACGGTCTGGGTGCCGGCGTGTGGAGCCGCGATAACAACACCTGCTACCGGATGGGGCGGGCGATCAAGGCGGGCCGGGTCTGGACCAACTGCTACCATCTGTATCCGGCCCACGCGGCCTTCGGTGGGTATAAGCAGAGCGGTATCGGGCGGGAGAATCACTCGATGATGCTGAATCACTACCAGCAGACCAAGAACAACGTGATGAGCTACCGTCCTTATTTGTGGGGATTTTTCTAGATGAGGGTGGTGGGTCGGGCGGGGTGGGTGGGGGGTTGTGGGCGTGTTGCCCACGACCCACGACCCACGACTTTTTAGCGCGACGCGGTCCGAAGCAAATCGAGCTGAGAGATCCGCTTGATTCCGAGGGTTACATCTCTGGGATCAGCGCCACCGCGGTGCTGGATGTTCACGAACAGGGTCTTGCCGCTTTCACTGAAGTACACACCGGTCGGCTCGGCCTCGCAGTCGGTAATCGACAGGAAGCGCTCGACGGGCCGGGACTGGGCCGCTGACAGCGAATTGAACGGGGCAGCCCACACATCGTCACCCAGGGTCTTGCCACCGGCGGCGTTTCCACCCGGATCCTCGGTAATGTAGAGGTTGCCGGCTTTGTCGAGCGCGAGGTTATCCGGGAAGGTGAAGTCGGCCGGAGCATTGACGCCGTTGCGGACGTAGTCCGAAACGAAGACCTGACCGCGATGATTCCGGTCGCGTGGATTGAGGTCAATGGCGAGAACCCGGTTCTCCCCGGTAATGGCAGCGTACAGCACGTTGTTGCCGCGGAGATCGTTGCCAGTGCTGGTGCCGATCTCGATGTCCTCGGGGCGGGCGTAACCAGTCGCGCCAGCGGCATCAGCAACCGCGTCGGAGTTAATCAGAACCGAATCGCGATTTAGAGCGACCCACTCTCCCCAGCCGGTGCGATCACCCAGGTCTTCGACCAGCTTCATGACGTAAAGCTGCCCGCGAGTGAGATCGCGCTTGCGGTCGGGCACAAATTTGTAGATGTACCCCGGGCTCCGCTCGGAAATGCCGTAGAGGTTCCCGTCCTTGTCGAACCGCAAGCCTTCATGGGCCCGCGACCCCACAGCCGCCAGCGTCTTCACCGCACCGGTCAGGGGATCGATTTCGTAAACATGACCTGCAACGGCATTGGGGAAGGCCGGGTCCTTCAGAGTAGAAGGACTGGATTCTTCGGCGGCCAGAATGGTACCCCACGGGGTCCACGCGATGCCGTCGAACCGCTCGAAGTCGGCCCGCTGAGCCACCACTCTGCTCTCACCGGTTACCAGATCAGTTACCGAGACGCCCGCACTAGAGCCAGTTTCATGGGTCCGGTACAGAAAACGGCCGGACTGGGGTCCGGTCTCATTGACCGTATTCATGTCGGCATTGTCGAGATAGCCAGGACCTTCCTTTGCCAGCGGGGTGGCCACGAAACCGGTTGGCAGGACTGCCTGCTCCACTCCGCCTCCCACACTGCAGCTGGCCGACGAGGCCAGACCGTCGAAGGGGAGACCTTGGCTGTTAAGGTCGAGATGGAAGGCAACGCCAGTCTCCACCAGCGTGCCCGAATCGCCAGCAGGGGGAGATTGGACGGTGTCGTCCGCGCAGGCGGCCGCAAACGACAGCGCCAGGACGCAGGCGGCGCCTCGGGCGGTCACCGAGCCGATAGACATGACAAGGCTCCTGAGTGTGGGGTGTGAACTGCAGAACATGGACTGGCGCATACCATACCGGGCGCAGGCAACGGCTCGTGGCGGCGCAGGTCACACCCCTGTCACAGCGAAACCCGGTCAGTACCTCTGGTGGGAGATCACCGTGTCGGTGAGCGCGCCCATGAACGCAACCAGGGCGCGCTTTTCTTCGACCGAGAGATTGAGCCGGGAATCGGGAAGGGTCTGGCCCGGCACCTCGGCCCCGATGCCGATCCCGCCGCCGCGGTCGTAAAAGTCGATCACCTGTTCCAGGGTGGGGAACACGCCGTTGTGCATGTAGGGTGCGGTGAGCGCGATGTTGCGCAGAGTGGGCACTTTGAAAGCAAACAGATGCAGGTCCATCCGGTCGGATCCTCCCTGACCCTTATCGGGATCGAGCCGGGCCTCCCGGGCGACCGGACGATCGGGGACGCCGATGATTTCCCCCTCCGAAAGGGCGAACAGCGGAGGGGCGGTGCTGTTGAAGAAGGGAAGGAAATGACAGGTGGCGCAGCGGGCCTTGCCCATGAACAGGTTGAAGCCGGACCGCTCCTGGGCGGTGAGTGCGAGCGTGTCACCCCGAACGGCTCGATCAAACCGGGAATCGAGAGCGGTGAGGGAACGGAGGTAGGCAGCGATCGCCAGGCGGATCGATGCTGGAGTGATGCCGGCCTCGGGCTTCCCCTTGAACGCGACTGAGAAGGCCACCCGCATGGCGCTGTCGCCTCGCAGGCGATCGGCGGCGAGTTGGGTGGAGCTGGCCATCTCGTCTCTATTGGCCAGGACCGAATCCACCTGAGCTTCGAGCGACGCTGCCCGCTGATCGTAGAACAGCACCGGCTGGTAGGCTGCATTAATGATGGTGGGCGTGTTGCGAACCGTCACACCATTGCCGATCAGCGGGCTCCTGACCTTACCATCGGTGAAAGCCCTGTTGGGATCGTGACAGGTACTGCAGGAACGATTCTGAGGACCGGAGAGCCGGGGATCGAAGAAGAGCTGGCGGCCCAGCCGGATCAGATCATCCGTTGGGGGCGGGGTATCGAAGGAAGCGTAGGCCCGGGTATCGAAGGCGTTGCTTTCGAAGACGGTGGCTGCCTCGAGTCGCCAGGCGCGCTGGCGGCGGTCACCGGCCACCGGGAGTCTGCTGCGGGCCTCTCTCACCGCCCGGGCCGCCGGCCCGGCGTAGCCAACCAGAAATTCCAGCCGGTTGAATTTCTCCGGATCGGGATTGGCCCGGAGATAGTCCGCGGCCCTCTGCAGAGATGACTCGATCGCCGGATCGGGGTGAGGCAGCGCGGCGTTGAACCAACGCATGCCATCGAAGGCTTCGGCGGCTTCGAGAATGGCCCCGCCGGAAGGATCGCTATCGAAGCCGGCGATGCCGAGTGTCGAGATCCGAGCGATCTCGATCCTGGCAGCGTCCCAGACCTCGGCATCGTGCAGGGGAAAGCCGGGGATTCTGGTGCGAGACTCGGCCAGGCCCTCGTGCATTTTCCTTAAAGTCGCACGGGCGCTATCGGCACTCTCGCCATCCCAACCTGGGAAGAGGGTGCTCTCGATTACTTGAAAACCACCGGTAACCCCGGGAGGACGGGGAAAGTCATCCTCGTCTTCGGCCGGGGGACCGTTGAGCCACCCGCTCACCAGCGGATCGATCTGAGTGTAGAGTGCCTCGATGTGTTTGTACTGGATCCGGGCCCGGCGAAACTCGGCGCGAGCCGAATCGGCGTGACTGGAGTCGAGGGTCAGCTGCAGCCGGTCCAGTGTTTCCAACAGTGAATCGACTCGGACCGTCAGGGCGGCTTTGACTGCTTCGACAGGAGCCGGGACTTCAGCAGCCGGGGCGGGAGTGGGTCGATTGAGGGCCGACCATCCGAAGACCAGTGCGCCGAAGCCGACGGCGACAATTGATCCGGTAGAGCGGAGTGAAAGTGGCATGAGGCGAAACAATGGGAGTTTCGTTACGAGGGGTTTTCGGTCGAGTCACGATTCGGTTGCGGAAGGGCGGAAGGGCGGAAGGGCGGTTAAGCGGTTAGGAGTTTGTGCTCCTGGAGAATGGTCGTTTGTAGCGCTTTCGGCATCTTCTCGATGGCGTAGCGCAGGGCCTCGCGATTGATACGCGGGTAGTTGCGCCGGAGAAAGCTCAGCACCGCACCGGCATCGGCGAGGTATAGCTCGCGAAGAACCCAACCCATTCCCAGCTGGACGAAGCGGTCGCGGTTCTTCACCAACGTGGAGCAGATAATAAGGATGCTCCGGTTGTGGTTGCCTCGTTTCGCTTCGTTCACAAATGCGACTGCGGAGACCCGCTGGCGCCAGGGCGATTTGGCGTTGCGCCAGCCGACTATGTGCTTGCGGGCTGCCGAATCGCCGATCAGGGCCCGCAGAATCTTGCCGCCAATATGGTCGCACGCCCCCCAGTCGCTGACGGTCTGGTCGAAGACCGGCTCGAGTCGCCGCAGGAAGTCGGCAGGAAGCCGCTTGAGATTCCGGCTCAAGAGGGCGATCCCCACGTGCTTCTCCTCGGCCAAGTCGGAGTGCATCAGCTTGAAGCACTCGGCCATCAGGCGCTCCGGATCCCCTTCCAGCCACGGCTCAACCTCGCGGGCCACTCCTCTGAGCTGAGGAGCAGCAACGCCGATGAACTTCACCTGATGCTTGAAGTAGCGCTCGGCCCCTTCCTTTACCCTGGGATCAGCGATGCGCTGAAGCCGCCGCCGGACCTCGCGATGAAATCGAGTGGGCTTCATGCGGGATCGGCTGCTTTCGCCGGACGGTTGCGAGCCCACAGCCAGTTGGCCAGACCGAGCAGCAGGGTCAGTGACATCAGAGCCAGCTCTTTCCAGGTCATCCGGGTCGCAAGGATGAGGGCGAACCCGACACCGAGCCCAGTCCAGACCCAGCCGGCAGGGAGGTTGAACCGGGCAGGCTCGGCCTGACCGCTGCGTTGGAGGAATCGCAGCCGGGGCAGCGCAGCGCACACTACAGCGTAGGTGAACAAGCGCGAAACCGCTGAGAGTGAGAGGTTGGTGAGGAACCCGCCCGACGCCGCCAGCAGCCACACCAATACCGCGTACGTCACCACCGAAAAGGCCGGAGTCTTGAATCGGGGATGGATCCACCCGAAGGGTGAGGGGATGTCCCCTTCGGCGGCCATGGCATAGGTAAGGCGCGGGACATTGACCATGCCACCAGCCAGATACCCGTATACCGAGAGACAGGCCGTGACCGCCATGAGAATCGCGCCGGCCGGGCCGAGGAATTCCCGCGCGGCAGCGGCGAGAGGGCGGGGCGCCGAAGCTGGATCGATCAGAGCGGCGTTGACCACCAGCTGAGTCAGCCCGTACAGCACAGCGCAGACCGAGAGGGTTACGAAAAGTGCGAAGGGTGCATCGCGCTCGGGGTTCCGCGCTTCGCCCAGGGGGATGAGGGCCGCCTCGAATCCACCATAGGCGAACACCAGCAGGAGAATGGCGTCGAGCCAATTGCCGTGGGCCACCGGCACCGGCGCCATCAGGGTCCCGTTGGGGATGACCAGGGCGAGCCCGGCAAGAACGAAGAAGGTCAGAGGGGCGAGCTTAAGGACCAGGAGCGTGCCGCTCAAACGAGAACCAGGAGCCACTCCGCGGATGTTCACCACCGCAAGAGGAGCCAGCAGAGCGGCAAGGACCAGTTTGGAGGCGAGCGGGGTTTCGGCAGCGGGCCAGAACTCTGCCAGATAGATCACAAAGAGGTTGGCATTGGTCGCCGCAGCCGTCAGCCTCACGAGGTAGGCCACCCAGCCCATTTCGATCCCCATCAGGCGGCCGAAGGCCACTCGCCCATACAAGTAGGGACCTCCGGCTTTGCCGAAGCGGGAAGAGACTTCGGCGAAGCAGGCAACCACAACGCTGATTCCCAGTGCGGCGACCAGCCAGGCCCAGGGACTGGCGGTGCCGAGTTTACCGGCAATCACGGAGGGGAGACCGAAGACGCTGCTGCCGATCACTCCATTCAGCATCAGTCCGGCGAGTCCCCAGCGACCGATGGCACGGATCAGCGTTGGCGTCACGGCTTGGGACTCCTGAGCTCTTCCAGCTCTTCGAGGGTTCGGGGCCAATCCTGCTTCAGCAGACGGGAAAGGGCTCGATCGGCCAGCAGTCTTCCGCCGGTCTGACAGGTGGGGCAATAGTTGGTCTCGTTCTCGGCGTAGCGGATCCGCTGGACCGGGGTGCCACAGACCGGACAGGGGAGGCCGTAGCGTCCGTGCACTGCCATCTCGGGGCGAAAGGCGGTGACTTTCTCGGGGAACTTGTCTCCCGTCTCCCGGATCAACCGATCGGTCCACTCCCGCAAGGTTTCCCTGGCCGAGTGCCAGAGACGTTCGACCTCCTCGTCGGTGAGGCGGCTGGTCAAGGTGAGAGGAGAGAGCCTGGCGCGGTGGAGCAATTCGTCGGAGTAGGCGTTGCCGATTCCATCGAGGATTCGGGGATCGGTGAGTGAACGCTTGAGAGTGTGATTCTCCCGCCGCATCGCGGCAGCGAAGTCGGCCAGGGAAGCGGATTCGACTTCCAGTCCACCCCGCCGGAATGGGGCGAGATTCTCGGGCCCATGAATCAGATGCAGCGATGCTCGGCGTTTGGTTCCGGCTTCGGTCAACAACAGGGTGCCGGTACTGAAGTCGAATGCGGCCAGCCCGATCTTGCCGGGAGGCTTGGCGCCCTTGGCGGCCCAGCGGAACCGTCCGGCGATCATCAGGTGTATGACAATGAAGTAGTCTCCTTGGAGTCCGAGGACGATCCGCTTACCGAGTCGTTCGAGGGATTCCACCTTGCGACCCGACAGGCTCCTGGGATCGACCTCCACCGAGCGAAGCAGGAAGGGCCGAAGAATGCGGAGCTCGAGCAACTCGGCCCCCATGGTGCGGGACTCGAGGGCGTGGAGGTAGAGCCGGATGTCGGGGAGTTCGGGCATGGAAAACGGGAGACGGGAGACGGGAGACGTGAGACGGTGGTTAACATACGGCTGGGCGTGATCTGGCGCGACCAGTGGGGGCAGCGCATGTTTATGCCCCCCTACCGATAGTTACTTGAGGAGTTGATGTCGTCCATGAAGCCGATCGTTCCCCGCACCAGCAACGTGCACGTCACCCAGTTCGAACCACTGGTGGCGCCGAAAGAGTTGCTGGCCGAACTGCCGATCACCCGCAAGGTGGCGAATGTCGTGGTCGAGGGCCGCCGGGTTCTGGGTGAGATGCTGGCCGGGAACGATTCGCGTTTGTTGATGATCGTCGGGCCCTGTTCGATTCACGATCCAGTCGCGGCGCTCGACTACGCCCGCCGGCTGGCGGCCCTGCGCGAAGAGCTGGCGGACACGCTCTACCTCGTGATGCGGGTGTATTTCGAGAAGCCGCGGACCACCGTGGGGTGGAAGGGGCTGATCAGCGACCCGCACCTCGATGGGACCCGGGACATGGCCACCGGGCTTCGCATCGCCAGACGGCTGCTGCTGGAGATCAACGAGCTGGGGCTTCCGGCGGCGACCGAGCTGCTCGGTCCGGTGGTGCCGCAGTACATCGCCGACCTGGTCAGCTGGACCGCCATCGGGGCTCGCACCGCCGAATCGCAGACCCACCGGGAAATGGCCAGCGGTCTGTCGATGCCGGTTGGGTTCAAGAACACGACCGACGGCAACCTGCAGGTGGCGCTCGACGCCATGCAGGCGGCCGGCACGCCGCACACCTTCCTCGGCATGAACGACGAGGGGCGCAGTGCGATCGTACACACCACCGGGAATCCCGAGCGGCATCTGGTGCTCCGAGGCGGTGGGGGCCGGACCAACTACGACCCCGCCTCAGTCGAGGCCGCCGCCGCTCTGTGCCATGGACGGGGACTTCCCGCGAGGGTGCTGGTCGATTGCAGTCATGGAAATTCGAACAAAGACCACAACCGTCAAAGTGAAGTGCTTGATTCAGTGGTGGGTCAGGTAGCCGGCGGGAGCCCTCACATCATGGGTGCCATGCTGGAGAGCCACCTGCACGCCGGCTGGCAGAAGCTGGTGGAAGGTCTGAATGGTCTGGCCTACGGGGTGTCGATTACCGATGCCTGCATCGACTGGGAGACCACCGAGCGGATCTTGCGGCAGTCGGCGGCTCGGCTGAGGGACTCACGTGCGGCGGAGCGTCGGGCCACCGGGACTTAGACGCACAAAGAAGAAAACACAGAGACACAGAGTTCACAGAGGTCACTGAGACTGCCAGGCTTTCTCTGTGACCTCTGTGCTTCTCTGTGTCTCTGTGGTGAACTGCGATCTTTCCTGCTAGCGGCTGCCAGGGGATCGGGCGAATCTTGTCCCGACTTCCGGTAGGAGGCTCCCTGACACAATCAGCAGTCCCCCGGCCCACTGCATCGCAGTGAGGCTGTCGCCGGTGATCACCATGCTGGTGACCGCGGCGATTACCGGTTCGAGGGTGTACACCAGCGCGGCGTAGGTCGGGCTGAGGACCTGCTGGGCTGCCAGTTGAAGGCGAATCGCAACCACGCTCGCCAGAACCGCCTCATAGGCGACGATCGCCCAGAGCGTGGCAGTGGAATCAAACCGGGGCGACTCGATCAGCGGCGTCGCAATGGTTGTGAGCGCGGCCGAGACGACGATCTGGGTCATCATCAGGCGCTCGACCCGGAAACGCTGGGCGAAGGCGCCAGTTGCCACCATGTGGATCGCGAAGCAGAGCGCACAGAGCAGGGTAAGAAAGTCGCCCAGATTGGGACCGGCGCCGAGATCTCCTGGGTGGGTCAGCAGAGCCATACCGATGAGCGCCACAACCAACCCAATCGCCGCCAGCTTCTCAGGGAGAGTGCGGTAGACCAGCCAGACGATAATCGGAACGAAGGGGATGTAGAGCGCGGTGATGAAACCGGACCGGCTCGCGGTTGTCAGATTGAGTCCGACCGTCTGGGTGGCGAAGCCGAGGGAAAGCAGCAGGCCGAGAATGGCGCCATGTCGCCACTCGGCTTTGGTGGTTCCGCCAAGTGCAGGAAGCAGGATCAGGGCGGCGAGCAGGAAGCGCGAGGCGGTGAACGCCATCGGCGAGGCGTCCCGGAGCGCCACCTTGGCGAGCGGAAACGCCGCTCCCCAGATCAGACAGGTGGTCCAGAGCGACAGGACTGCCTGCCGCCGAGTCATCCCGCGAGGGCCTCGGCCGGGAGCAGTACCTCCCGGAGATAGCGACCGGTATGGGAGACTTGGTTCTGGGCCACCTGCTCGGGAGTTCCCTGCGCCACGATCTGGCCACCACCGCTCCCAGCCTCGGGACCGAGATCGATCACCCAGTCGGCTCGCTTGATGACATCGAGGTGGTGTTCGATAACGACCACGGTGTGACCGGCGTCGACCAGCCGGTCGAGGACCTGGATCAGGACCCGCACATCGTCGAGATGGAGTCCGGTGGTCGGCTCATCGAGGATGTAGAGTTTGCGGCCACTCTTCTTGCCTGAATGGGCCAGCTCCCGGGCAATCTTGAGCCGCTGGGCTTCGCCGCCTGATAGCGTGGTTGCAGGCTGGCCCAGGCGCAGGTAGCCCAGCCCGACCTGCTGCAGGTGCCAGAGGGCCTGACCCAGCTTGGGCTGATGGCGGAAACGGCGCATCGCTTCGTCGACGGTGAACTGGAGCACGTCGGCGATAGAGTATCCCTGGATCTTCACATCGAGTACGTCCCGCCGGTAACGGGTTCCACCGCAAGTCTCGCAGGGCACGTAGACGTCGGCCAGGAAAACCATCTCGACCATCACTGCGCCGGCGCCTTCGCAGGTTTCGCAGCGTCCTCCGGCCATGTTGAAGGAGAAGGAGGCGGCGGTGAGTTTGCGGCGGCGAGCTTCGGGTTGAGCCGCGAAGAGCTCGCGGATGTCGTCGAAGCCTTTGACGTAGGTGATCGGGTTGGAGCGGGGAGTCCGACCGATGGGAGACTGGTCGATCAGCAGAACGTCCTGTACCTGCTCGACTCCGGTCAACTCGCGGACGGTGCCGACGGTTTCGCCGAGATGCTCCTTGGCCGAGTGACCCCCATGGAGTCGGGCTTCGAGCTGACGGTAGAGCACGTCGTGCACCAGCGTCGATTTGCCGGAACCGGAAACGCCGGTCACCGCGGTCAGGGCCCCGATCGGGATATTGGCGTCGACTCCTTCGAGATTGTGCTGGGTGGCGCCCCGGATCTTGAGCCAGGGACCGAGGCGGCGCCGGGCGCTGGGAATGCCGATCCGCTTCCGGCCGGTGAGATACTGGCCAGTCAGGGTTTCGGTGGCGCCTTCCAGCGGACCGGAGTAGACCACCTGGCCGCCGTTTTCGCCGGCGCCGGGACCCAGTTCGACCATGAAATCGGCATGGCGCATGGCCGCGGGATCGTGTTCCACCACCACCACGGTGTTGCCTTGATTGCGGAGTCGCTCGAGCAGACCGAGCAACCGGTCGATGTCTCGCGGGTGCAGTCCGATCGACGGTTCGTCCAGCACATACAAGGCGTCAACCAGATTGGAGCCCAGCGCGTTGGAGAGTGAAATCCGCTGAGCTTCGCCACCCGACAACGTGCGGGTAAGCCGGTCGAGTGTGAGGTACCCCAGCCCCACATCACGGAGGAAACCGATCCGCTGCTCCAGTTGCACCAGGATCAGCTGGGCGATCTGGCGTTCGAACTCGCTAAGGTCGAGACCCGCGAGCCAGGGAGCTAACCGGTCGACCGGCCGGGCTGCGACCGCCGCGATGGTCTCTCCCCCGATCCGCACGGCGAGGGCCTGATCGTTAAGGCGAGTGCCAACGCAGACCGGGCAGGTCCTGGCCATCTGGTACTGACGAAGAAAGACCCGGATGTACTGCTTGTAGCGCTTCTCCTCGAGGCCCTTGAGGAAGGGAAAGATCCCGACGTAACGGCCGTGCTTGCCGTGCAACAGTTCGCGCTGGTCTTTGGGTTTGAGCCTGCTCCAGGGTGCCTCCGGATCGATCCCCAGCTTGCGGGCGGTGTTCTGCAGCATGCGCCGCCGGGTTTCGTAGCGCGGCTTGGTCCAGGGGTCGATCGCTCCGCCGGAGAGACTCCGGGAGGGGTCGGGAATGATCAGCGACTCATCGTATTCGAGCGTGGCGCCGAATCCATTGCAGCCACTGCATGCGCCGCGGGGGTTATTGAAGGAAAAGAGCGCGGGGGTAACGGTGACTGCGGGAGTATCGCAGCGGGAACAGGCGGGCCGCTCGGTGAAGCGAAGCCGGTCGCCGTCATACAATACCAGGGCGATTCCCTCACCTTCGGCGAACGCGGTGGCCAGGGCCTCAGTGAGGCGCCCGCGAGATTCCTCACCACCACTGAGCCGATCCACGATCACCAGCAGCTCTTCGGTCGCCGCGAGGTCGGCGCCGGGAGCGAGTTCTTCCAGATGGACCGGCTGACCATCGGCCAGGAGGCGAACGAATCCGAGGGCCCCGAGGTTCTCTACAATGGCGGCGTGATTCTGACGGGCCGAGGCGGGGAGCGGAAAGGCTACCTGAAGCCGGGCGGGAACTTTGCCCAGGGTATCGTCGGTGGCCGATTGAGGCGTGTCGCGCCGAACCGGAGCGCCGCACAGCCGGCACTGCTGCCGACCGACCCGGGCCCAGAGGAGCCGGAGATAATCGTAGATCTCAGTGGCGGTACCGACGGTGGAGCGGGAGGAGACCGTGGGGCTCCGCTGTTCGATTGCGACCGACGGAGCGATTCCCTCGATCCGGTCGACCAGCGGCTTGGGCATCCGCTCGAGAAACTGCTTGGCGTAGGTCGACAGCGATTCGATGTATCTCCGCTGTCCCTCGGCATAGAGGGTGTCGAAGGCGAGGGAAGACTTTCCGCTGCCGCTTGGACCAGTCACCACGACCAGGGCCCGGTGGGGAAGCTCCACCGTAATGCCTTTGAGGTTGTGCTGGCGTGCATTGACGACGCGGAGGGTGCGGTCGGCCATTCCCTAAGCATAACCGAGGTGTGTAGGGTCGACGGTAGTACCGAAGTACCGAGTGATGCAGAAACCCGGTACTCGGTACTCTGTTACCAACTCCATCCCCGCGGTTAGATTGAGGTCGACATGGCCTCCGTACTGACCCCCCGTCTCCTCCTCCGCGGTTTCTTCGTTTTCGCAGGTATTTCCATTCTGGGGTACGCCGGGGTTCTGCTCTACGGCGACAACCTTCAGGCATTCGTCGATGCGGCTCGGCACATCCACTGGCAGTGGGTGCTGGTCGGGTTGGGTCTGGCCTCGATGGATTGGTTCGGCGGCGGACTGAGGAACTGGGTGCTGGTGCGTCACGTGCACCAGGATCCGCCGGTTGGCGGGATGATTCTCTCGGGCGGGATGGGGGCCTGGGCCGCCTACCTGACGCCGCTCAATTCCGGCGCCGGTCCGATGATGATCTATGCCATGCGCCGGGCGGGAGTTCCCCTGCCGGTAGCGGTGACCACCACGCTGATGTCGTTCATCGCGACGGTGTTGTTCTTCGCCCTGGCGGGGCCGCTGGCGATCGTAGCCGGGGCGGGGAAATCGCTGGGGCAGCACGGCAATGTGCTGGGGCTCACCTTGTACGATCTGTTCATCGGCAGCCTGGGATTGTTCGTCGGGATCGGGGTGGTGCTGGTCATCGTGATCATCTTCCCGGGACTGGCGCGCGACTGGCTGCACCGGGTGGCGGTGCGGCTGAGCAAGCGGAGCCAGCGGGTCGCCGACCGGATCGAAGGATTGACCAGGGGGATCGATGAGGCGCACGAGAGTGTGCTGGCGTTCAACAGCCCGAAAGGCTGGCTGGCCCTCTTCTGGGCCACCATACTCAGCGGACCGTCGCACGCCAACAAGTTGCTGGCCGGCTATGTCGCGCTCAGGGCGGTAGGGATCCAGGCTCATTTTGTCGATGTGCTGCTGGTGCAGACGCTGATCACCTTCCTGCTGTACTTCACGCCTACGCCGGGCGCCGCGGGTATCGCCGAGCTGCTTTCCAGCGCGGTGATGTCCTCAGTGTACCTGCCCCGGGAGCTGACCCCGATCTACACTCTGATCTGGCGTTCGATTCTGTCGTACTTCACGCTGGCCTTCGGGTTCATCGTCTTTTCCCGCTGGGTCCACGGCCGGTTCAAGACCCAACGGGGTATCGACGAAGAGGAATTGCCGGACACCGAGGCGGCGAAGGCGTGAGCGGCGATCCCCACACCGAAGCGGAAGAGAAGGGCTACGACGCCGCGTTGATGCGGCGGTTGCTGGGTTACGTCGCCCCCTATAAGGGAACCGCGGCCATTGCGTTGGTGCTGCTGCTGGGAACTGCGGGCCTGACCCTGGTGGGCCCGGCGCTGACGCAGCGAGCTCTCGACGTGGCCATCCCCCAGTCCAACTACGGCATGCTGCGATGGCTGGCGGTGATCTTTCTGGCCTCGCTGGTGCTGGAATTTTTGTTCGACTATGGCCAGGCCTATCTGACTGCCTGGATGGGCCAGCGGGTGATGGCCGACCTGCGGCAGACGGTCTTCTCCCACCTCCAACGATTGAGCGTCGCCTTCTTCGACCGCAATCCGGTCGGCCGGTTGATGACCCGGGTGACTTCCGATGTCGAGACGCTGAACGAGCTTTTCTCCTCAGGGGTAGTCACCGTCTTCGGCGACATCTTCACCCTGATCGCGATCGTGGTGAACATGCTGATCGTCGACTGGCGACTGGCCTTGGTGGCGTTCGCGGTCATCCCGCTGATGATGCTGGCCGCGTTCACCTTCCGGAAACTGGTCCGCGGCAGCTTCAGCGAGATCCGGGTGCGGGTGGCCCGGCTCAACGCCTTTCTGCAGGAACATCTCACCGGTATGCGGGTGGTCCAGCTGTTCGGGCGAGAGGATGCCGAAGCCCGGGCCTTTGCCAAGGTCAACAACGAGCACCTCAAGGCTCACCTCAAGTCGATTACGGTCTACGCGGTCTTCTTCCCGGTGGTTGAGTTTCTGACCAGCGTGGCGCTGGCGCTGCTCCTGTGGCAGGGCGGGGCCAGGGCGTTGGGGGGGACCCTGACGGTCGGGGTGCTGGCTGCGTTCATCCAGCTGACCCGGCGGTTCTTCCAGCCGCTGCAGGATCTTTCCGAGAAATACAACCTGCTGCAGAGCGCGATGGCGTCTTCCGAGCGAATCTTTCGATTGCTCGATACGGAGCCGAGTGTCCGGCCTCCGGTCGCAGCCAAGCGGCTGGCGAGTCCGGTGCGGGGGGAAGTGGTGTTTGAGGATGTCTGGTTCCGGTATTCAGTACCGAGTACCGAGTACCGGGTACCGAGTACGGCGAGAACGGGATCGTCCGACAAAGATCAAACAGAAGAAACTCGGTACTCGGTACTCGGAACTGACGCCGGGTGGGTGCTCAAAGGAGTATCGTTCCGCGCCAGCCCGGGCCAGACCGTCGCGCTGGTCGGCCATACCGGGGCGGGGAAGACGACCATCATCAATCTGCTGCTCAGATTCTATGATCCGGAACGGGGACGGATTACGATCGACGGGGTGGATATTCGAGACCTTGACCCCAGCGATTTGCGTGGCCTTATCGGATTCGTACAACAGGATCTGTTCCTTTTTACCGGGGACATAAATCACAATCTGATCCTGGATGCCGAGATCACCCCGGCCGCAGCGCAGCAGGCAGCCCAGCGGGTTGGCGCGGACCGCTTCATTAAGCGCCTGCCCAATGGCTATGGCCATGTCCTGGGAGAGCGGGGCAGGTCACTGAGCGTAGGGGAACGACAGTTGCTGTCGTTTGCCCGGGCTTTGGCCCGGGATCCCCGGATCCTGGTACTGGATGAGGCGACCAGCTCGGTGGATGCCGAGGCGGAAGCACAAATTCAGCAGGCGGTGGGTGAGCTGATGCGGGGGCGGACCAGCCTGGTCGTCGCCCACCGGTTGAGCACCATCCTCAACGCTGACGAAATTCTGGTGCTGCACCACGGGGAAATCCGCGAGCGCGGAACTCACCGTACCCTGTTAGCCCAGGGGGGCCTGTACGAAAGGCTCCACCGGCTACAGCTGGGAGGTCAGGAGCAACGGCAGTCCTTGAGCGCGTAAGCCCGTATCGCTTGCGTGCTTACGGGGCTACAGATAGGTTTGCCATCCGGCCTAAACGAGGGCGCCGAGCATGATGGAACTGGAAGTCGCCGGACAGCGTACGCCGATCCCGGCGGGCGAGATGATCATCGGTACCGACCCGTCCTGCGGGCTTCGGCTGCCCGGCCTTGC
Source organism: uncultured Gemmatimonadaceae bacterium (assembly GCA_964578865.1). Taxonomy (GTDB): domain Bacteria; phylum Gemmatimonadota; class Gemmatimonadetes; order Gemmatimonadales; family GWC2-71-9; genus JADJOM01. The sequence goes on along the minus strand of CAZOES010000017.1, from coordinate 16,934 downwards.
CGCAGCGCATGCGGTGGTGATCGGAATCGGTGATGGTTCGGTCGCGGTGCGCCGGGTGGGCGAGAGCGAGGTCTATCTCAACGGAGTGCGGCTGGGGGCCGAACCCGCACCGGTTCTTCATGGCGACAAAATCCAGGTAGGGACCCACGAGCTCTTCGTCCACGATCCTCGACGCAGCGGCAGCACCCAGTTTGTCAGTGCTGGAGATGTGGCCCGCATGGTAGCGGCGACCGCCAAGCCCGGCAGCGCTCCCAAGCCGCCCACCGCCGCGACCGGCGGTCGGCTGGTCTGCCTGACAGACGGCAGGGAATACACCATCGGATCGACTCCCCTGGTGATCGGCCGCGAGGCCGGCTGCGACATTGTGGTGCCCAACAAGGACGTGTCCCGCCGGCACGCCGAGATCTTTGCTTCACCCCAGGGATACGTTCTGGTCGACAGCAGCACCAACGGGACCTTTGTGAACGCCGAACGGGTGGAAGCCCAGCGGGTCCTGTCCCGGGCCGACGTGATTCGAATCGGCGACCATGAGTTCCGCTTCTACGCCGACCGGGCCGCCGATGTGCCGTCGCTGGTGAACGCGCCACCGCTCCAGCCCCAGGCCGCCCCCGCGGCTCCGGCTCCGCCTGCTGCACCTGTCTTTACCCCGATGCCTTCCGCTCCCGCACCAGGTGCGGCCGAGCGGCTTTCGCACACCATGCACGGGGTGCCCACTCCCGGGGCACCGCCTGTCGCTCCCCAGCCGATGACCCCTCCGCCGCCGGCTTCTTCGGCTGCCCCTCCGCCACGCGCGTCTCAACCGGCCCGCCCGGCCGGCGGGTCACCCGCCCTGGCGACTTTCCTGGTGCGCAGCGGGCAGCTCAAGGGTCAGCGTTTGACGGTGCGGGTCCCGGTGGTCAACATCGGCCGGGCCGAGTACAACGATCTGGTTCTTCCCGACGATAGCGTCAGCGGAGCCCACGCCAAACTGCAGCGGCGGGAAGGAATCTGGGTGCTTACCGATAATGAATCGACCAACGGTACCTGGGTCGATGGCGAACGGGTGAGCGGCGAGACCATGCTGGGCCCCGGCGCAGTGGTGCGGTTCGGCGAGATCTCCGCGATGTTCGAACCGACCGACGATCACATGGGTACCGGCGCCGGATCGGGCACCAAGGTGATGGGCGCCATGAAGCCCTCGTCACCGGCCCCGGCGCCCGTGGCTCCACCTCCGCAGGTTCATATTTCCTCTTCGCCCGGTCTGCCTCCGATACCGGACCCGGTGTACGCCAGCCCCGCGACCCCCTCCGCGGCACGGCCGGCGATGGAAGCCCCTGGATTCAACCCCGACGCAGGCATTGCCCGTTCGTCGAGACGTCCGGTGGTGATTACGTCGCCCGAGCCGAAAGGCATGCCCAAGTGGATAGTTCCACTTGTGGTGGTGGTCATCCTAGGGGTGGTTGCGGCCATCCTGTTGACCAGGTAACGGAGACCCGTGCGCTTCTCCTGCGCGGCCCGCACCGACACCGGCATTGTCCGGTCCGGCAATGAAGACAACTACCTGATGCTGGCGGATCGGGGTGTCTTCGTGGTGGCCGACGGCATGGGCGGCCATGCCGCCGGCGAAGTCGCCAGCGAAATGGCGGTCCGGATCATCTCCCGGGAACTGGGGACCCTCCGCGGTCTCACCGACGAGCAGGCCAGCGAACGGATGCGGACCTCGATCATCGAGGCCAACTCCGCGATCTTCGATCGGACCCTCACCGAGCACGACAAGCGGGGCATGGGCACCACCACCACGGTGCTGATCCTGCTGCCGCACCGGTACCTGATCGGCCAGGTGGGCGACAGCCGGGCCTACCTTCTGCGCCAGGGTCAATTCCTCCAGGTTACCAAAGACCATTCCTATGTACAGGAGCAGGTCGACCTCGGCCTGCTGACCCCGGAGCAGGCGCGAGTCCATCCTTACAGCAACGTGATCACCCGTTGTATCGGCGCCAACGCTGAGGTGGTACCGGACATCTACTTCGGCCACCTGCGCCCGGGTGATGTGCTCCTGCTGGCCTCCGACGGTCTCACCGGGATGCTAGAGGATGAACAGCTCGCGGTGATCTTGAGCAGTGAAGGCGGCCCCCAGCAGTGGGTCGACAAGCTGATCAACGACGCCAATCGCCGCGGCGGCCTCGACAACATCACCGCGATCATCATCCGGATCGAGCCGGAAGTCCCGGCCGAGGTCACCAACCCCTCCCTGTCGGCCGCGCCGAAGCTTGATCGCGGCTAACGCCGTCCACAGGACTCGGCTGATCAGCCGCTGAAGCAGCACCTCGGACCGTTCAGGTTGAAACAGGTAACAGTGGGGTTCGTAGGCCCTCCCCATGAACCTCGCCTCCATTTCGTCCATCCGGATCGGGCTCGATACCCTTCGGGTCAATCCGCTTCGGACCATTCTCTCGACTCTCGGAATCATCATCGGGGCTGCCTCATTGGTCGCGGTACTGGCCCTGGGGGACGGTCTCGAACGCTTTGGCCGGCAACAGCTGGAGCAGACAACCGACCTCCAGTCAGTAGTGATCCAGCCCCGTACTACCCAGTTCATTGATGGCCAGGCCTTCCCGATTGAAGGCTATCCGGTGTTCGGCGCCGCCGATGCCGAGGCCCTTCTTCGCGACATTCCCGAAGCGAGTGGCGCAGCGATCAGTCTCACCGGTCAGTCCCCGATCGCGGGGCCGGCGAGTGACTCGGTTTCGGCGACTGTCTGGGCTACTCTGCCGAGCGCGGCCGAGCTGTTTGGGATGAACCTGACGGCCGGCCGCTACTTCACTGCGGAGGAGGCGAAGGCCAACGCAGCAGTCGTGGTCCTGAGCTATGGACTAGCCCGGCGGCTTATGGGAATGCCGGCGGAGTCGATGGTCGGAAGGAAGGTGCGGTTAAGGGATCGGGAGAGGACCATCGTGGGTGTTCGAGCCAGCGTAGCAAATGAGACCGGCGGTTCGGCCTACGTTCCGCTCGAGGGAGCAACTGATGCTCTGGCCCCAACTCCGCGCCCCCGGGCGCCCGAGCTGATACTTCGGGCCCGGAGTGTGGAAGCGGTCCCGGTGGTGCAGCGGAATACCGAGACCTGGCTGGCGGCGCGCTATGGCGACTGGAAACGGATCGCCCGGGTGGCGACCAATCAGGCACGGGTCGCCCAGGCCTCGCAGGCGATTCTGGTGTTCAAGGGATTCATGGGTGCGATTACCGGGATTTCGCTGCTGGTAGGTGGCATCGGCATTATGAATGTCCTGCTGGCGGCGGTGACCGAGCGGACTCGGGAGATCGGGATCCGCAAAGCTATCGGGGCGCGGAGCCGCGACGTGCTGATTCAGTTTTTGTCGGAGTCGGTGGCTATCTCGGGCTTGGGAAGCCTGCTGGGAGCTGCACTGGGACTGGCTGGAGCTTTCGGGATTACGGCGCTGATCCGGCAGCAGTCCGAAGCCCGGGTCTATGCCGCTTTCAGCTGGGGAACGGTTGTGGTCTCGGGATTGGCTGCGCTGATCGTAGGAGTGGTGTTTGGGATGTACCCGGCGCTTCGAGCCTCGCGGCTGTCGCCGATTGATGCGATCAGGCACGAGTAGGCGGGGGGCCCCCCCCGCTACGAAGTTAGAGCCGAGTCGGGCGACGGGTGCTATCCGGGAAACGCGGGCATCGGCGAAAAAGCTCGGAAGCGAATGCTCATACCCCGCCCAGGGGGGGTGGGCCCCCCCAGTTCAAAGCTATCTCTCGACCCTCCAGGCTGCAGTCCCCAGACAACTCATCTGACAGCGCCAAACCGCGTACATCAGAGAGTCAATTCCTCTGAAGGAACCTCACCACGTGGTCCAGCGCCTCTTGCCCCTCTGAAGTATCCAGGTTGAACTGATACTCATGAGGCAACCTGCTGGGATGATTGTCAGGGTAGAAGAGCGTGTCCACCGGAACAGCGAGTGATTGCAAAGCTGTCGCGAGGCTCTTCGACTGGGGTGCAAGGGGATCGGCATTCCCAACTGAGACAAACGCAGGCGGAAATCCCGCAGTCACATAGCGGGCCACCGATACCCGCGCGAAGGTTGAGTCGGCGGGGAAGTCCCGCCGGCCGCTGTAGGACCACAGCACCGTGCGAAGAAATCCGCCAAAGGGCCCGTCCATCCGGGCTAGAGTGATATCGTAAGGGCCACAGAAAAGCACCACGCCGGCAAGTCGCGCGCGATCGATGGTGGGCGTGATACCCACTGCTGCCGCATAACTCGAGTCGCTCAGTATCAGCGCCAGCTGCGCCGCGATCTGGGCTCCGCCCGAATCTCCCGCCAGATACACCTGAAGCGTGTCGACGCCGAGCCGATTGGCCTGGGAAAATAGGTAGCGTAACGCCTGATTCGTCTGCCGCACCGGCGTAGGATACTGATGGGCCGGTGCGAGCGAATAGTCCACTCCTATGACGGTAAACCCCCGGTCGGCCAGGATCCTGAGATAGTTGGCAATCTCGTCCTTGCTCCCCGCGACCCAGGCACCCCCATGAATCCAGATGACCGTACGATGCACCCCTGCCGTGTCGGGCCGGAAGACATCCAGCAACGCGTCGGGGTCGGTGGAGTCGTAGGGGAGATTCCGCAACTCGACGATATGGGGGGGGAGATGAGGCACCAACCCGAGTGCTATTTCACGGCCGGCGCGGGTGAATGTCTGGCGAATAATCCATGCCCCGGGACGGGGGCTCAACTGGAACGCGAGGAAGACGGCGAGGACCAGGACGACGATTGAACCAAGAAACCACGCAACGATCCGGACCAGTCGACTCACGAGGTGATGGGGGGTCTACAGCATGTTGTCGGCGATGGAAGCAAGCACTTCTTCCCGCTTCCAGGCCCAGCGCAGAATGGTGAGCTCACCACGGAGTGCCCGTTGTTCCTCATCCTCATGGAGGGCCATCTCGAGGGCGAGGCGGGCCTCGGGGTGGAGACTCACCAGCGAACGCTCCTGGGTGTCGAACGGGGAGCGCACCAGCCGGGACCGGGCGAAGACATGCAGTGCCTGTGAGGGACCACCCACCGCCTGAATCCAGCCGACCGCTGCCTGGACCATCTGTCCGTCGCCACCCAGTGGATTCACGCTGGGGAGAATCAGTGCGGCAGCGGTTCGGCCATCATTGCCGGTGAGCAGGGCCCGAGGCTCACCGGTCGCGGTGTATTCGACCCGGGCCTCCGGCGGCGCATCCTCCGGCTCGCACCCGACCCACATGGCCCACTGTTCCGACTCATCCTCGGCCCGGATAAGTTCGGCGTGCTGGATCTGCTCCTGAGCCAGCGCGAGGGTGCCGCCGCTTTCCAGAGGGACCTCCAGGGCCGGGCGCCGGCGGTAGCGGTGCATCGCATAGGCCGCAGCGCCGACCCACGCCGCTGCACCCATGGTTCCCAATGAGGCGGCGATGACGGCGCCGGTGGCGATTGCACCGGGCCAGGCCAGAGTCTTCACGAGCTGTTTCGGACCGCTCCACATCCGCCGCCGCAGCAGCTGAGTGCCGTAGCGCCAGGCCGCGAACTCGGGCAGAACCGGCGAGCCGATGCGCACCAGATCCAACCCGCTCGGCAGCCGGGCCATGCCGATTTCATCGGTGCAGAGCCGGACCCGCGAGCCGCGGAAGCGCCTCTCGCAGTCTTCGATTGCTTCCCAGCGATCCTCGGCAGGAGTCAGGTTCCAGCGGCCGCAGCTTCCGCAGACAATCCAGAGGCGTCCGACCCTGGCGTCGAACGCCAGCCGCCGGCCCGAGGGACAGTTCTCAATATCCGGATTGCTTTCCAGTTTGTCGTTACAGAAAAAGCACTCGGAGATCATGTGAGATCCTACCCCTGCTTCTGAAGCCAGTTCCCGATCATCTCGATGATTCTGTCGTTGAACGGCCGGGCCGGCGCGCTCTGGTTAGCAATCTGGAAACTTTCTTCCATGGTGGCAACTCGCTGGAGCTGATGGTCGGTTTCCGGGATGACCTGGACGGTGCCACGCCCTGGATGGATCCGGTTCACGATGTCGGCGATCTCCCGGTGATCGTGCTGAGCACTGACGAAATCGGCCCCGGGATAGAGTGCCAGTACGGCGGCGTTCACCCGGGCCCATTCCTCCCGCAGGTTGAGCGCCGCTACCTGCTGCAGGTAGGCGTCGCTGGCCGGATAGCGAATGAACCCGGTGCAATCGGGGGTATCGCCCAGGATCCGACTCCGGTTCTCCCGGTCGATCAACAGGCGCTGCATGCAGCGCCGCTTGAGTTCTACCGCCGTTTCGAGATCCGGTCCTGACAAGCCGCCGAGCGAGAGCTGCCGTCTGGTGTTTTCCATCTCATAGTCGAACCACGGCTGTACCACGGTAGCGACGGCGATGACGCCTTTGACGGGGACTTGGGCAGCGACCAGCGGATCGTGCAGCCCGCCGATGCTGTGGCCCAGCAGGTAGACACGGGTGGAATCGACGTAGGGAAGTGAGCGAAGCAGCTTTGCGCCCTGCAGATATCCATCCAGCTCGCCGTTGAAATCCTGGGTGGTACAGTCTCCTTCGCTGTCCCCGATGCCGGTCTTCTCCACCCGCATGGTGACGTAACCACGCTGGGTCAGACCCTGAAGGATTCGGAGATAGGCGTCGGGGGGTGAGAGCGGATTGTCTACCGAGTAACATCCGATGCCGCCAATGAGCAGCACCGCGGGAGCTCGCGGTGCGCCGGACGGCCGAGTCATGATGACCCGCTGGCGGTGACCGGGCTGACCCAGCGCGGTGTATACCAGATCGTAGCCGGCGGCATCCTCCCGTTTGAGCTCAGTCAGGCGAAGATCGCGCTGGATCGTACTATCGCCACGGCGCAGGTCGATCCGGATGGCGAGCCCCGGCCTGGCTTGCCGAAGCAGGGAGAGAAACTGCGGAACGCTCCGTACCTGCTGTCCTCCGAAGGCGAGTATGACATCGCCCTGATTGAGGACAGTGGAGGCAGGGGAGCCCGGCAGGATCGAGCGAACCGCAATGCCACCTGGGGCGCTGTCCGCGCCGGGAGGCAACGGAGACACCTGCGCGCCGAAAAAGGGCCGACGAGGCAGACCACCGTCGTTCTGAGCTTGAGTTGTAGCAAGGGGAACCAGCGAGAGGACCAGAAGAGCTGTTGCAGCGCGCATCGTGAGGTCGCTCCAGTGAACTGAAGTGACCCGGCTCGACGGGCTCCCTATTGGAGAAGTTTCCGGCCCTCTTTCATGCGGGCGTCCAGCTCCAGCGCGGTTAATCCGATCAATTCCCGGGCTGGAGTGAGATCGACCGAGACCGGACGGGCAGTGAAGATCCGCAGCCGTCTGGCACTCTGGTAAAGCTCTTCGGCTACATGCGGGAGACCAAACTGCCCGGCCCGACCCTGGCCGGTCAAACGCTCCAGCGAACCGGTCCGAGTCCGCAGCGGCAGGTCGACCGCGAGCATCGAGGGATTGCTGGGGAGATCGAGCAGCAACTCACCCCTGGCCAGACCGGCCTCTTCCGCCAGCTGGTCTTCAACCGACTCCAGCAGATCGACTCGAGTTCGAGTCCAGGACTCCCGTTCGGCCGGGATCTCGCTGGCCGGCAGATCGAGGGCTCGTTTAAAGAGCCGGCGCCCGTGGACTGCACGGGCCAGATGGGTGGGGTCAGCGGCGAAGAGCCGCTCGGTCAAGGCATCGTCGGTGGCGTCTGCCAGAGTTTCGGCCGAGAGCGCTCCGATTGCCACTGCCGCCCGCACCGCCCGTTTGAACATGCAGGTGGCGCTACGCACGGCGTGATGCCAGTAGACGTTGCGGTACATCTGATACTTGGCGAACAGCAGCGACTCGAGTGCGCTGATCCCCTTCTCCTGCACCCCCAGCTCGATCTTTCCCGGGGTCACTTCAAGCAGGGTGAGCGACGCCAGCAACCGGTCCACATCGACCGCACCGTAGGGTACGCCGCACATCCGTGCGTCGCGGCTGAGATAATCGATCTTGTCGAGATCCAGCGAACCGGAGATCAGTCCCCGCAGCGGACTCTGACTCTGCCCGGTGATGAACTGGCCGATCTTACCGGCCAGGCCGGGAACGCCAACTCGGACCAGTTCACTCACCAGCGGTTCGCGGGCCAACCGGGCGACACCCAGCTTCTCGTGGTGGGGGAAGCCGGCTTCCTCGAGCGCGTGGGAAAAGGGGTAGTGCCCGATGTCGTGAAGCAACGCTGCGAGCCGGGCGGCCACGCAGTCTTCCTCCGGCACCAGCTTCAGCTCACCCCGCTCCTCCAAAGCCGAAAGCGCCCGGCGCGTGAGATGGTACGCGCCGAGCGCATGCTCGAACCGGGTATGGGTCGCGCCGGGATAGACCAGGAAGGCGTGCCCGAGTTGTCGTACATAGCGGAGCCGCTGCATCGGCGCCGTGTCCAGCAGGGCGACGGCGGGACCGTCCAGCCGGATGTTATCCCAGAGCGGATCCCGAATGACCTCGAAGTCGCCCACGCTAGTCGGTCTCGCCCTCCGTCTCGTGGGCCAGCTTCCACTCCTCAGGCGAACGCCAGAGGCTGGAGAGGACCAGCTCGCGCATCAGCAGAAATTCCTTGGGGAGGCGGTCATACAGGCGCTCGAAGAGTTCCTGGTGGCCGAGGACCTCGCTCTTCCAGGCTTCCCGGGGGACCGACATCAGGTCGCGGAAGGTTTCCGGACCGAAGTCGTCCATGCCCTTCCAGTCCATCTCTTCGTACTTGGGCATCCAGCCGAGCGGGCTCTCGGTCGCACCGGCGCGGCCGCGGACCCGATTGAAGATCCACTTCAGCACCCGGAGGTTCTGACTGTATCCCGGCCAGATGAAGTTGCCCTCGGCGTCCTTGCGGAACCAGTTCACCATGAAGATCCGGGGCGGATCGGCGATCTGGCGGCCCAGCTGGAGCCAATGGTTGAAATAGTCGCCCATGTGGTAACCGCAGAACGGCAGCATCGACATGGGATCGCGACGAACCTGACCGATCGCGCCGGTGGCTGCCGCGGTGGTCTCGGAGCCGATCGTGGCCGCGAGATACACGCCGAAGTTCCAGTTCACCGCCTGATAGACCAGCGGCACCAGCGAGGCGCGGCGTCCGCCGAAGAGGAACGCGCTGATCGGTACCCCATCGGGATTCTCCCATTCCGAATCCATCGACGGACACTGGGACGCCGGGGCGGTGAAGCGGGCGTTCGGATGGGCCGCCTTCTTTCCGCTGGCCGGGGTCCAATGCTGGCCCTGCCAGTCGATCAGTTCGGCCGGCGGATGCTCGGTCATCCCCTCCCACCAGACGTCACCATCGGGCGTGAGCGCCACGTTGGTGAAGATGGTGTTGGCCTTGATGGTGGCCATGGCGGTGGGGTTGGATTTCATCGAGGTGCCGGGGGCCACACCGAAGAAACCGGCCTCGGGATTGATCGCGTGAAGCCGCCCATCGGCCGCGGGACGAATCCAGGCGATATCGTCACCGACGGTGGTGACGGTCCAGCCTTCACAGCCTTTGGGGGGGAGCAGCATCGCGAGGTTGGTCTTACCGCAGGCGCTGGGGAATCCCGCAGCGAGGTACCGCTTTTCACCTTCCGGACTCTTGAGACCGAGGATCAGCATGTGCTCGGCCATCCAGCCTTCGTCCCGCGCCATCACTGAGGCAATTCGAAGGGCAAAACATTTCTTGCCCAACAGCGCGTTGCCGCCGTACCCACTGCCGAACGACCAGATACTGCGCTCTTCGGGGAAATGGACGATGTACTTCTCGTCAGGATTACAGGGCCACGGCACATCAGTCTCGTCGGGGCCGAGCGGCTTGCCAACCGAGTGGACGCAGGGGATGAACTCGTTGTCGCCCAGGACTTCGAGCGCCTTGCGGCCCATGCGGGTCATGATCCGCATGCTGACCACCACGTAAGGCGAGTCGGTAATTTCCACGCCGATCTGGGAGAGGGGCGATCCCAGCGGGCCCATGCTGAAGGGGATCACGTACATGGTGCGGCCCTTCATGGCCCCGGAGAACACCCGGCGAAGAGTGTTCCGCATCTCCTTCGGATCGATCCAGTTGTTAGTCGGACCGGCCTCGGCTCGGCGGCTGCTGCAGATGAAGGTGCGGTCTTCGACCCGGGCCACATCCCCCGGATCGGAAAGGGCCAGGAAACTGTTGGGGCGCTTGGCCGGATTCAGCCGGCGAAGGGTGCCGGAAGCGACCATCTGCTCCAGCAGGGCCTCGTTTTCGGCGGTCGACCCGTCGCACCAATGGATCGCGGAAGGGGTGGTCAGAGTCGCGATCTCTTCGACCCAGGCCTTGAGGCGCGCGTTGGTCACCCACGAAGGACAATCAAGTGACAACGCCCGCGCTTCAGCGGTGGCGGTCATGCCGGAAACTCCCTGGAATAGGCACGGTCCCGGGTCGAGTGGCGGCCCGGGGAATCGTGCGGGGCCGGAAATTTCGACAGGGAAGCGACTTAGGGCAACCGGCGGGGAAATATTCGCATGATTATGCAGTACTGCAGGTCATCGGTCCTCGGTCACCGGTCAGGAGAACCTCGACCGATGACCGTTGAGCATTGACCCTCAAGGTCGGACCGGCACCATATCCGCCCGGAAGTGATAGGCGTTGAGCGCGGTTCCCACATCCCGGTCGGTGAGTCCCTGGGCCGTTGGCACGGTGAACATCAGATCGGTCGAATCGGCCGAGTGCTGGAAGAGCCCCATCGAGTGACCCAGCTCGTGAGCCGCCACGGTCTCGAGGCACTGATCCAGATCGGGGGCGCCGGGGATACTGGGCACCACAAATACCCGGATTGGCACTCGCAGCTCGAATCGGGTGTTGACGGTGTCGACATCGGTAGCTCCGACGCAGCTGGGCACCATACCAGCCAGGCGGATCTGGCTCTGGGGCGGCGGAGTCACGGTTCGCACGATCACGTCGGCAGTGTTGGAATCGTCGACGATTTTGCCGTCCCACTCGTTATAGAGGAAGGCGCCCCGCCAGAGACCGATCCCATGGCGGATGTGGCTGGGCATGTCGAACTGATTCTCCACCCAGATCTTCACCGGCAGTCGATTGCGGGGCCAGTGAAAACTCAGAGTGTCGGAGAACGGCAGGCCGGCACTGTCGTAATCGACAATGAGCCGCCAGTCGTAGCGAGCACTGCGAGAAGGGGAGACGATGTCACTGCAGGCGATGCTGGTCGCAACCGCGGCGACCGCAGCAAAGGCGAAGATTGTCGGGCGATTCATCGGGTATACTCGACTGCGAGGCCCAGACCCACGCGATGCACGTCCTGAGTGCGCGCGAATCCGGCGGTGCGAAGTTCGTCGGTGGAAAAACGCTGATATTCGTAACGCAGCCGGGCGACCACCCCCATCTTGCCACTGTTGAAGATGTGGTAGTCACTCCCCAGCCCCAGAGTAAGCAACAGCGGCGCACCCTGGCGGAAGATCCCCTCCTTGTCGGCCATGTATTTCATCAGGCCGGCGCCGAAGCGATAGCGCAGTTTATGGTAGAGCGGGCCGTCGACTCCAGCGGTGAAGCCGAGGGTCTTGAAGGACTCCCCGTCCACCGTTCCGAATCCGGCTTCTTTGATCCGGGTCTTGCCCAGTCCAAGTGAGAGTTCGATGCCGGCCCGCTCTCGGGCCGACACCGGCAAGGAAGCGCCCACCGTAATGGTAGGGGCGATCCGCTGCGCGATATCGATTTTCTGAAAGATCTGGTCTTCCGCCAGCTTGGTGCCGCCCATGGCACTGAGGCCGAGAGAGTACCGGGCCTGGCCGGCGAGGGCGGCAGGAAGGAGGGCCGCCAGGGCCAGGGTCGTTGTTATGAGTCGCATGGAGTGAATGATGCCGTCCCTGATGGGGTGGGGTCAACGTGGGGGACGCCTGGCCGCCCGGGCGTACGCACGCAGGCGGCGGAGCATCTTGCGGTCGAGCGTGACCTCATCATCGCCTTTGGGGGTCTCGATGATGCGCGCGACGTGGGAGAATCTGGGGTCAGTCATGATCCGGCGGAATGGGGTCGGCCCCAGACTCCCTTCGCCGATCAGCTCGTGCCGATCCCGCCGGGAGGCAAATGGAGTTCGCGAATCGTTGAGATGCATGCAGCGCAGGTGGCTCAAGCCGAGGACTCGTTCGAAGTTTCCCCAGACCTCGTCGAAGCGGTTCACCAGATCGTACCCGGCCGAAAATACATGGCAGGTATCAACACAGAAGCCCACCCGTGAACGGGTCGGCTCCGGGATCAGGGCGCGCAGTTCCGCCAGCTCCTCGAAAGTGCTGCCCAGCGCCGTTCCGGTGCCGGCGGTAGTCTCCAGGAGGACCATCACCTTGCCGGGGACCTCATTAAGGCAGCGGGTATAGTTGGCGGCGTTTCGGGTTATGCCCCGAAGTCGGTCGTCCATGTAGTTGCCCGGGTGCGACACTACGTAGGGTATCCCCAGGCTTTCGCACCGGCTAAGCTCTGCGATGAAAGACTTTACCGAGCGGGTACTTAGAGTCCGGTCGGGTGTAGCGAGATTGATCAGGTACGAATCGTGCGATAATGCTACACGTATCCCGGTGCGCTCAATCTCCGCGCGGAACGACTCGCGGGTCTCGTCATCGATCGCCGGTTCTCGCCACTGATTCGGAGTCTTGGTGAACAACTGCAGAGCGGTGGCCCCGATGGCTTCCGCTCTGGCAGGCGCAGTGTCCACTCCACCCGCGCTAGAGACGTGCGCTCCCAGCAGTTCCATGCCGGTTTTCCTTGACAGGCGGTGGGCTGGGGATACGTTCCCGGCCCTTCTGAGGCCTTCGTGACTGAACTGATTTCCCCCCGCCGGATCCTGCTGCTTGGGGACGCCGCGGCCCGTCCTTCGGGTCTCGAGCGGGCCCTGGCTCGGGGGGGATTTCACCTGCTCGAGGCCGAAGGACTGGCGGTCGAGCCGAACGCCGCGGCGCCGCCGGATCTGGTACTGCTTACCGCGGCCCGGGCCGACGAGCGTCTGGAACAGGCCCTGGCCACGCTTGCGGGCGATGCCTGGCGAACCATCCCCCGGATGGCGCTGCTGGGCGGGCGTGAATCTGACGGCCCCTACAAGGCCCTTAGCATGGGGGCCGACGATGCCATGCTGGCCCCGGTGCATCTGCCCGAACTGGTGGCTCGGATCGATGCCCGGCTCCGGCGCGCGCCGATCAGCAATGGCGAGCGGGCCGCCGCGTGGCGCCAGGAACTGATGTTCGACATCCTGGAAGAGATGTCGGCGGCTATCCGTTCCGATGCGATCGTCGAGACCCTGGTCCGCCGGGTCGGCGTGGCGCTCGAGCTGTCCCGCTGTTCCTTCCTGCTGGCTTCACCCTGGGAACGCTACGGCAGAGTCGTGGCGGTGCTGGAGAAACCGGCCACCCGCGATCTCCGGGTCGATCTCTATCGTTATCCCGAAATCCGGGAAGCGCTACGCACCGAGAAGACGGTTTTCATTCCCGATCTCGAGCGTCATCCCTTCTTCGAAGAACTGCGGCCCCTCTGGAAAGACCTCGGTGTCAGCGCCGATGTCCGGAGCGTGGCGGTGATCCCGGTGAGTCTGCATGGCCGCCCCGCCGGGGTATTCCTGCTGCGCACCGGACGGGAAGACCCGCCGCTCAGCGAAGAGCAGCTGCACTTCGCCGAACGGCTGCTCAAGGCCACCACCCGGCTGCTGGAAAATGAAGAGCGGCGGGCCGGGGCGGCGCGGCGTCAAGCTAGCGAGATCGCGACCGATATGCTGACCGGGGTCGGAACCCTTGAAGCCCTCGACCGGCGGGTGCAGGAAGAATTTCACCGGGCTCGGCGCTACGCGCTGACCTTCAGCGTGGTTCTGCTCGATGTCGACAAGCTCCGGAGTTACAACGAACGTTTCGGCAATACCATGGGCGATCGGGTGATGGCCGAGTTGGGCAAAGTTCTTCAGAGGGAGATCCGGGCCCCGGATTACGTCGGCCGTTACGGCGGTGACGAGTTTGCCCTGGTACTTCCCGAGACAGATATCCCCGGTTCTCGCGCCTCGATCGGACGGGTGCGGGCCCGGATTGAAGGTCATCAATTCCCCGAACTTGATCCCGCCGACCGGCCGACCATTTCAGCCGGGATCGTGACCTTCCCCCATCCCGCTGCAAGCGAGAGCCAGGATCTGTTTGCGCTGGTGGAGGCGGCGTTGATGCGGGGAAAGGCGCAGGTGGATGGGAGGATCGGGACGGCGGATAGTGTAGCAGCCTAGGTGGCGCCAAGGCATGCCTTGGCGCCATCGACAGTGGTTCCCTATCTCCTTCTCTTCAACCAATCGGTAGGATCCAGCGCAATTCCTCGCTCGCCCCGGATTTCGAAGTAAAGATGGGACCCCTCGTCGGTATTGGCGCCGCCCACCGTTCCAATGACCTGGCCTTTGGTAATCGGCGCGTTGAGTGCCACCTTGGCTTCATTGAGGTGGGTGTAGACCGAGCGATACCCGTTGCCGTGGGCCACGATGACGGTGAGTCCGTAAGTCCCCAGGTTCTGCACCAGCTCCACGCTCCCCGCCTCGACCGCCTTCACCGGCGATCCCACATCGGCGCCGATGGCGATGCCGTTGTGGATGATGGTCGCGCCGGAAGCGAGCCGTTCGGGGCCGTAACCGAAAATGATCGATCCTTCCACCGGCCAGTCGAGCTTGCCGATATCGGCAGTAGTAATGGTGCCGGGGGTTCCCGCCGCGTTGCGATTGCCGGCCCCGACATTCCGCCTGGCTCTCGCCTCCAGTGAGGCGAGCAGATCGTTGAGGCGGGATTCGTCCCGCTGTACGGCTGAGAGCTGCCGCTCGGTGGTACTGGCCGAGCGACGCGCCTCTCGAAGCCGGCTGGCTCGCTCCTCCATCAGCCGGCCGTAGCGCTTGAGCTCGGCCTCGCGCTCTTCCTTGCTGTGATCCAGCTGAGACCGAACCTGAATGATCTCTCGCCGGCGCCGTTCGACCTGACGGGCCAGCTTCTCCACGTCGTCGACCAGCGCCTTGTCCTGGCTCGACTGGAGATAGAGATACTTGTAGCGGGAAAGCAGGTCGCCGAAGGACTGGGCCGCGACCAGCACTTCAAAGGTGTAGAGGGTGCCCCGCTTGTAGATCTCGGCCAGCCGGCGAGTGAGCACCGCTCTCTTCTCGGCCAGATTGTCCTGGGTGAGAACCAGATCGGTGCTGGACTGGTCCACGTGACCGTTGAGCCCGCCGATCTGGGCGTCCAACTCGTTCACAATCCGGTTGGTAGTCTGCCGCTGCCGCTCGATATTCTCGACTTCCGCGCCGAGATCATGCACCTGTCCCGCCAGCCGGTTCCGTTCGGCTTCCAGCCGGGCCCGTTCCTTCTTGACCTCTTCCAGCCGGCGGCGGGATTCATCGAGGTCCTGTTGGGCATGAAGACGGACGGACGGACAGAGGGACAGTAGAACGGAAGCGAGCAGGATTCTTCGCGTGAGACGGACGAGACGGTCAAGACGGACGAGACGGTCACTCGGTGAGTTGACCGCCCTGACCGTCGCGACCCTCGCGACCGTCTTACACATTCCTCAAATGTCTCCCGACGCTTACCAGACTTCCCCCCAACCCGATCGCAATCCCGAACACGATGCCGAGCATCACCTGGGCGGTCTTGAGGAAGACGATGCCGCTGGTGGCGAGTTCGATCTGGCCCCGGAAGAGCAGATAGGTCCCGTAGCTCAGCAGGATCGCGACGCATCCACCCAGGAGGCCCTTGATCGCGCCTTCCACCAGGAAGGGACCGCGGATGAATCCGTTGGTGGCTCCCACCAGCCGCATGATGGTGATCTCGCGGGCCCGCTGCAGTACGGTGATCCGGATGGTTACGCCGATGATCACCACGGCCACCGCCGCAAAGGCGAGTCCGATGGTCAGTCCCACGACGCCCGCGATGTTTCGCAGCCGGTCCAGCTTTTCGATCCACTCTCGTCCATAGCGGATATCGTCGATAAAGCCGTAGCCGCGCAGCCGGTCGGCCACCGCCGAGGTATGCTGAGCGTCGCGGAATCCTTCCTTGAGCTGAATCTCGAGCGAGGCGGGGAGCGGATTCACCGAGAGGTCGCGATAGGCGTCGCGGAACTCGACCAGTTCGGCCCGGGCCCGCTTGAGCGCTTCTTCTTCGCTGACAAAGGTGACCCGCTGCACTTCGGGAAAGGCCGCGATATCCTGGGATGCCTGCGCGATCGTCTCAGCCGGAGTCCCGCGCAGCAGATAGGCCACTACTTCGACCCGCTGTTCCACCAGCCGCAGCGCTTCCCGCAGATTCACCGCCACCAGTCCGAACAGACCCACGGCGTAGAGTGAGAAGCCGATCGTGGTAATCGATAGGGCCGAGAGCAGGGGGGCGCGCCGGAATGCCATCAGCGCCTCCCGGAAGAGCAGTCTCATGCCATCTCCTGCTCGGGGGTTTCGTCGTCCTGACCGCTGTCGAAAACCACCTGGCCTTCCCGCATCTCGACGTTCCGGTAAGTAGTCTGCTTGACCAGGTCGAGATCGTGGGTCGCCATCACCACGCAGGTACCGGTGGTGTTGATCTCGCGAATCAGCTGAAAGACTCCCCGGGTGGCCCGCTCGTCCAGGTTCCCGGTGGGTTCGTCGGCCAGCAGAATGGTGGGATCGTTGATCAGAGCCCGGGCGATGGCCACCCGCTGCTGCTCGCCACCGGAGAGCTCCTGAGGATAGGCATGAGCCTTTGCCGCCAAGCCGACTTGGGTGAGCGCCCGCATCACCCGGGCAGGAATTGCATCGGCCCGGGCACCGGTTACTTCCAGTGCAAAGGCGATGTTCTCCTCGGCGGTGCGGTCTTCCAGCAGGCGGAAATCCTGGAACACGATGCCGAGACGGCGCCGCAGGCGGGGGATTTCCGACGGGGTCAGCGCGTTGATGTTGAAGCCGGAGACCCGCACGTCGCCGTGAGACGGCCGCATGGCTCCGT
>CAZOES010000016.1:26200-45490 GCA_964578865.1 uncultured Gemmatimonadaceae bacterium | reverse complement strand
GAACGGTGATCCGGGGGATTCTCGAGCGGGGATTCTGGACCGGCGGGAAACCGGCTCAGCAGCTCAGCTTCAGTGACCTGGTGGTGACGCCGCTCGGCGCCGAGCACGCCATGCTTACCGGGAAGTGCACCCTGACCGGCGGCGGCAAGGCCGACTTCACCTGCCGGTTTACCACGATCTGGGAGAAGCGGCCCAATGGGTGGAGGATTATCCACGACCATTCGAGCTGAAGTGCAGTGAGAAGGAACTAATCGTAGGGTTGGTTTCGCACTAGTGAGGAGTCAGGAGAACTACTCGCACATGAGGTTCCTCCTCACTCCTCACTACTGAGGGTTCTCCTTGAGATTAGTTCCGCCTCACTTATGCAACCTATTCCGTCCTCAGCGTCACACTCGGATCCACTCTCGTCGCCCGGAGCGCCGGCAAGGCGCTGGCGCCCGCCGCGACCGCCAGCAGTACTCCCGCCACCACCCCAAAGACCAGCGGATCCTGAGGCGAGACACCGTAGAGCAGTGAGCCGATCCAGCGCCCGGCGATGAACGCGATTACGCCGCCGAGTACCACACCCACCAGGGCGAACCGCATTCCATCCCGGGTCACCAGCCGGACCACGTCATCCAGCCGGGCCCCCAGCGCGATGCGGATCCCCAGCTCGCGGGTCCGCTGGGCCACATCGTAGGCGATCACGCTGTAGAGACCGATGGCCGCCAGCAGCAACGCCAGACCGCCAAAGGCGAGGAACATGGTGGCCCCGAGTTCCCAGGAACGGACCTGAGGGCCGACGATCTCTTTCATGGTGTTGACGGTGACATAGCCATCACCCGGCATGCTCGATTGGAGCTGACGGCGAACGGTTTCCTTGAGGTCGTCGGCATTACCCCGGGCCCGGACAAAGATGACCGCGGCTTCCGGATGGAACTGCTCCGCCGGCATGTAATAACTGAACCCCTTGTCCTTGGTGATGCTGTTCTGCTTCACATCTTCGGCGATACCGACGACCGTGGTGCAGGGCATGGTGTCGGCATCAACCCTGATACACTGGCCGATGGGGTCCTTCCCGGGCCAGAGCACCGCACCCATCGAGGCGCTCACAACCATCACCCGCGGAGCATTACCCCGATCCTCCGGGGTGAACCCTCTCCCTCGCAGAATCCTGGTTCCTATCGTCTCGAAATACTCCGGTGAAGTCGACTGCAGAGTGAACTGCCCCAGTTTCGCGACTGAATCGATTCCCGCGACGAAGAGATCGGTGGTCCAGGTATCCCAGAACGGCACCGTCATCCCCAACGACGCCGACTGGACACCAGGAATTGTCTGGGCCACTTCCCGCAGCTGCCGGCGCAGCACGGCTTGAGCGGTGTCATCCAGCTTTACTCCTCGCGTATTGGGATAGACGTAGAGCACCGGATCGACGTCATACCCCAGCCGGAGATTGCGAACGTTCTGAACGCTGCGCACGAAGAGGCCGGCGCCCACCAGCAGCACCACCGACAGGCTGGACTGGAGCAGAAGAAGCGCAGTCCGGGTCCGGGAGCGGCGGGCGCCGGAGCCACGGGCTCCCGCTTTGAGCTCCTCGGTGAGATCGCTTCGGCGGGCTTGGAGAATCGGCGCCAGACCGGTGAGTACTCCCACCAACAGAGTCGCGCCAAACGCGAAGAGCAGGGTGCGCCCGTCGCCCAGCGGCGATTCGGCGGCATACTTCGGCAGGAAGAGTCCCCGCAGCACCAGACCGCCCCAGTGCGCCAGCAGCAGCGCGACCACACCACCACCTACTGCCAGGAGCAAACTCTCGGTGAGCAGCTGGCCGATCAGCCGGGCCCGGCCAACCCCGAGCGCCAGCCGGAGCGCGATCTCTCTCCGTCGCCGAACGGTTCGCGCCAGCAGCAGGTTGGCCACGTTGGCGCAGGCAATCAGCAGGACGACTGCCGCGACACCCCAGACCCAGCGGGCCACCCGCGAGAGACTGCTGGCGCGAGGTCCCCGCTCATACTGAATCGGCCCCGCGAGGGAATGGGGCTGCGCCACACTGGCTGGCGCCAGAGTCTTGCTCTTCTCCGCCTGAATGGTCCAGCTTCGCTCGAAGGCCTGACTGAGATCGGCCGTGGCCTGGTCGACGCTGACTCCAGCCTTGCGGCGCACCAGCACACTCATCCAACCCCAGTTATAGCCGGTATAATAGTTAGGAATCCGTTTGCCATCGTTGACGGTGCCGGCATAGGTCGTAATCGGCACGAACACCGCCGGGGTTTCGCTCTCGGCCACGCCCATGAAGCCGCGGGGAGCCACGCCGATGATGGTGTAGCTCACCGTGCCCACCTGCAGCTGCTGACCCAGCATGTCGGGCCGACCGCCGTAGTTGGTCTGCCAGTATCCGTAGCTCAGCACTACCACCTGGGCCCCGACCGGAATGGTGTCTTCCCGGGCGACGAAGAAACGGCCCAGCGCGGGCCGGGCATCGAACTGGTCGAACATCGTCGCCGAGACGGTACCGACCTCCATCTCGCGGGCTTCGGGACCGGTACCGAGCGGGAGAGGGCGAGTGGAGTAGGCGACGTAATCGGAAAAGGAGGTAGTGTATTTCTTGAGATCGAGAAACCGGGTGTATTCGAAGGTGGTTTCGTAGCTTTCCTCACCCCGGTATTTGTAGGCCAGGTAAACCCGGTGAATGGTGTCGGGGTCGCGCATGAAAGGCGGGGCCCGGAAGAGCAGCTCATCCACGATTCCGAACATCACCGCGTTGGCCCCGATGCCGAGCGCCAGCGTCAGCATGATTCCGACGGTAAAGGCAGGACTCCGGCGAAGTGATCGCGACGCATAACGGAGGTCCTGACCCACCACCTCCAGCCAGCTCAGACCTCGGCCATCCCGGCTGGCTTCCTTGGCCACTTCGACTCCCCCGAAATCGGCCCGGGCCCGTCGCATCGCTTCCTCGGACGCAACCCCGGCCTGACGGTGTTTCTCGGCTTCCCGCTCAATGTGATAGAGCAGTTCCTGATTCAGCTCCTGCTCCATGGCACCACGGCGGAACAGCGCCCGGAACCGGTAGCGGAGATCGCTCAGCAATTCAGCCAGCATTGCCCGTCCTCGTGGTCCGGTTATTCCATGCCGAGAATCAGATCGACCGCCGTGGTCAGCTTGCGCCAGTCTTGAGTTTCGGTGCGGAGCTGCGCCTGGCCGGTCCTGGTGAGCTGGTAGAACTTGGCTTTACGGTTGTTATCGGAAGTGTCCCAGTAGGCTGAAATCCATCCGCGGCGTTCCAGCCGGTGCAGCGCGGGATAGAGCGAGCCCTGGGGGATCTGCAGTGTCGCGCGGGAGACCTGGTGCAGCCGCTCGGAGATGGCCCAGCCGTGCTGAGGGCCGAGGGAAAGTGACTTGAGGATCAGCAGATCGAGCGTACCCTGAGGCAGCTCGAGGCGTTCGTCGGCCACAGTCTCTCCCTTTGCGCTTCTACAGGAAGAAGCTATGTGCTTCTTGTAGAAGTGCAAGGGGAGAGGACGAGAGACGCCGAGAAGACGTTTCACCCACATTTACTCGGCCGAGTCTGGGGCACCTCCGGCCCGGGCCACCTGATCCTGGCGAATCTTCGAAGCGTCGAACTTTTTCACCGACCCCATCATCTTGTCGAGCGTGTCGTCGAAGTCGGCCTTCTGACCCCGCTTGAGGGTGAACCGCAAAGGATTAATCCGAGCGAGCACGAAGGCCTTGAGATAGGGACTCTCGAAGCCCCGGCTCTTGAGCGCCTTTACCGCTTCGCCCACCGCCTCATCCAGCTCCAGCAGGCGAGCAGCCCGCTCCCGGCGGAGTTCCAGCGCCTTCGAGAGCTTGGCGGTCTGGAAACTCTCCACCCGCTTGAGCACCGGATGGTAGGCTCCGCCGGCAAAGCGGCCGTTCTGCTGATAGCAGGCTCCCAGGGTCAGCAGCGACGGCTCCTCGAATTCGGTCTCGTAGCTCTTCTCCGACTTGTCATCCAGCTCGGCCAGGGCCTCCGCCAGGCGGATCACCTCGAGAGCACGCTCCCGGACGTTGTGAGCCTTCTCGGTGTTGAGCACCAGGATCCGGTGAGCCACCTCAGGCTCGGGGACGACCAGCGCGATGATGCTCTTGGCCCCCAGCTTCTTCATCGCGGCCAGACGGTGATTCCCGTTGGGCGTCCAGTACAGACCCTCGGCGTTACGCACCGTGATCACCGGGTCCATGAAGCGGCCCAGTTTGTCGATCGCCTCGGTGAGGCGCTTGACGTGGGTTTCGGAGAGATCGCGCTGGTACGGGGTCGGTTCGACCTTGTCGATCGGCAGGGCGGCCAAGACCTGCCACTGCGAGCCCAACGGCTCGCGATAAGCCCCGATCACCGCGCCACCATCGTCCGAGACCTGCTGGATCAGCTCTTCGATAGCGGCCGGGGCGTCGCTCTCGGCCACCTGCTTCGGGGTCAGCCCCCGGGGGTCGACCGCCTTTTTCTTCCGGGTCCGCTTGGCCTTGGCTTCCGGCATTGCTCTTCTCCTGATCGAGTTAACCGCCCCTTCCCGAATCATCACCTCGCCGGTATCCTCTGTCGAGGCGGTCCTCCCGCCTGACCTCCTTGCCGGCTCCTGCGCCGCCGGCCCCGCGGAGGTAAAGGGGATACCTGTCCTCGAGGCTATGCGACCATTGGTAACCCGATTCTCCGATTCCGGAGGGCAGGGGCGCGCAGGGCTTCGGCCGTCCGGGATCCGCGAGAAGAGGGATTCCAATGACGTCTCATAAGCATCTCAAGCAGTTGGTCCGTGCCCGCATGAGCCGGACCGGTGAACGGTACGCCGCCGCCCGGCGGCAGATCCTGGCCCAGACCCAGACCGCGGTTTCCGGCCCCGCGGCAGCTCACCTGCCGGGGAATGTCCCGGCCACCACCGCCCTTCGCGTTCTCCTGACTCACCTGAAGCTGACGGGCCCCGATCGCAAGCCGCTGAGCGAGGCGCTCACTTTCGTGCTCGCCGGTGGTATCGGCGCCGGGGTGTTCGCCTTTCTTTATGAGAAGGAAGACTGGGCTTCCCTCTTCCTTGGCGGGCGCCATCTCTGGCAGGACGATCAGGCCTACCTGACGGCCGCGGGCAAGCGACTGGGGCTCAAGCCGGTGATCAAGGAATCTTCCGGTCTCAAGCCTGGTGAGAAGCAGCTGCGCGAAGCGCTCGATAAAGGCGGACCGGTGATCGCCTGGGTCGACTCGGCTCATTTGCCCCACCGGGCGCTGCCGGCCCAGTTCAGCGGCGGCGGCTACCACGTCGTCACGGTCTATTCGATCGAGGGCGATCAGGCGCTGATCGGCGATCTGACCGACGAGCCGGTCACCATTTCGCTCAAGGATCTCGCCGCGGCTCGGGCTCGAATCAAGAAGCAGAAGAACCGGCTGCTCTGGTTCGAACCGGCCAAGCCGCATGTCGACGTCAAAGTCCTGGATGATGGGCTGACCGCCTGTGTCGAAGGACTAACTCGGCCGAAGATGAAGAACTTCCGGCTGGAGGGTCTGGCCGATTTCGCAGCCCGAGTCCTGAGCGACAAGGGCAAGGATAGCTGGGGCTACATGTTCCCTCCGGGCGGACGGCTGTGGGCCGCACTCACCTGGCTCTATACCTCAGTCGAGCACTACGGAACCGGTGGGGGGCTGTGCCGCAGTCTGTTTGCCGAGGGCCTTGCTGAGGCGGCCGGACAGTTCGGGCGTAAACAGCTGGAGGGATTGTCGTCCACCTATGCCAGGCTGGGTGAGCAGTGGACCGAGCTGGCCGAGTTGGGGCTACCCGATTCCGTGCCGGCCTGCCGGGAAGCCCGTCAGCTCATTGCGCACAAAGCCGAGCTGACTCTTTCCGGCGGCGACCCCGACGAAATCATGAAGTGCTGGGATGAACTCCAGAAACTGGAAGAGTCGGCTCGGAAGCAGTTCCCCCTGACCGCCGCGCAAGTGGTAGAGCTGCGGCAGAATCTGAGCCAGAAGCTGGCGATGACGGCCGAAAGTGAACGTGAGGCGCTGGCTTCGCTTTCGTGAGACGTGAGAGGTGAGACGTAAGACGTAAGACGTCGTGACGGTAGGTTATGTCTTACGTCTCACGCCTCACAAGGCTGTCCGGAAGCCGAACCCCTTCTCGCTCGTTATCCCAGATCGTCGACATCACCCACCAGCGATCCCCATCCCACCAGAACTGGAAGCTGTTCACCCCCCGGCCGAACGGAGGCCCATCGGCGGTGCGGCGGGATTCGTAGGATGAGAGCACGCTGGCAATGTTGCCGAAGCGGAACTCCTGGCGACCGATCTCGACCTCGAAGAAGTCATTAACCGCAAAGAACCGGGTCCGGCTCTCCACGTAGTCTTCAAGGCTCATCATCTCGACCGTGCTCCGGGCCTCGGGGGCTGGGCGGGTAGGCATGAGCAGAGCCCGGGGATGATGCAGCAGGCGGTCGGTGGCCCAGTCCCGGGGAGTTCCCGCCGGACCCGAAATAGCACGATACAGCGCGTGGATCATGCTCCCGATGTCGGTCAGGTCTACCGCTGGAGGCGGGCTCACCAGATGTTCCCCGTCATGTGTTGGGGCAGCCGTCATAGTCGTTGTATGTTTTTGCGGGTTCATCAACTCAGGAGTTGCACGAAAATGTTGTTCCGCCCTGGTACTGCAATCCCCGTCCTTGCCGCGCTCACCCTCGCCTGTGGCGGCGGTGGAGCGCCGAGAGATCGTCGTCCCCAGACACCTCCGGCGCCGCCGGTAGGGGCTCCGGTTCCCGGACCCGCCGCGGTCCTGGACCCGCCCCGCACGGTCGGGCCGGCCACCCTTACTCCCCAGTCGTCGGGTACCACCGCCCGGCTCCAGGCCATCAGCGTAGTCAGCGAGCAGGTCGCCTGGGCCAGTGGTACCCAAGGCACCTTCGTGCTCACCCGGAACGGCGGCACCACCTGGCTGGTCTCCCGCGTGGCCGGCGCCGACAGCCTCGAGTTCCGCGACATTCATGCGGTCGATGGCAAGACTGCCTACCTGATGAGCGCCGGTTCCGGTTCGGCCTCCCGGATCTACAAGACGACCGACGGCGGCATCAACTGGCAGATCCAATACATCAACAAGAATCCCGGTGCCTTCTACGACTGCTTCGCTTTCTGGGACAAGGAATCCGGCATTGCGTTCAGCGATAACGTAGACGGAAAATTCCCGGTCCTTCGCACCAGTAACGGTGGCCAGTACTGGGAAGAGCTCACCACTGCACCGCCGGCCACCAAGGGTGAAGGCGCCTTTGCGGCCAGCGGAAACTGCCTGACCACCTTCGGCAGTCGCAGCGCCTGGGTCTCAACGGGAGCAGGAGAAGAGTCCCGCGTCTTGTACACTCCTGACCGGGGCAATACCTGGCAGAGCTGGATTGCTCCGGTGAAGCACGGCACCGCTACCACCGGCCTCACCTCCATCGGCTTCCGCACCGCGAAGATCGGCATCGCCGTTGGCGGCGATATCGGGGTTCCCGAGGGGCCGTCCAGTGTGATCTCGACCAGCGATGGCGGGATGACCTGGACCCAGGGTGGCCAGCCTACCTTCACCGGGGCGATTTACGGAGTGGTGTATGTGCCCGGATCGGCTCACTCCGTCGCGGTTGGTCCCAAAGGCGCGAGCTGGTCGCCAGATGAGGGACACACCTGGCAACCGCTCGATTCACTCGGCTATTGGAGTGCCGGCTTCGCCAGCAAGAAGGCCGGCTGGCTGGTTGGCCCCCAGGGTCGAATCACCAAAGTGAGCTTCACTCCCTGATCACTTCGCGGTCCACTTCTGCCCCTCGAATACCGGATCGAGGGGCGGGTGGATCAGGTGTCCGGCGTAGTTCGCCAGCGTCGAAAACCCCACCCCCAGCACAACCTCCAGCGCCTGCCCCGGCGAGAATCCCGCCGCGTAGAAGGGCTTCAGCACATCGTCACCCACCCGGCCGCGATTACGGATCAGGGCCCGGGAGAGAGCGACCAGTGCATCCAGTCGGGTGTTACCGGACGTACCACCGGCGCGGAGCCGCTGAAGCGCCTCATCGGGCAATCCCACCTTGAGCCCCACAGTCGAATGGAAGGCGACACACCAGTCGCAGCCATTCTCCATCGCATTGACCAGCGACAACGCCTGGATGTCGACCGGCGTCAGGGTTCCCTGCTGGAAGATCTCCCTCAGGGTAAAGAAACCCTTGAACAGCGTGGGCGACTCGGCCATTCCGGCGGCGAGATTGGGCACCATTCCCAGGGCGGACTGTACGTTCTGCATGGGAGCCCGGGAGGCGGCCGGAGCGCTCTCCAGCGTATGAATCGGAAACGAAGTCATGAACATCTCCAGATTGGGTGAAAAGTCGGTGGCGAACCGGCGGCAATCTGGGAAATGCCGGTAGTAGTCTCAATTACCTCGCAGGGAAGTGCCCAGGCCGGGTGACCCGGCATCTTGGTCAGCAACCGGAGCGGTTCAATGAGCCATCGTCGGGCGGGGCGGGAGACATTCGGGCTGTTGCTCAAGGAATGGCGACGGGTGCGCCGCAAGAGCCAGCTGGCGGTCGCGCTGGAGGCCGAGGTCTCGCCCCGACATCTGAGCTTCGTCGAGAGTGGCCGCTCGGTGCCCAGCCGGGAGATGGTCAGCACTCTGGCAGACGCCCTGGAGATTCCCTTGCGAGAACGGAACGCGCTGCTGGTCGCCGCGGGATATGCTCCGGTTCACCCCGAGGGTACTCTCGCTTCGAACCAGATGACCCAGATCCGTCAGGCGCTCGATCGTCTGTTGCGGCATCAGGAGCCCTACCCCGCCGTGGTGCTCGACCGCCAATGGAACATTCTGCAAACCAACGGTTCGGCTCCAAAATTCTTCGGGCTATTCGTGGACCCCGGTACACTGCCCCAGCCAGTGAATCTGATCCGCTCGATGTTCGATCCCTCCGCTTTCCGGCCCTGGGTATCGAACTGGAGTGAGGTCTCCGAAACCCTGGTCCAGAGAGTATTGGGCGAAGCAGTCGCGGGCGTGCCCGACCCGAAGGTCCTGGGTCTGCTCGATGAACTGCAGAAATTCGGAGGGGTGCCTCCGCTCCGACCGCGCGCGCTGAGCGGGGAGTTGCCGTTCATGCCGATTCACTTCCGCAAGGGGGGATTGTCCCTCCGGTTCTTCTCGATGGTCACCACGGTGGGAGCTCCGGCCGACATCACGGCACAGGAACTTCGCATCGAGTCACTTTTCCCCGCCGACGAAGCCACTGAGACCTTCGCAAGAGCAAATTTCGCATAACAGCAATTACACGAAGAACACGAAGCTTCCACGAAGGGGAGCGTCGTAGAACTACGTCCCCCTTCGTGTGTCCTTCGAGATCCTCGTGTAATGGCTTTTTTCTCTGGCACAGCGTCTGCTTTTCTTCTGGTGGGAGCGCAACCGAATGGTGATTTCAAAGGAGTTGCGCCCGGAGTGAGTCAGGGGCGGCGCCAAAGTGGCGCTTCCAGTGGACAGGATGACCCCTGACTCGAATCGAAACAGGAGAAGAGCATGTCTCGCAGAACCTGGTTTCGGGCCGCCCCCGCATTAGTGGGTGGCTCGTTTGCGGCCGGCTTGCTGGTCGCCGGCCTCTTTCATCTTCCCCAATTCTCGCAGGCCCAGCGGCCCACTCAGGCCCAGCATGCCGCGGCAGCGCCGTCCAATGCGGCGGTCGCCACTCTGAGCGGTCTGAGCGACGCGTTTTCCGCGATCGCCGACCGGGTCCGGCCCAGCGTGGTGTACATAGAAAGCAGTCAGCGGCAGCAGGTGGCTGAGCGGCCCGGTATCCCCCCGGAGTTCGCTCCGTTCTTCCAGATGCCGCACGGACGTCAGCATCCCGAGGTCGAGCGCTCCTCCGGCTCCGGCTTCGTGGTCTCGGCCGATGGCGATATCCTCACCAATGCACACGTGGTCGACGGGGCCCAGCGGGTCACCGTGCGGCTGCTGGATCACCGCACGTTCACGGCGAAGGTGATCGGCATCGATCCGTCCACCGATGTGGCACTGATTCATATCGACGCGGATCACCTGACTCCCGCGACGCTGGGCAACAGTGATGCGGCTCGAGTAGGCGAATGGGTGCTCGCGGTGGGAAATCCCCTGGGTGAGAATCTCTCCTTCACCGTGACCTCGGGGATCATCAGCGCCAAGGGCCGCAGCCTGGCCCTGCCCAATTCGACCGAGCGGTCGATTCAGGATTTCATCCAGACCGACGCCGCTATCAACCCGGGCAACTCGGGCGGTCCGCTGGTGAACGTGCGGGGCGAAGTCATCGGGATCAACAGCGCCATCGCCAGTGAGACGGGGTACTACACCGGCTACGGCTTTGCGATTCCCATGAATCTGGCTCGCCAGGTGATGGATCAGCTGGCTCACGGCGGCAAGGTGCATCACTCGGCACTCGGGGTGCACGTCCGCAATGCCACCGAGAACGACGCCAACTACGTCGGTCTCCCGGAAGTTCGCGGGGTGGTGATCGAGGACCTGGGCGAGGAAGACTCACCGGCCCGCAAAGCCGGGCTGCAGCAGGGCGACCTGATCGTCTCGGTCGAAGGCAATCCGGTCGATTACGTCAGCCAGGTCCAACAGGCGATCGCGTTCCGGCGCCCCGGCGAAACAGTGAAGATCGAAGTGATGCGGAAGGGAGGCGTACACAAGACCGTCAACGTGACGCTGACCGAGGCGCCGGCCGAGGCCACTGAAGAAGCCTCCAGCGGAAGGAACCGGCAGCAGGCCGAGCCACAGAGCGCCGTCGCAATGAGCGCATTGGGAATTACGGTCGAACCCAGTGAAGCAGGCGAGGTGCGTGGCTTGGTGGTGACCGGAGTGGATCAGGACGGACCCTCGGCCGATCACATCGCCGGCCCCGACAACGGCGGCCCGGATGTGATTCTCTCAGTCGAAGGGAAGCCGGTGACGACGGTGAGCGAGCTCCGCTCGGCCCTGCGCGAAGCGGGCCGGGGAACCATTGTGGAGTTGAGGATCTACAACGAACCGTCGAAGACGCGGCGGGTGGAAAGAGTCAGACTTACTGAATAGTGCGTCGATCGTGAGACGGGAGACGGGAGACGGGAGACGTACCAAACATTCGAGGGATCCCTCCACACCAGAAGGATCCCTCGAGTTTTGTTACGTCTCACGTCTCACGTCTTACGAACCCCTCACTTCACCGAGAGCAATTCTACTTCGAAGTGCAGGGTCGCATTGGGCGGAATCTGGGGCGGCGAACCGGCCGGACCGTAACCCAGGTTGCCGGGGATCCAGAACTCGTACTTGGAGCCCGGGGTCATCAGCTGCAGACCCTCGGTCCAGCCGGGAATCACCTGGTTGAGCGCGAAGGTGGCCGGCTGGCCGTGGTCGTAGGAGCTATCGAACTTTTTCCCGTCCAGCAGGGTGCCAGTGTAATGCACGGTTACAGTGCTGGTGGCCTTTGGCTTCGCGCCAGTGCCTTCCTTCACGACCTTGTACTGCAGACCGCTGGCGGTGGTCTTCACGCCTTCCTTCGACTTGTTCGCGTCCATGAACTCCTTGCCCGCCTTTTCGTTTTCGATCGCCGAGGCCGAATCCTTCTGGTGCTGCACACCCATCATCCTCACCTGAAACGCCATCATCACCTGCTGCATGGTGCTGTCCTGCATCATCGCCGGCTTCCCGGTGAAGCCCGCCTGCATGCCGCCGTAGATGATCGCCGGGTTCACCGGCACCGACTGCTGCTTGAGATTCTCACCCATCTTGTAGCCGAGGATGTAGCTGACGCTGTCCTCCTGCGAAGCAAGCTTGGGAGTTCCGGTGCCAGCCTGCTGGCCACAGCCCAGCATCACTGCACTCAGGGCCGTAAGGGCCAGGATACGCATGACTGCTCCATGAAAAAGTGGCGGACTTCGGGGTAGCAAAACCGGGCGGGAATATAGTCGGGGTAACGACGAGGGGGAGGGGGCGTACCGAACTACGTGAAACGTGAAAAGTGAAAAGTGAGACGGGGCTTGGAACCTGTCCCGTCCCACTTTTCACCTTTCACTTTTCACGCTGTAGCAACCATCTCAGCTATGACGCATTACCGACCGTCTTGGTCACCTGATACTGGCCACAATTCATGAACACGATCTCCACGTTGGTGATCTCCCCATTGCGGGTCACCACCAGATCCAGCGTTCCATCGGTAATCCGCGGAGTCACCTCACAACTCGGGTCGTACTGAAGCGCCTCCGCGGTGGTAACCGCCACGCTCCAGCTCCGGGCCCCGCTGGTCCAGGTGCTGGTACCGTTCAGGGTCCAGGCACCGGCCGGAAGCGGGATCCCCAGCCCGATGGTCCCCGGCGTGGTAGCCACGAACCTGGAAACCCAGTCCTTGAGGTGGGTGGTCTGGCGCCCGCTCACATGGGTGCGGACGGTGCTGAAGTTGGTGATGGTGTGGCCCAGAGTGTCGGTGTTGCCACCCCACTCACGGATTC
Organism: uncultured Gemmatimonadaceae bacterium; assembly: GCA_964578865.1. Classification (GTDB taxonomy): domain Bacteria; phylum Gemmatimonadota; class Gemmatimonadetes; order Gemmatimonadales; family GWC2-71-9; genus JADJOM01. Next base: position 33,051 of record CAZOES010000016.1, on the reverse strand, counting down.
CGTTATGCACCGCGGTGAAGCTCCGCAGGGGGAAGGCGGTGTTGATCCGCTTGCGGGTGAAATCGGTAAAGATGTGCTTGACCCCAAGACTCACCACGGTGGGCTGGGGATCGAGGAAATCGATCGATCCGAACAGCGAGTCGACCAGCACCCCATTGGCCCGGGTGAAGCCGCAGTCATAGCTGAGCCGGACCGAGTCGGGCACGATATCGCCGTCACTGTTGGTCGGAGGGGTGGGCGAAACGGTGATACAGGAAGGCGGGGCATTGGTAATGCGGACCCCGCCCACCAGCGATCCCTCCAGATTGATCCCGGTATTTGCGTTGTACACCGAGGCGTCGGTGATCTCGACCAGATCCTCGGCCACATCTTCGCCCAGGTCCTGGACCTGGTTGGAGCTGAGCGTATTGAGGTTGTCGGTCGGCCCGTTCTCGTTGCCGCTGCACGCGGCGAGAGTCAGAACCATGGCGCCCAGCAGAACGGCGCCGGGCTTGAGCAGGCGATGCGGCATAACTTCACTCCTGTGGGGGTTCCTGGTTGCGGCCAGCTTCACCCCTTCGACGCATCGCCCCTCGATCTGTTAAGGTGTGACTTTCCTCACACCTGCCCAGGCCCTCCACCGGGCCGGCAACCGAACCATTCCAACCGCCCCAGAATCCGTTCCAGGGGGCAAAAGCCGGTCAGACTCGACTGAATCAGGTTCACACCCACGAATGCTGTGAACAGGTACCAGGCCGGGTGGGCCCACCAGCCCAGCGCCAGCGAAACCAGCACGAAAACTCCGGCAAATCGGCGGATCACATTGTCATGGCACATGAGGGCCTCCTGTTGGGCGTGATTGTGAGGCTGGGGTTCGTCGGAGCATCCAGTAACTCAGCGGCACTACCACCATTGTGAGCATGGTCGCGACGATCGCACCGCTGATCAGCGCCACCGCCAGGCCCTGAAAGATCGGGTCCAGCACCATGACCAGGCCTCCGGTCACCACTGCCGCCGCGGTCAGCGCAATCGGACGAAAGCGGACCGCCCCTGCCTCGATCACCGCCACCTGCAGTGGGAGGCCCCGCTGCTCGGCCAGCTGGATGAAGTCAACCAGCAGGATGGAGTTGCGCACGATGATGCCGGCCAGGGCGATCATCCCGATCATGCTGGTGGCGGTGAAAAAGGCGCCGCTGATGGCGTGCCCTGGCAGAATCCCGATGAGCGTGAGCGGAATCGGCGCCATGATGACCAGCGGGATGGCAAAGGACTCGAACCACCACACCACCAGCACATAGATGAGGAGTAGGACCATCGCGAAGGCGAATCCCAGATCGCGGAATACCTCGATGGTGATCTGCCACTCTCCGTCCCACTTGATGGCCGTTTCATCCAGCCGGTCGGGCTGAACCGCGTTGTAGCGGGAGATGGCTTCGCCGTTGACTCGCATGGTATCGAGTGCGCGATTCATCGCCAGGATGGCGTAGACCGGGCTTTCGATCCGGCCGGCGACATCGCCGGTTACATAGATCGCGGGCCTGAGGTCGCGCCGGAAACGGGCCGATTGCTGGGGAGTCGAATCCAGCCGGACAAAGCGCCCCAGCGGCTCGGGGCCATGCGCCGTGGGAATCGGGAGACTCAGCAGCGCCTGGGCCCCGGTCCGGCGTTCCTGCGGCAGCCGCAGCTGGATCGCCACCGGTTCCCGGGCGGTGGCGGACGTAATCCTCCCGGCCGGCGCTCCCGCCTGAGCCAGGTACACGGTCCGCACCACATCCTCTACCTGAACCCCGGCCGCCGCGGCCACCGCCCGATCAACCCGGAAACCCAACCGCGTCTCGGGATCCTCCACCGTCCAGTCCACATCGACTACACCGGGCGTGGCCAGAAAGACCTGTTTCACTTTTCTGGCTGCCTCCAGCCGAACGCTGTCGTTGGCGCCGTAGACCTCCGCTACCAGCGTAGAGAGTACCGGCGGGCCGGGAGGTATCTCCGCGATCTTGGCCGAGGCGCCGTAGCGTCGCGCGATCGAATCAACCGGCTGCCGCACCGCACTGGCGATGGCGTGACTCTGGCGCCGGCGGTCTCCTTTGTCCGTCAGGTTCACCTGGATGTCGGCAACGTTGGATCCCCGCCGGAGGAAGTAGTGCCGTACCAGCCCATTGAAGTTGAAGGGCGCGGCTACCCCGGCGTAGACCTGGGTCTCCCGCACTTCCGGCACGCCCCGCAGCATGGTGGCAATCTCGGCGGCAGCTGCCGCGCTGGTCTCGAGCGGCGTTCCCTCCGGAAAATCCAGAATGATCTGGAACTCCGACTTGTTGTCGAAGGGAAGCATCTTCACCTGGACCACCCGGAAGGCGAGCAGCAGCACCGAACCGCCGAGCAGCAGGGCTACTCCCCCAAGAAAGACCAGGCGGGTCCGGCGCCGCTCCATCAGCCGCTCCATCGCCGAGCGGTACCAGCGGGCCAACCGGCCTTCCTTCGACTCGGCAGGGTGCGATCGGGCAGCGGCATGGCGTCGGAGCAGCCGCAGACCGAGATAGGGAGTGATGATGAAGGCAACACCCAGCGAGGCCAGCATCGCCACCGAGGCCCCGACCGGAATGGGACGCATGTAGGGTCCCATCAGGCCGGAGACAAACGCCATGGGAAGAATGGCGGCGATCACCGTCAGGGTAGCCAGGATAGTGGGATTGCCGACTTCGTCGACTCCTTCGATCGTGGCCTCATCGGCTGTTCCGGCGCCCAGGCCGAGGTGGCGATTGATGTTCTCGACCACGACGATGGCATCGTCCACCAGGATGCCGATCGAGAAGATCAGCGCGAACAGGGTGATCCGGTTGAGGGTGTAGCCCAGCGCGTAGTAGCTGAACAAGGTCAGTGCGAGGGTGACCGGCACGGCCACCAGGACGACAGCCGCCTCCCGCCAGCCCAGAAACACTGCGACCAGGAGAGTCACTGAAAGCGTCGCGATACCCAGATGCAGAATCAGTTCGGCCGCCTTCTCCCGGGCGGTCTCTCCGTAGTTCCGGGTGGTGTGCACCGAAACATCGGCCGGCAGCAGGCGGCCCCTGGCCTGTTCCACCCGGTCGATGGCGCGCCGGGCCACCAGGGTCGCGTTGGCTCCCCGACGCTTGGCGATGGAGATCGTGACCGCGCTTTCGGCGGTGGAATCCCCAGCGGAGTTGGAGACATAGCTGGCCGGGTCGCCGGCTTGCTCGCTGACGGTTGCGACCTGGCGAAGGGGGACCAGAGCACCGCGGGTGGAAACGATCACTTCTTCCACTTCGGTCGGTGATTGCAGCGGCGCCCCGATTTCGACCCGGTAGGACTGGCCGGCGGAAATCACCTCGCCGGCGTCCAGCCGGGCGTTGGCGCCTCTCAGCGCCGCTGCGATTTCTCCCGGGGTCACGCCGGCCGCCGCCATCCGGGCCGGATCGAGATCCACCCGGATCCGGCGAGGCTCACCGCCAATGACCTCGACCGCGGCCACGTCGGTGACCGTCCGAATCTCTTCCGTCAGTTGCAGCGCCAGTTGCCGCAGCTGGTTCGAGGCGTAGCGTCGGGAGGCCAGCGTCAGCGTCAGGATCGGAACATCGTCGATCGAGTGAGGCCGGATCACCGGAGCGAGCGCCCCGGGGGGCAGCCGGTCGGCATCGGCCGCCAGCTTGGCCGCGACCCGGGTGACACTCCGTTCCTGATCTTCGCCGACCCGGAATCGCACGGTGACCATCGCGTACCCCTCGCCGCTCATGGAGTACACATGGTCCACTGCGGGAATCTCCCACATCCGCTGTTCCAGCGGCTTGGTGATCAGATTCTCCACTTCGGACGGAGCACCGCCCGGCAGCGCCATGACGACATCGATCATGGGTACCGAGATCTGAGGCTCTTCTTCCCTGGGCGTGGCGATGAGGGCCATGATGCCCGAGGCCAGCGCCGCGATGGCCAGCAGCGGCGTAAGGCGGGAATGAAGAAACCGCCGGGCGAGACGGCCGGTGACGCCCATGGTCAGGTCTCCCCGGGCAGTAGAGCATCACCCGCGGCCAACCCCGACAGTACTTCCACCAGCGGCTCAGCTTGCGCCGAACCGGGGCGAACCGGAAATTCCCGGCCCAGTCTCACCCACCTGAGTTGCGACCCTTCGGCGGTGAGAACCCGCACACCGGTCAGATCGCCTTCTCTAATGACAGCGCGCGATGGAATCAGGATGCCGGTGCGCTGCCCGGTCGGAATCGGCGCCAGGGCCGACCCGCCCACCAAGAAGCCGGCCCGGCGATTGTCGACCAGGATATTCAGCCGGTAGACGGAGCCGACCGGGGACGGCACAATGGCCTCCACCCGGCCGCTGGCTCTGCGTCCTTCGATCTGGAGATCTACCGGCACGCCCGAGCGCAGCGTCGCCGCGACCGTCGGGGGTACCGAGACTTGGACCCGCAGCATGGAGGGATCCTGGATCTCGATCAGCGGCGTTCCGGGCGCGGCGAACCCGCCGGGATCGACCATCCGCCGGGTGATCAGGCCAGCGAACGGAGCGCGGACCTCGGTATAGCTTCCCACCGCGTCCAGTTCCCCCAGCCCGGCCTGAGCAGTTTTGAGACCGGCTTCGGCCCGGGCCAGCCCGGTTTCAGCCTGATCCAGTTGATAGCGACTCGCCGCGCTGTCCTGGTACAGACGACGGAACCTCTCGGCCTGGGTCGCGGCCTCCAGATGTACCGCCCGTGCTGCCTCCAGTCCCGCGGTGATCTGGGCCCGGCGCGATTCCAATTCGCGCCCGTCGAGGCGGACCAGCGGCTGGCCGGCCGCTACTCGGTCCCCCTCGTGTACCAGTACCACCAGCACATTTCCCATGATCCTGGTACTCAGCATCGAACGCTGCACCGGCTCGGCGATACCGGTGGCGTCGTAGGTCTCGGTGATCGTGGTCTCCCGCACCGCATAGGCCGGCTGGTCGACCCGGGCCGACCGCGATTCGACCCGAGTCTGCGGCTCACTCCCACAGGCAGTCATCCCAGCCAGCAGGAGAGGAATAGCCGGCAGCTGCCGGATCCGACGTGAGTCTCGTTTCATTGAATTGGTCTCCCACTGGCATGATCCAGCGCAGTGCGCGCGATCAGCGCGTCGTAGCGCGCTGCCGACCTTGCCAGTTCCGATGCGGTCTGGGCGGCAGAAGCGTCAAACAGTTCAGTGACCGTGGCGAGCCCGCCGTCATACTTCCGGCTGACAATGCGATGGGCTTCGGTCGCCTGAGCAACCGACACGGTCGCGATCTCGAGCCGCTGTATTGCCAGGGTCAGATCCTCTCTCGCCTGAAGCAGTTCCAGGTTTGCCTGAGCCGCAGCCGCTTCGGCCTGCGCGGCGGCCGCGTCTCGGCCGGCCCGACTGCGGCGGCGGTCCGCGATATCGGCTCCGCCGCTGAAGGGCGCCCAACTCAAAACCAGGCCCACGGTCCAGGCGCGTTTCCCTCCGAAGGGGGTGCCGGGCGTGTTCCAGTCCAGTCGCCCGAATCCATTGAGCCGGGGGAGCAGCGATGAGCCTGCCCGGCTGGCGTTCGCCTGCGCTGCCTGATACGCCTGCTCCGCGGCCATCACATCGGCCCGTTCCCCCCCTGCGGCGGGTAGCCCGGCATCGGCTGTCGGCTGGGGAAGTGCGTCCGGAAGCAGGAAGGCGGTGTCGGTTGGTGCACCGAGAAGCACTGCCAGCGCGTGGCGGGCCAGTCGGTCCCGGCTCTGCGCGCCGAGCAGCTGAGACCGCACCTCACCGGCCTTTACTTCGGTGAGGAGAGCGTCCGATCGGGTCGCCAGGCCCTGCGAGACCAGCGCCAGGGCTTGCCGGTGGTGCGACTGGGCCGCTTGCTCGGCCGCCGTCAGGGTGCTCACCTCTTCGCTTGCCAGGACTGCGCCCCAGTACCTGCGCACGACTTCGAGCGCCGTTCCGCTCCGGACCCACGCTGCCCCGGCTTCCGCTGCCTGCCGGGCCCGGGCCGCGGCCTTCCGCCCCAGCCAGGCATCGGCGTTGAAGATCGGCTGTTCCAGGATGACGCTGGTTCCGATCCCGTGGGTGGTCGGTGGATCGTTCAGTCGGTCGGGAGCGAACGCAGCCGGAGTGACGTTCCGCTGCCGCAGGGTGAAACCGAAAGCGGACAGGGGATCGGTCGTGGCGATGTAGCCCGACTCGAGTCGAACCGAGGGCAGAATCCCCTGGTAGGGAGCAAGAGCATCCCCGGCGCGAGCTCTCGCGTCTGCAGCGGCGATCTGATTGGCCCAGGCCGAAGTCCGGGCGCGCTCGAGGGCCTGCCCCAGGGTCAGCAGATCCTGCGCGGCTGCCGGTCCCGGCAGCATTCCCAACCACATGGCCAGCCCCGCACCCCACCTTGCCCGTCGCATCTCCCAGCCCCTGTTGCAATACGTGTATATGACTATATACTCATGTATGGATACTGGCAAGTCTCGGAAGCAGTCGGTCGAGCGCTCCGGCTTCTCCCGGACCCGGGAGGAGATAGTTTTGTGAAGACTTGTGGAAGGAATGGTGACAGGATGGCGGGTAAAGCACTGAGCTCGGACCAGCTTCGACATGTGGCCGATCGGTTCAAGGCCCTGAGCGAGCCTTCCCGACTGGAGATCCTGCAGGCGCTGCGCCAGGGTGAGCGCACCGTGACCGATATCCTCTCGGCCACGGGGCTGACTCAGGCGAACGCCTCCCGCCATCTCCGGGTGCTGCATGACGCGGGACTGGTCGAGCGCCGCAAGGATGGTCTCAACGCCTGGTACCGTCTGGCGGATGCGGATGTTCTCCGCCTCTGCGAGCTGATGTGCGGCCGGCTCGAACGGGAAACCGCGGTCCGGCGCCGGCTCTTCGGCTGAAGTTCCCCCGGC